>NZ_JARUBL010000001.1:2400000-2768750 GCF_029626155.1 Solwaraspora sp. WMMD1047 | reverse complement strand
GTGGCGAGCTGATCCCTGGTTGCCCTGAGGCCGGCAGGCCGGTTGGCGGGCGGTGCTACATCTGGAGGTGTGGCGGTGTCCGAATCGGACCGGGCGAGAGGGGTGACCGGTGATCGGCGGACTGGAGCTGGGCGCGGTGGCGTACCTGTTCGTCGCCGTCGTCTTCGTGGGGTTGGTGGCGCTTACCCGGGCCGCCGTCACCGGTACCGGCTGGTTGCCCGAGACCGGGACCACCCGGTGGACCCGGGAGGGTGCGGCCCGGACACTTGCCGACCTGGGTCCGTACGAGCTGGCCTATCTGCGCGGCGGGGCCGGGCACGCCGTCGACACCGCCTTCGCGGTGCTGCACAGTGCCGGGAGGGTGCGGGTGTCGCGGGCCGGCCAGCTCAGCGTCGTCGAGGGGGCGGCGGCGCCGGTCGATCCGGTGGAGCGGACCGTGTACGACGCGCTGGCCGGCTCGTCGCACGGGAGGCCGGCGCGCGAACTGCGTAAGCGGACGGTCGGCGCGTCCGCCGTCACCGGACTGCGGCGGCGCCTGGTGAGCCGGATGCTGCTGGTTCCCCGCGAGACGTTGACCCCGGCGTACACGCAATTGGCGGTCCACCTGGGCATCTCCATCGCGGCTGTGGTCGTACCCGTGGTGATGTTTCTGCTCGCGGGGCCGCCGGCGACGGGCGGCGCGGGCGTGGCGGTGGGGCTGGCGGTCAGCGCGGTGACCGCCGCCGTGGGTATCCGCAGCTTCCAGGCCGGGTTGCGGGCGGTGGCCGCGATCGGTGTGCCCAGAAGCTGGAACGACCGGACCTTGCCCGGTGACCGGCTGCCGCCGGTGGTCGACGGCGAGCTGCACCGCTGGGCGGGCGAGCTGCGCCGCACCCGGACGCCGGCCGCGGCCGCTTCGGTCGGGGTGGCGGTCGGGCTCTGCGGGCTGGTCGCGCTCGGCGACCCGGCCGTCGCTGAGGCCCTGGCCGAAGCGGAGAACGAGACCGGATCAGGGGGCGGCTGCGGCGGCGGGTGCGGCGGGTGCGGGGGCGGCGGCTGCGGATGCGGGGGGTGAGGTGATGCTCGGCGTGGGCATCGGCTGGCGGCCCGAGATCGACCTGACCGTCGAGCGGCTCCCGGGGGTGGACTTCGTCGAGGTGATCGCCGAGAACCTGCGGCCCCGCCGGCTGCCGGCGTCGCTGCGCCTGCTGCGCGAGCGCGGGGTGACGGTGATTCCGCACGGGGTCGGTCTCGGGCTGGGCGGCGCGGAGCCGCCCGACCGGCGGCGGCTGGCTCATCTCGCCGAGTGCGCCCGGGCGCTCGGGGCGCCGCTGGTGAGTGAGCACGTCGCGATGGTCCGCGCCGGGCGGGTCGAGGCCGGGCACCTGCTGCCCGTCCCCCGGACCCGGGACAGCCTCGACGTCCTGGTCGACAATGTACGGCTCGCGCAGGCCGCGCTGCCGGTGCCGTTGGCGCTGGAGAACGTGGCCGCCCTCTTCGGCTGGCCCGGCGATGAGCTGACCGACGGCGAGTTCCTGACCGCACTCGTCGAGCGGACCGGGGTGCGGCTGCTCGTCGACGTGGCGAACCTGCACACCAACGGGGTGAACCAGGGCGTCGACCCGCTCGCCACGCTGGCCCGGCTGCCGCTCGACGCGTTGGCTTACGTGCACGTCGCGGGCGGATACAGCCGGGACGGGATCTGGCACGACACGCACACCCGGGCACCGTCGGAGGAGATCTACCGGCTGCTCGGCCGGCTCCGCGCACTGGCCCGACCGCCTGGGGTGCTGCTGGAGTGGGACGGCGACTACCCCGCCGACCGGGTGCTGAACGACGCGCTGGCCCGGATCCGGGGGATCGTCGGCGCCCGGCCGACCAACGACACGCCAGCCACCGGTACGCCAACCGCCGATCCACCGACCACCGGCACGTCGGCCGCGGCTACGCCGGCCACTGGCTCTCCGCCATCGGGATGGTGGCCGGTGCGCATCAGGGGCGACGTCCGGCACGGTCCGGCCCGGGCCAGGCTCGCGCAGCGGTACGCCCCGCTCGTCGACGCCCTGGTGCGCGGCGCACCAGCTCCGGCCGGATTCGACCCGGAGCGGATCCGGCTGCAGGCGGAACGGTTAGCCGTGCGTCGCCGCCGGCACACCCACTGACGATGGGCATGCCGCCGCTCAACCGCCGGGCCTGCCGTTCGCTGCCGGCCCCCTGCCGTTGCCGGGACCGGCCTCTGCCGGGGCCTGCCCGGCCCCCGCTGCCGCCGGGTCAGCGCAGCCACTCCAGCAGGGTCTCACCCTGCTGCCAGATGGTCAGCACGGAGAAGACGCCGAACAGCAGCACCGCCCAGATCAGCGCCGCGACCCGGTAGGAGCGGGGGCGGATCGGGGCGGGCAGCACCCGCCGGTTGACCACCAGCAGAAGGATCGCGTAGATGAACATCATCAGGCCGCCGACGCAGGCCGAGATCACCAGCAGTGGCAGCGGCTGGCTGAAGCCGGCCAGCAGGATCAGGCAGCCGATCACCACCAGGCCCCACACCAGCGCGAAGTAGATCTTGCTCTCCGATGCCCGGCGCAGGTACGACGTCTTCAGCACGTCGGCGGCCAGCCGGCTGGTGTAGTCGACGATGCCCACCGCGGCGGCGAACAGCGACAGCGCCCCGATCACCCAGAACAGGGTGCCGAACCACGGACCGACCAGCTCCTTGAGCCGGTTTCCCTCGACCTCCAGGAAGTCCACGCTGTTGGCCAGCCCCGGCACGCCGTAGACGGTGGAGTACGCGAGCATCGACATCAGCACAATCGTCGTGAAGGAGACCAGGACGAAGGTGGCGAGCTGCTCCTGGTTGGCGACCTTCCACCAGCGCCGCCAGCGGGCCAGGTTCTCCTCGGTCGGCTCGAAGACGAAGCCGGTCGTGTCCGGGGCGGCCTCCTCCCGGCCGGTGACCGGGCTGACCAGCCGGGGCACGTACCGGCCCATGCCGAAGCCCTTGTCCCGGATCCAGTTGGACTGCACCAGGTTCTGGCCGCCGCCGGCGCCGGCGAACACCAGCGCCGAGAGCATCAGGGCGAAGCCCAGTTCCATCGGGAACTCCGGCGCGGTCACCGCCCGGGGCAGCTCACCCCAGGTCTCGGCGGAGATGGCGAACGCGACGGCGACCGCTATGAAGAGGATGACCAGGGCGACCTTGGCGAACTCGATCCGCTCCAGGGCGGTGTAGACGACCGGGGCCAGGGTGAGGATCACCCCGATCAGCAGCAGGATGCCGACGGCGATCCAGGTCGCGTCGCCACCGAACAGGTAGGTGATCATGGTTGCCGAGCTGGACGCCCAGCCGGGCCAGAGGTTGGCGAAGTACACCATGATCGCGAAGACCAGTCCCCAGTGCCGCCAGAACCGCGAGAAGCCGGTGAGCGCGGTTTCGCCGGTGGCGAGGGTGTACCGCTCGATCTCCATGTTGAGGAACCACTGGGTGACGATGCCGACGGCCGCCGCCCAGAGGAAGATGAGGCCCACCTGGGAGGCGATGTAGGGGTAGAGGATGAACTCGCCGGAGGCCAGGCCGACGCCGGCGGCGATGATGCCGGGCCCGATGATCCGCCCTGCGGATCGGGGCGGCTCCGGCATGTCCCGGACGGCGGGGGCCGGCACGTGCCGGGTCGGAAAGCGGTCGGCGGCGGTCTGCGTCATCGGGGACCTCCCACGATTGGCCGGTGGCCTCCCGTACCCGGCACCTGGCCGGTCTGAAACCTGGCGGTAACCGATGGCCTGGGTCGGGCCGGTCCGGGCCCGACCCAGGCCGATCCCCCGTCGGTCAGGGCGCGGCGCGCCAGGCCTGCATGTTGTTGAACCGGGCCTCGGTGATCCGGGTCCCGTGGTTGTAGGTGTTGTGCGGGAAGAGCAGGTGCGGGAAGCCGTACGCGTGGATGCCCATCGAGCAGTAGCCCGCGCAGAACGCGCTGCCTGCCCCCCGGTACTGGTAGATGGGGCTGCCGCTCATCCCGCCAATGGTGTCGTTGCTGTAGAAGATCTGGTTCGTCTGGCTGACCGCGACGGTGCGGGCGACGCTGTCGCCCCGCCAGTGCTGGCCGAACGGTTTGTCACCGGGGTAGCCGTTGATCAACGTGCTGGTGCCGGCCAGGCTCGCCGACTGCCACCAGTAGCCGAACCAGCCGGTGCTGTTGCCGACCGTGCAGTTCAGCTTGATCGCGCCGTAGTCGTGATCCTCCAGGCCGCTGACGGTCCACCCGGTCACCGAGTAGAGCCGCCGGGCGGTACACGAGCCGTACGGGGCGGAGGCGCCGTCCCGACCAGGCCAGATGGTGAGTTGCCCGGTGTACCAGGCGCCGCCACTGCCGCCGCTGTGCACGCAGTGGCCGGCCGTCGCGACGATGTCCGGGCCGTACAGCCAACCGGTGCAGTGCGCGGCGCCGTTGCGGGTGATCTGGACGACCGCGCGGGCCGGGAACGAGGTGGCCGGCGAGATCCGGATCCGGTCGTCCGGGCCGAAGATCGATTCGATGCCGATGCCGGCGGCGGTGTCCGACGGTCCGCTCGGGGCGGTCTGGGTCGCGTTCACCGGAATCCCGGTACCCGTGGAGCCGGACTGTCCCCGCACGTCGGCCCGGGTGGCGACGAGTACCCGGGACCCGTCGCTGGTCACCGAGCTGTCCGGGTTGCGGGCCGGCTTCGCCGCGCTGGCCGGACCGGCTGTCACGGTCAGGGCTGCCGCCGCGATCAGCGTGGCCACCAGCATCAGTACGGCGACCCCGGCCGGTGTTCTTCGAGTGTTCATTGTGGTCCTTTCTCGGTCCTGATCCGCCCGAACGTTTGTGAATTTCGAGGGATCGGATCACCGATTCGCTTTACCGGTTGATCGACCGGAAACCGATTCGACTGATCAATTCCTCCGAAATCTCGACAACGCTCGACCGCTCGCGTCGCTCACTGTAGGACTCCGAATACGGGAACGGAAGGACCGCGAACGGGATCCGTCCCGCCCGGACCTGTCGGATAGATTCCTGAACCTACCCAGCACTCCGCCTATGCCGCGCACCGACAAACGTGAAAGGCCCCAGGATTCGCGAATGGGTCGGGATATTGCGACAGGAATTCGCTTCTGTCGAGTCGCCCGGTCGGGAGCTTTCGAAAAGGCCGGTGGCCGGGCACGAATTTCGTGCCCGGCCACCGGCGGTGGGATCCAGGGTCCGGTCGGATTTCTCCCGCCGGGTCGGTGTCGGTCGGTCAGCTGGCGGTGCAGCTCAGCGACGGTGCACTGTTGGTCCCCGTCCAGGAGCCGATGAAGCCGAACGTGGTGCTCGCGCCGGCGCCCAGGTTGCCGTTGTAGCCGACGTTTGTCGCGGTGACGCTGTTGCCGCTGCTGCTGACGGAGGCGTTCCAGGCCTGGTTCACCCGCTGGCCGTTGCCGAACGTCCAGGTGACCCGCCAGCCGCTGATCGCCTGGCTGCCGGCGGTCACCCGCACCTCGCCCTGGAAGCCGCCCTGCCAATGCCCGGTGACCGAGTAGGTGGCGCTGCAGGACCGGGTCCCGGGCGGCGGCGTGGTGGTCGGCGGCGGCGTGGTGGTGGGCGGCGGTGTCGTGGTGGGCGGCGGCGTGGTGGTGGGCGGCGGTGTCGTGGTCGGGGGCGGCGGGGTGGTCGGGCCGGCGCCGTAGATGGTCGCCTCGCGGGCGGTCTGCCGGATGCCGTTGGCACCGTTGAAGATCCGGGTCCCCCACGAGGTGATGCTGTTGACGTTGAAGTTGCTGACCATGTCCAGGTACTCCACCCCACCGCTGTTGCCGCTCCAGGACCAGCCGATGTAGCCGATCCCGTTGGCCTGGGTGTAGGACATGATGGTGTCCTCGTCCGGGTTGCCGTCGGAGTGGTTGTGGCCGAACTCGCCGACCACGATGGGCAGGTTCGCGCCGCGGAACCGGCCCAGGTAGTCGGTGATCTCGGCGGCGGTGTCGAAGACGCCGTACATGTGGATGGAGAAGACGGTGTTGCGGGCCGGGTCGCTGTTGAAGACCGACTGGGCGTTGTCGCGCATGATGAAGCGCCAGTCCTGCCCCCACATCGGCGCGTCGACCATGATCAGGTGTTCGAAGCCGGCGTTGCGGAGCCGGGTGATCGCGTTCGAGGTCGCGGTGGGCCAGGTGGCGCTGACGGTCTCGTTGTTGCCGAACGGTTCGTTGCCGATGTTGAGGACGATGTAGTTCTCCTGGCCGGCGATGGCGCTGCGGATGCTGATCCAGTAGTCGACCGCCTGGGCCAGCGTCGCCGCCGCGCCCTCCTCGCCGTACCCGGTGGTGTCGTGCACCTCCAGGACGCAGATCAACCGGTTCTGCTTGCAGAGCGAGACGACGTTCGCCACGTCGCTCGCGCTGTTCTGGGTCCAGCGGTGACCGCTGCTGAGCACCACTCGGACGGTGTTGGCGCCGAGCGACTTGATGTCCCGGAACGAATTCGTCTGGGACGGGTACCAGGTGTGGGCGTGGCTGACCCCGCGCATGATGAATGGACTGCCGTTCGCCTCGACGATCCGGCCGTCGCTGATCCGCAGTCCGACCGCCGCGTGTGCCGGCTGTACGAAGACCAGGCCGGACAGCAGGAGGGCGAACAGTGCCGCGAGGGCGATGGAAATTCGTGTTCTCATGACCTACCTCAGGAAGAGCCCCCAGGACGGGGAGAGACGTGAGGGTTTCGGCAACTGCAGCCCGACAGTTACCGACCGGCTTCCCGCGGCGCATCGATCAGGGTAGGCGTCTACCGCACTTCACGCAACCGGTTAAGTTGGCCCTGAACGAAAGGAACTGTGGGCCGGCGCCCGGGCGGCCGGGCTGGAGCCGGGCCGCCGCGGGTGCCGTCATCCCCACCACAAGGATGCTTTCACCGGTCGTTTCTTAACCGGTTAAGACCCCTCACGCTACCCCTCTAACCGGCGGATAGTCAAGGACATCACTATATTTGCGAACCCGGGCCGCGTCGACCGGGCGACGGGTGCCGCGATTCGTCGGCCGCCACCGGGGTATCGAGCAACCGCGGGCAGGGAGGCTGCCCGGCGACGAACGAACGACGGAGAGGGCTGGTCCGGATGCGGTTCGGTGGCGTGGAGATCCGACCACTCGGCGGCGGGCTCGGCTGCCTGCTGATGATCGCGTTCTCGATCATCGCCTCGATCGCGCTGACGGTACTGGTAAACATCGTGCTGCGCTGACCATCCCGGGCGACCCCAGCCCCCCGGAACCGCCAGCTCGCCCCGGGCCGGTCCGGCCGCGCCGCAGCGGGGACACTGACGACCGTGAGCGAACAGGCTTGGCGCCGCCTCGGCGCGGTCGACGTGCACTACCCGCCCGACGGAGGGGCGCGGGCGGCGCTGCTGATCAGCCCGGACGACCGGTTCGCCGACGTGCTCGCCGAGCACGTCGCGTGGCTGGACCGGGTCGAGCCGTACCGGCCGGGGGCGTTCTTCACCCGGGAACTGCCGGCCATCCGGGCCGTGCTCCGACTCGCCGCGCCGGTCGACCTGCTCGTCGTCGACGGCTACGTGGACCTCTCCCCCGACGGCCGGCCCGGCCTCGGCGCCCACCTGCACGCCGAGACCGGCGTCCCGGTCATCGGGGTGGCCAAGACCGCGTTCCGCAGCGCCACCCACGCGATCGAGGTACGCCGCGGCGGGTCCGACCGCCCGCTGCACGTCACCGCCGCCGGGCTGCCCGACGACGACGCCGCCGCCCTGGTCGGCCGGATGGCCGGCCAGCACCGGCTCCCCGAGGCCCTGCGGCGGGTGGACCGGCTGGCCCGTTCGGTGGTCGGTCAGAGCGACAGGTCCAGCTCGGCGACCAGCGGGTAGTGGTCCGAGGCGCGGTCGGCTCCGCCGTCGCGAACCACCTGGCAACTGCGGGTGCGCTCGGCGACGGCCGGCGTACCCAGGATGTAGTCGACCCGCAGGCCGGCGGAGAACTCGGCCCCGCCCAGCCGGGTCGGCACCGTCAGCCCCGCTCCCCCGTCACCGGCCCGCCGGAACAGATCGACGAACCCGGCGTCGTACAGGGTGGCGATCGCCCGGGTGTCCACGGTCACCCCGTCCGCGCGCAGGTGCCGGGTCCGGTACGCCGGCGCCAGCCGGTGTACCCGCTCGGCCTGATCACGGGCCGCCGCCGGCGTCTCCCCGGCAGCTGGGACCGGGCCGTCGCCAGCGGCCGGGGCCAGCGAGTTCAGGTCGCCGAGCAGCAACGCGAGTCGACCGGCCGGACCGCCGGCCGCGGCCAGCCAGCCGGCCTCCCACCGGCGCCAGCCGCCGGAGTACGGCCGCAGATGCGTGCCGACCACGGTGAGCGGCCCACGATCCGTCCCGACCACCAGCCGCAGGGCCGCATGGTGGAACGGCCGGCGGACCGGGCGGGCGGAGATCACCCGGGCCGACGGGCGGACCAGCACCGCCACCGGCTGCCCCAGCCACGAGCGGGCCAGCCGACCGCGCATGCCGACCCGCTCGGCGAACCGGGCGAGGCGGCCGTCCCGGTGGAAGTCACGCAGCTCCTGCAGGGCGAGGAGATCAGGTTGCTGGTCGCGAATCACCCGTGCCAGCAGGTCCAGCCGGTCGGTTTCCGACCCGGCTCGGCGGTCGACCCCACCGTTCAAGATGTTGTAGGTCATCACCCGCAGCACGGTGGTCTCCGTCCGCCCGCCCGAAGAGGGTCAGCCGCGCCCACCGACCGGCTCGCCGGTGACCCGGACCGGTTCACCGGCATCCGGGGCCGGTTCGCCGGTGGCCCGGACCAGCTCGTCGTCGAGGGTGTCGACGTCCTCGGACTCGATGCTGGGCTGGTTGCCCTCGTACACGTCGGCGTTCGGTCGCACCACCCAGTAGAGCAGACCGATCCAGGCGGCGGTCAGCAGGATCGCCCCGGCGAAGTCGCTCGGGTGGTGCATTCCCCGGTAGATCCGGGACAGCGCCACCACGGTCGGCATGACCACCGCCGCGACCACGGAGAGCCAGCGCCACCAGCGGTCGGAGCGGGGCATCACCACGACGGCGATCGCGACCCACAGGCACGTGGTGGCCGCGATGTGCCCGGACGGGAACGACGAGGTGGGCATCGGGCCGTCCAGGTTGGGCACGTCCGGCCGGGGGCGGTCGACGGCGGCGGCGGAGGCCAGGAAGAGGCTCAGCTCGCCGAACATGGTCAGGGCGACGAAGAGCACCGGACGCCAGCGGCGCCAGATCGCCAGCACCAGCGGGCAGAAGACCATGCTGATCATCAGGATGGCGTGGGTGTCGCCGGCCTTGCTGGCCCACCAGCTCACCTCGTTCCAGCCGTCGGTGCGCCGCTCGTTGAACCACTGCGGTACCACGGTGTCCAGGGTGTCCACGAAGCTGCCCTCGACGTGGTAGCTGACCAGCATCCCGAACCCGTACAGGGCACCGAAGACGAGCACCCAGCCGGTGAGCAGTTCGGCCACGGCGGCCCTGGGATGCGGCAGCAGGTGCTCCTCGTCGGGGGCCAGCCGCAGGTCCTGGCGCGCCTCCGGCTCCAGCCCCTCGCGCAGCGAGGACTCCGGACGGCCGCGTTCCCGGCGCCAGAGCCGGAAGGCGTAGCCGGTCACCCCGAGCCAGACCAGCCCGAGCAGCCAACCGCCGATCACGTCGGAGACGAAGTGGACGCCGAGCGCGATCCGGGTCAGCCCGACCGCGAACACCAGCCCGACCACCAGACCGATCGCCGGGCCGCGCCAGCGCGGCCGCATCGCCGGCAGGAACACCAGCAGCACGGCGCCGTAGGCGACCGTGGAGCCGAGTGCGTGGCCGCTCGGGAAGCTGTCCCCGGCGTAGTGCGCCAGCGACACGTCCACCACCGGCCGCAACCGGCCGACGATCGCCTTCAGCGACGGATCCAGCAGCAGCGCCCCGGCGCCGGTGACGATCAGGTACGCGGCGAGCCGGCCCTGACGCCGGATCAGCAGGCCGACCACCGCCACGGTGACCAGCCAGATCAGGATGCTGCGCCCGCCCAGGTCGGTGATCGCCCGCAGCACCGTCACCAGCGGACCGTGGGGTGCGACCAGGTCGTTGAACCAGACCGCCGTCCCGTGGTCGGCGTCGTACAACGGTCCCCATTGGGCCCGTACCAGCAGCATGAGCAGGCCGAAGCCGACGCCGGCACCGGCGACCAGGGCCAGGCCGAGCAGGCTCCGTTCAGCGAAATGGCCGAACGGCCGCCGCAGCACATCCTTGACCGCGCCCACCCGGACGCCCCCTTCGGGTCCGTTGTCGACGTGGTTTCCGCCGACGCCTGGCGTGCCCGGTACCCGATCCGAAACCGGGCTACACCAGCGACGTCGAGAAAGCTAACCGGAGCCGGACATCGGGTTCCGGCGGTGGTCGGTCCCGGCCGGCAGCTCGTGCTGCCCGACGCCGTATTCGCCGAGCTGCGCGAAGAAGGCGGCCGGATCGAGGAACTGGTCGAGGTGTCGGACCCCGGCCGGCGCGCCGCCACCGTGCAGGTGCCGCGCCACCAGCGCGGCAACCACCCCGGTCACCCGGGCCTCGCCCCGACCGGTCAACGCGTACGCCGCGAGCCGGCCGTCGGCGGCCCGGGCGGTGGCCCGCACGGCGAAGCCGTCCGAGCCGAGCCGGAGCCGGGCCATCGCGGCGCTGACCGCACCGGCCACCCCCGGGCGGCGCAGCAGCCGCAGGGCCGGCCCGCGCCGCAGCGCGAAGACCGCCGCGGTCAGCGCGGCCGAGTCGAAGCAGAGCCGGGTCGTCACGGGTACGCCGAGAGTCCGTCGCAGCGTGTACTGATCCGAGAACGGGAACGGGTGCGTCGTGCGCCGGCCGTAACCGGGCAGTCCGACCCGCAGCGGACCCGGTCCCCCAGCCTCCGGGACGGACGCCGCGAGGTTGTCGAGCAGCCAGTCCACCGCCCCCGGCCCGTGCCGCTCGCCGGTACCGATCAGCACCGTGAGGTCCACCGCCTCGGCATCCGCGAGCCGGTCCGTGACGTGCCGGGCGAGCAGGTTGGTCAGCCCGGGGGCGAGTCCGACGCTGAGCGCGGCGGTGACCCCGTTCCGGACGGCCAGCGGGTCCAGCCGACCGATGGCCGACAGCACCCCGAGCGACGCGCTCACGTCCACGTAGTGCACGCCCCGCTCCAGACAGCGCCGTGCCACCTGTTCGTTCCCCGACTCCAGGCACATCACCAGCACCCGGGCGCCGGTGAGCACGGCCGCCACGTCCCCGGGGTCGCGCGCGTCCACCCGGCGTGCCACCAACGCGTCCGGGTGCTGGGCCACGAACGCGTCGGCCCGGCGCGGGTCCCGGCCGGCGACGACGATCCGGCCCGGCAGCGTCGGCGCCAGGGTGCGGGCGACGGCCCGACCGACCGCGCCGTACCCACCGAGCACCACGATCCGGGTCACCGGCGCCCCGCCGACTCCGGCCGCACCGCGCTGACCAGCCAGGTCGCTGCCGGGATCCGGACTCCCCCGGGTCCCGCGTAGCGGCGCAGTGCGGCGGTGAGCCGCTCCTCGGCCTGGTGCGGGGTAGGTCCGGCGGGATTCTCCAGCAGGGCCCGGACCGGGCCGCTGCCGAGGAAGAAGCTGGTGGCGGCGGCCAGCTCGGGGCCGAAGTCCATCGGGTCGTCGACCGGCGTCAGGGTGACCTGGGCCAGCCCGGCCCGGGCCAGCAGGTCGCGGACGTGGTCCGGGTCGGCCAGGGCGAACATGCCGGACTCCGGCAGCGGTGGCGGGGTGAGCGCGGTCATCGGCACCACGTACCAGTCGTTGCGGGCCATCTCCCGGGGGCACAGGAACAGCAGCCGGCCGCCGGGCCGCAGGGCCCGACCGATGTTGCCGAACGCCGCGACCGGATCGGCGAAGAACATCGTGCCGAACCGGCTGATGGCGAGGTCGAAGGTGGCCGCCGGCAGCGGATGGATCTGGGCGTCGCCGGCCAGGTAGCTGACGTTGGTCAGACCCGCCGCGGCGGTGAGCCGCCGGGCCTGGTCCAGCATCGGTGCGGACAGGTCGATCCCGACCACCCGACCGCGCGCGGCCCGGTACGCGGCGAGCCGGGTGGTCTCGCCGGTGCCGCAGCCGATGTCGAGCACCACGTCCCGGTCGCCGATCCCGGCGGCCGCGAGCAGCCGCCGGGTGATCTCGTCGCCCTCTCCGGTCGGATCGGCCGAGCCGGCGAAACCGGCCGGGCCGGTCTCCGGTCGGGCCGCCCAGTGGGCGCCCTCCGGACCGTTCCAGGCCCGCGCCTGGTCATGGTTGCCCGGATCGGCGTCGACCACGCCCCGCTGACTGGTCATGCTGACTCCCCCGTTGCTGTCGTGTCGGACGATGCGGCGCTCGCCACCGGCCAGTCGCGGCGACCGCGGTGACCGCGGCGACCGATCCAGCATCGATCGCCGCTGACATAAGCACAAATGCCGATTCGTTGGCTCTGCCATACGCTGGAGGCATGCTTGAGACGTGGCCGCTGCGGGTCCTGGTCGAGGTGGACCGGCGCGGATCGTTCTCCGCCGCCGCCGAGGCGCTGGCGATGACCCAGCCGGCTGTCTCCCGCCAGATCGCCGCCCTGGAACGCCGCTTCGGGGTGCCGTTGTTCCGCCGGCTGCCGCGCGGGGTACGCAGCACGGCCGCTGGCGCGGAGGCCGCCCGGCTGGCCCGGGACGTGCTGGACCGGCTGCTGACGATGGAGTCCCGACTGGCCGCGTACGCCGAGTTGACCTCCGGTGAGTTGCGGCTCTGCGCGTTCCCGAGCGCCAACACCTTCCTCGTGCCGGAGGCGATCCGGCGGTTCAGCGCGGCACACCCCGGGGTGACGCTCAGTCTGGTGCAGCGTGACCCGGCCCGCCCGCTGGCGGCGGTGCGGGACGGCATGGTCGACCTCGCCCTGGTCACCGAGTGGGACCTGTACGCCGACCGGCACGCCGCCAAGTACGCCGTCGATCGGTCCGGTCTGGACTGGGTGCCGCTGGACGGTCTCGATCTGGTGCCGTTACTGGACGAGGAGTTGCAGCTGGCGCTCCCGGCCGGGCACCGGCTGGCCCGACAGGCGCGGGTCCGGCTGCGGGAGTTGCCGGACGAGGTGTGGATCGAGGGTGCCCATCCGGACTGTCTCGGGCCGATCCCGCCGCTGGCCGACGCCCTCGGCGGGCCACCGCGGATCGGGTTCACCTGCGACGACTGGCACGGCAAGCAGGCCCTCGTCGCGGCCGGGGCGGGCGTGATGCTGGTGCCGACCCTGGCCCGACCGGCCATCCGGCACGACCTGGTGCTGCGCCCGACCAGCCCGGTGCTGCCGGCCCGCCGGGTGTACGCCGTGTCCGCCACCGCGCGGTCGCGGGCGCCCGCAGTGGCCGCGATGTTGACGCTGCTCGCCGGCCTCGCAGCCGCCGACCGGGACCCGCCGGCTCACTCCTGAGCGGCGCGTTCCGGGTCGCCGGCACGCTGGCTCGGAATCATCCGGTCGATCGTCTCCAGGTCCAGGTCGAGGGTGTCGGTGCGGTCCAGGTTCGGTTCCCAGCGGTCGGGCTGGGCCGGCTCGGGCACCCCCAGCCGCAGCGCCTCCAGCTGCGCGGCGAAGGAGAGCCCGCCGAAGAGGGCGATTCCGGTGAGGTTGGCCCACAGCAGCAGCGCCATCACCCCGGTGAGTGCCCCGTAGGTCTGGCCGAAGCCCTCGCTGAGCTGGACGTACCCGGCGAGCAGCAGGCTGGCCACCCACCACAACACGATCGAGATGCCGGCGCCGAAGAAGAGCCAGGAGATGCCGGGCTGCTTGCGGCGCGGGGCGTGCCGGAACAGCAGCGCGACGGCGGAGACGGTGAGCACCAGGCTCACCGGCCAGCGCAGCACGTCCCAGCCGAGGCCGGCGACCCGTCCCCACCCGTAGTGCCGCTGTAGGGAGTCGCCCATCGGCCCGCCGCCGACCAGGATCAGGAACCCGGCGAGCGCGGGCACCCCGGCGCCGAGCGCCAGCGCCGCCGCGCGCAGGTACTTCCACAGTGCCGGGCGGTCCCGCTCCACCCCGTAGATCCGGTTGGCGCCCCGCTCGACCTGCGCCATGGTGGTGGTCAGCGCGACCAGACCGGTAATCAGACCGAGTACCTGCGCGACCTCGCCCGCCTCCTCGGTGCGGCCCTCCTCGACCAGCAGTTCCTTGACCATCGCGTCGCTGGCACCGGGGGTCAGTGCGATCACCGTGTCGGCGACCACCAGCCCGCCGTCCTCGACGCCCAGGTCGCTGATCAGCCCGGTGAGGGCGATCAGGAACGGCACCACCGCCAGGCAGAGCTGCAACGCCAGCGCCCGGGCGTGGCTGAAGCCGTCGCCGTACCGGAACCGGACGAACGCGTCCCGCAGCAGGTGCCAGCCGCCGTACCGGCGCAGGGCGTGCCAGGCGTCGTCGGCCGACAGTTCCTCGTCGGCCATCAACCGGGTCTCGGGGACCAGCCGGGTACTACTCACCGGCGGCCTCGTCGATCAGGCGTTCCCCCCGTCGGGCCACGGCGTCGGCGTCCTCGGCCAGATCCGGTGCCTGCTCGGGGCGCGGCACGCAGAGCCAGAGCGCACCCGGCCGGATCTCGGCCCGCAGCGCCCGGCCCGGTTCGATCAGGTCGCCGTCCAACTCCCGCGGCTGCGGCCGGTTGCTGACGATCTGCACCCGGCGGGCCCGGAACACCTCCATCCCGGGCACCCGGTCGCGGCGGCGGACCACCGCCCAGCCCAGCGAGAGCCAGTGCCGCAGGTTGCGGGGCGTCAGCACCGCGACGTCCAGACGGCCGTCGTCGGGCTCGGCCTCGGTGAGCAGCTTGACCCCGCCCTGCAGGCGCCCGACGTTGGCGATCAGGACGGTCCGCGCCCGCCGTCGCATCGGCGGCTGGTCGTCGAGCCGGATGGTCACCCGCATCGGCCGGTCCCGCAGGTGCCGGGCGGCCCCGACAATGTACGCCGGCCAGCCGATCCGCGCCTTGGTGGTCTCCGAGGTGGCCTCCAGCATCTTCGCGTCGAAGCCCATCCCGGCCATCACCGCGAAGTAGCGGCCGTCGACCTCGCCGACGTCGAGCAGCCGGCGACCCCGCTCGATCGCCACCTCGATCCCGGCGGCCAGGTCGGTGGAGAGGCCGAGGTTGGCGGCCAGCAGGTTGCCGGTGCCGCCGGGCAGCACGGCCATCGCCACCTCGGTTCCGACGAGCGCGCTCATGCAGGACATCACGGTGCCGTCGCCGCCGCAGACGAAGAGCACGTCCACGCCCTCCTCGACCGCCCGCAGCGCCTGGCCCCGGCCGGGGTCGTCGACGGTGGTCTCGTACCAGAGAGGTTCCGGCCAGCCGGCGGCGGCGAGCGCGCCGTTCACCGTCTCCCGCAGCTCGTCCGGGTCGACCTTCACCGGGTTGACGACCACGGCCGACCGGACCCCGGCGGCGGCCGACGACGGCGCCCGGACCCCACCGCCGGTGGTCGCCGGTCGCCGGGCGTCATCCGCGCCGGCGGTCGTTGCGGCCGATCCGCCGCGGTCCTCAACTCGCCCGTCCACGGGCGTCAGTGTGCAGCACCGGCGCCGCCCGGGCGAGCCGGCGCGACGTGAGAAGGCGCCCATTCCGCCGAGGTTTCGGGCGTCCGGTGGAAGGGAAGATGCGGGCGGTCGATTGACGCCCCGGATCAGGCCGCCATAACATCGGTGGACATCGCTCGATGGGGTGGTCATGAGCGCCGGCGCCACCCCGGTCACCGCGTGGACGTTGCGCTGGTCGTTCCCCGACGGCCAGCAAGTCACCCAGCTCTGGTACGGCAGCTTCCTCCAGATCGGGCCGGACGTCACCGTCCACCACGCGCCCTGGGGCAGCATGATCCCGCCGGCGGCTCGGTCGGCCTCGGCTTCTCGGCAGCTGGACCGGCGCCAACAGCGCTCCCCGGTCGTTCACCCTGAACGGTCTGCCCTGCGCGCCGGGATGACCGCCCGGCCCGGATGAGCCGTCAGGCGACCGCGGCGCGGAACGCCGCCGCCCGGGTCCGCAGCGCGGCCAGGTCACCGCCGCGTGGGGCGTCGCCCAGCAGCGGACCCCCGACCCCGACCGCCAGCGCCCCCGCCGCCAGGTACTCGGCGGCAAGGCCCACGTCGATACCACCGAACGGCACGAACGGCACGTCGGGGAAGGGCTCCCGCAGGGTACGCAGGTAGCCGACCCCGCCGAGCGAGGCCGGAAAGAGTTTCACGGCCGACGCGCCGGCCAGGCTCGCGGTGACCACCTCGGTCGGGGTCAGCGCGCCGACCAGGGCCGGCAGTCCCAGCCGGACGCACTCGGCCACCGCCGGCGCCAACCCGGGCAGCACCACGAACGAGACGCCGGCCTGCTCGACCTGGACCACGTCGGCCTCGGTCAGCACCGTGCCGGCGCCCAGCGGCGCGTCCGGCCCGAGTTCGGCCCTGGCCCGGACCAGTACGCCGATGGCGTCCCGGGCGGTCAGCGAGACCTCGATCAGGGTGATCCCGGCCTCGGCCAGGGTCAGGATGCTCCGCAGCGCGGCGTCCGGGTCGTCGCCGCGTACCACGGCGAGCAGTCGGTGCCGGCTCAGCGTCTCGCGCAGGTTCACCCCCGCATCGTGTCAGGCCGACCGGCCGGGCACCGCCGCACGCCGCCGCGGTGACCCGTCCACCGACCGACATAGTCCAATTGCACGGAATCGGAAACGTACGGTCATTTGCCCTGCTAGCGTCCCGGCCATGCACCGGAGCCTCACGACGGGCCCCGACCGGCGGCCGGCCGAGGGCGATGTCGCCCGCACCTTCGACCAACTCGGCTACCGCATCTCGGTGGCCGGGGGCACCCGGATCGGGCACCGCTACCCGGCCAACTTCGACGTGCTACACGTCGACCGGGCGACGCCGTTCCTCGCGGTCGCCGACGGGCTGGGCGGCGGCGAGGGCAGCGCGCTCGCCGGCTCCACCGCGATGACCACCTTCGTCGCCGCGGTTCGGGCACTGGGCGCCACGGTCGGACCGGACCAGTTACGGTCCGCGGTCGCCGCGGCGCAGTCCCAGGTGAACGCGGCCGGCGCCCAGCTCGGCGAACTCACCGGATGCACCCTGACCGCCCTGGTCACCGGCCCGGCCGGGCCGGCCGGCTGGTCGCCGGGGAGTCCGACCTGGAACGCGCCGACGGCGCTCTGGACACCGTCGGTGATCGCCGGCCCGCCCCGCCCCCGACCCGGCTGGATCGTCCAGATCGGCGACTCCCGGGCCTACCGGCTCCGGGACCGCCGGCTGGAACTGCTCACCGTCGACCACACCGAGGCGTGGCTCGGCACCCTGCACGGCTGGTACCCCGCGGGTTCGCCGGCGGCGAACGCCGCCCGCTACCGGCTCACCCGGTACGTGGGGCACCCCGACTCCCCCGAGCCCGACCTGCTCAACGTGTCGTTGCTACCCGGCGACGTCTACTGCCTCTGCACCGACGGGGTCACCGACGAGATCGGGTACGCCCTGCTGGCCAGCCGGCTCGGCAGCGACGCCGACCCGATCAAGATCGTGCACGGACTGCTCGCGGACACCCTGGCGGCCGGCGGCCGGGACAACGCGACCCTGGCGGTCCTGCGGGTCGAAACCCGCTGAGCCGTCCGGCCGCACGCGCGGGTCCGGCCGGCCCGGTGGTCCAGGGTCCATCGGCCCTGCCGGTTGCGCGGTCGCCTGCCGCAGGCTGGAATCGACCTGGACGATCGACTCGACCACGAGAGGCTCAGCTGGATGGAAACCGTGCTGGACGTACCCGGCCCGCTCACCGACGAAGAGCTCCGCCGCCTGGACGCCTACTGGCGGGCGGCCAACTATCTCACCGTCGGGCAGATCTATCTGCTGTCCAACCCGCTGCTGCGGGAGCCGCTGCGCGCCGAGGACATCAAGCCCCGACTGCTCGGGCACTGGGGCACCAGCCCCGGACTCAACCTGCTCTACGCGCACCTCAACCGCTGCATCACCGCCCGCGACCTGGACGCCATCTTCGTCACCGGACCCGGCCACGGCGGCCCGGCGCTGGTCGCCAACACCTGGCTGGAAGGCAGCTACAGCGAGCTGTACCCGTCGGTCAGTCGGGACGAGTCGGGGATGGCCCGGCTGTTCCGCCAGTTCTCCTTCCCCGGCGGCATCCCCAGCCACGTCGCGCCGGAGGTACCCGGCTCGATCCACGAGGGCGGCGAGCTGGGTTACTCGCTGATGCACGCGTACGGCGCCGCGTTCGACAACCCGGACCTGCTGGTCGCCTGTGTGATCGGCGACGGTGAGGCGGAGACCGGACCGCTCGCGGCGAGCTGGCTGTCGAACGTCTTCCTCAACCCGGCCCGCGACGGCGCGGTGCTGCCGATCCTGCACCTCAACGGGTACAAGATCGCCAACCCGACCGTGCTGGACCGGATTCCGGCCGAGGACCTGCTGTCGATGATGCGCGGCTACGGCTACCAGCCGTACCTGGTGGAGGGGGACGACCCGGCCACCGTGCACCAGCAGCTCGCCGCCACCCTGGACCGGATGCTGGACGAGATCGCCGAGATCCAGCGCCGGGCCCGGTCGGCCGGCGAGGCGACCCGGCCGCGCTGGCCGATGCTGGTGCTGCGTACCCCCAAGGGGTGGACCGGTCCGGCGGTGGTGGACGGACAGCAGGTCGAGGGCACCTTCCGCGCCCACCAGGTCCCGCTCGCCGGGGTACGCGACAACCCGGAACACCTGGCCGAGCTGGAGAGCTGGCTGCGCGGCTACCGCCCGGAGGAGCTCTTCGACGCGACCGGCGCCCCGACCGCCGAGCTGACCGCGCTGCCGCCGACCGGCAGCCGGCGGATGAGCGCCAACCCGCACGCCAACGGCGGCATGCTGCTGCGCGATCTGGTGCTGCCCGACTTCCGCGACTACGCCGTCCCGGTGTCGGAGCCGGGCGGGACGATCGCCGGGGCGACCGGCACCCTCGGCGGCTGGATCCGCGACGTGATCGCGGCCAACCCCGACCGGTTCCGCCTCTTCGGCCCCGACGAGGTCGCCTCCAACCGGTTGCAGGCCGCGTTCGAGGTCACCGACCGCACCTTCCTCGGCGCCCGGCTGCCCACCGACGTCAGCCTCGCCGCGAGCGGCCGGGTAATGGAGGTGCTCTCCGAGCACCTCTGCCAGGGTTGGCTGGAGGGTTACCTGCTGACCGGCCGGCACGGGCTGTTCACCAGCTACGAGGCGTTCATCCACATCGTCGACTCGATGCTCAACCAGCACGCGAAGTGGCTCAAGGTCACCCGGCAGATCCCCTGGCGGCGGCCGGTGGCCTCGCTGAACTACCTGCTCTCCAGCCACGTCTGGCAGCAGGACCACAACGGCTTCTCGCACCAGGACCCGGGCTTCATCGACCACGTCGTCAACAAGAAGGCCGAGGTGGTCCGGGTCTATCTGCCGCCGGACGCGAACACGCTGCTCTCCACGATGGACCACTGCCTGCGCAGTCGCAACTACATCAACGTGGTGGTCGCCGGAAAGGCGCCGGGGTCGACCTGGCTGTCGATGGACGAGGCGATCATGCACTGCCGGCGCGGGCTCGGGATCTGGGACTGGGCCAGCACCGACGCCGGCGCGGAGCCGGACGTGGTGCTCGCCTGTGCCGGCGACGTGCCGACGCTGGAGACCCTGGCCGCCGCCGACCTGCTCCGCCAGCACCTGCCGGAGCTGAAGGTGCGGGTGGTGAACGTGGTGGACCTGATGCGGCTGCAGCCGGACAGCGAGCACCCGCACGGCCTGCCGGACAGCCAGTTCGACACCATCTTCACCCGGAACAAGCCGGTGATCTTCGCGTACCACGGTTATCCCTGGCTGATCCACCGGCTCACCTACCGGCGCACCAACCACGAGAACCTGCACGTACGCGGGTACAAGGAGGAGGGCACCACCACCACGCCGTTCGACATGGTGATGCTCAACGACCTGGACCGGTTCCACCTGGTGATCGACGTGATCGACCGGGTACCCGGGCTCGGCGGGCGGGCCGCCCACCTGCGGCAGGAGATGGTCGACGCCCGGCAGGAGTGCCGCGACCACACCCGCCGGTACGGCGAGGACGCCCCCCGGGTGGCGAAGTGGCGCTGGACCGCGGCGCCGGCCGGCGGCGGGCAGCCGGACGGCCGGCGGGCCGCGGCCGACCCGGCCCGCACCCTGCCGGCATCGGAATGAGGAGGCAGCGATGACGATCAGACCGATAGTGGTCGGCTACGACGGCTCCGACAGCGCCCGCACCGCCACCCGGTGGGCGCTCGACGAGGGCGCCCGCACCGGACATCCGGTCCGGCTGGCGTACGTGTTCGAATGGATGCCGGCCGGTTCCTGGCTCGGCCCCGGGCCGGGTCCGTGGCCGGACGAGACGGCCCGGCGCGAGGTGGCGGCCATGCTCGACGGCGCCGTCGCCGAGGCGGCCGGCAGCCACCCGGGAGTGGTGGTCGACGGGGTGGTGCTCGACGGTCCGGCGGCGGTCCTGCTGCGCGACCAGTCCGAGCGGGCCGCCCTGATGGTGCTCGGCAACCGCGGCCTCGGTGGCTTCACCGGCCTGCTGGCCGGCTCCACCACCGTCACCCTCTGCGCGCACGCGCACTGCCCGGTGGTGGTGGTCCGCGCCGTGGACCCGGCGGCCGGCACCCGACCCGGCCCGGTGGTGGTCGGCGTGGACGGCTCGGACAGCTCGCTGCTGGCGCTGGAGTTCGCGTTCAGCCAGGCCGCGCACCGTGGGGTGCCGCTGCTGGCGATCCGGGGCTGGAGCCCGCCGGCCACCCCGTGGGTGCCCCCGGTGCTCGACCCGGCCGAGATCACCCGCGCCGAGCAGGCCGCCCTCGACGAGGTGCTGGCCGGCTGGCGGGCCAAGTATCCGGACGTCGAGGTACGCGCCGAGGTCCGCACCGCCGGACCGGCCGCCGACCTGATCGAGGCGAGCCGGTCGGCCCAGCTGGTGGTGGTCGGCTCCCGGGGCCGGGGCGGCTTCCGGGGACTGCTGCTCGGCTCCGTCAGCCAGCAACTGCTGCACCACGCCGAATGCCCGGTGGCGGTGGTCCGGGAGCTGGCCGACCCGGCGCCGGTCGACGACGACCCGGCGCCCGGTGAACTGGTCCACGACGGGCCGGCCCTGGTGCCACCCGGCACGCCGACCCGGCCGACCGCACCGGAGCAGCCGTGACCGCCGACGCCACCTCGACGGTGGCGACCGCGCTGGCCCAGGCGGCCAGCACCGCCGGGCTCGCCCCCTCCGTGCACAACACCCAGCCGTGGCGGTGGGTGGTCCTGCCGGACCGGCTCGACCTGCGGGCCGAGCCGGACCGGCGGCTGCCGGCCACCGACCCCGACGGCAGACTGTCCACGCTGAGCTGCGGCACGGCCCTGCACCACGCCCGGGTGGCGCTGGCGGCCGAGGGCTGGCCGGCCCGGGTCGACCGGTTCCCCGACCCGGCCGAGGAGGAGCTGCTGGCCACCATCACCGTCGGCGATCGGACCCCGGCGCCGGCCGAGACGATGCGGCTGGTGCAGTGCATGCGGGTCCGGCACACCGACCGGCGGCCGGTCAGCGACCAGCCGGTGCCGGCCGAGGCGCTGGCCGCGTTGACCGCCGCCGTCGAGGCGGAGGGAACGCGGGTCCAGCTGCTCGCCGACGAACAGGTGCTGGCGCTGGCCAGCGCCGCCAGCCGGGCCCAGGAGGCCGAGTCCGAGGACCCGCAGGTGATCGAGGAGCTGCGCTACTGGACCGGCCGGGCCGCCGAGGGCGTCGGGATCAACCCCGAGGTGCTGCCGGAGCGGCCGGCCGAGACGACCGTGCCGGGCCGCGACTTCGGCCGGCCCGGCACCCTGCCGATCGGCCCGGGACACGACCGGTCGGCGGTCTACGCGGTGCTCTACGGCGACGAGGACGAACCGGAGAACTGGCTACGCGCCGGGGAGGCCCTCTCCGCGGCCTGGCTGACCGCGACCGAGCGGGGCGTCTCGGTGGTGCCGCTGAGCGGGGTGGTGGAGGTGATCAGCACCCGGGAGGCGCTGCGCCGGTCGTTGGCCAACCTCGGCTACCCGTACCTGGTGCTGCGGTTGGGGATCGCGGACCCGGCGCACGCCGGACCACCGCACACCCCGCGCCTGCCGGCGGACCAACTCATCGACACCTCCGCCGTCCGGGAGCGCTAGCATCGCCGGGTGACCGCCCCTGACTCGCTGCCGGGTGACGAGCACCAGACGCCGTCACTCGGCATCACCCCGCTGTCCCGGGTCCGCCTCGACGAGCTGCTGCAGGAGATGCTGGACCGGGTCGGCGAGGTGGTGACCAGCCGGGAACGGCTGCGTGCCCTGCTGGACGCCGTCGTCGGCATCGGCACCGACCTGGACCTGAGCAGCACGCTGCGGCGGATCGTCGAGGCCGCCTGCGAGCTGGTCGGCGCCCGCTACGGCGCGCTCGGGGTGATCGGGCCGGACCGGCTGCTCACCGAGTTCATCACCCACGGCGTCAGCCCCGAGGTGCACGCCGCGATCGGCGACCTGCCGCACGGGCGCGGCGTGCTCGGGTTGCTGATCGCCGACCCCCGGCCGGTCCGGATGCCGGAGATCACCGATCACCCCCAGTCCTACGGGTTCCCGCCGAACCACCCGCCGATGCACAGCTTCCTCGGGGTGCCGATCCGGATCCGGGACAACGTCTTCGGCAACCTCTATCTGGCCGAGAAGCAGGGCGCCCGGGAGTTCACCGAGGACGACGAGCAGATCGTGGTGGCGCTGGCCGCCGCGGCGGGCGTGGCGATCGAGAACGCCCGCCTGTACGAGCTGGCGCACGGCCGGCAGCGCTGGCTGGCCGCCGCCGCCGAGATCACCTCGGTCCTGCTCGGCGAGGTCCGCCGCACCGACGCGCTCCGGCTGGTCGCCCGCCGGGCCCGGGAGGTCTCCGACGCCGAGCTGACCCTGGTGCTGCTCTACGACGAGGAGGCCGGCCTGTTCACCGTCGAGGTCGTCGAGGGCGCCGACCAGGCCCTGGTCGGCAGCGTGCTGCCGGCCGGGGAGACCACCTTCGCCACCTCGGTGACCGACCGCCGGCACACCATGGTCGAGAGCCTGGCCAAGGCCGCCCCGTGGCCGGTCCCGGTGAGCGCCGGCCCGGCCCTGGTGTCCCCGCTGGCCGCCGGCGACACCCTGCACGGGGTGCTGGTGGTCGGGCACCGGCCGGGTCGCACCGGCCCGACCGAGGACGACGTGCCGCTGCTGGCCAGCTTCGCCGCCCAGGCGGCGCTGGCCATGGAACGGGCCCGGGGCCAGGAGGAACGCGAGCTGCTGGTGGTGCTGGAGGACCGGGAGCGGATCGCCCGGGACCTGCACGACGTGGTGATCCAGCGGCTCTTCGCCACCGGGCTGCACCTGCAGAGCGCCATCCCGCTGACCGGCCGGCCGGAGCTGACCCAGCGGATCAACACCGCGGTGGACGACCTGGACGCCACCATCCGCGACATCCGGCGGACCATCTTCGAGCTGCGGACGCCGATGAGTGCGGCGTTGCGTACCGAGATCCGGGAGGCCGTGGCGGTCGCGGCCGAGCTGCTGGGGTTCCGGCCGGTGCTGGAGCTCGCCGGCCCGGTGGACAGCGCGGTACCCGACGCGGTCCGCCCCGACCTGCTGGCGGTGCTGCGCGAGGCGCTCGCCAACGCCGTCCGGCACGCCCGGGCCAGCCGGGTCGCGGTGGCGGTCCGGGTCGCCGGCGCCAGGCTGACCCTGACCGTCACCGACGACGGGGTGGGCACCGACCCGGCCGCCGCCCGGGGCGGCCTGGTGAACCTTCGGGAACGGGCCGCGCAGCACGGCGGCGAGTTCGAGGTACGCCCGGTCCAGCCGCACGGCACCGAACTGTGCTGGACGATCCCGCTACGCGACTGAACCCGGTACGGCGGCCGGTCCCGCTACCGGTCGCGTACCTCGATCACCCGGGTGGTGGGGGCGGCGTCGCCGGCCTGCTCGCGCAGCGCCAGCCGGTCCGGGTCGGCCAGGAACGACTCCAGCCCGGCCCGGGACCCGAACCGGATCACGTGCACCTCCGTCGGCGAGTCCGTGCCGCGCATCCGGCGCTCGATCGAGCCGCCGTGCCGGCCCAGCAGCGCCAACACCTGGTCCTCGTAGCGGTGGCCCGCCGCCGCCTGGCCGGGCACCATCTCGACGACGGCGACCAGCAGCACCTCCCCGGCGGGATCGCCCGGCTCAGGCATTCGGCGCGCCGGGGCGGGGACCGAGCAGCCGGGTCGCCATCACCGCGGCCTGGGTACGCCGCTCCAGCCCGAGCTTGGCCAGCACGCTGGAGACGTAGTTCTTGACCGTCTTCTCGGCCAGGAACATCTTCCCGGCGATCTCCCGGTTGGTCAGCCCTTCGGCGACGTACTCCAGGATCCGGCGCTCCTGCTCGGTGAGCGACTGCAGCTCGCGGGGCTGCTCGACGCCGCTGCGGATGCGCTCCAGCACCCGCTGGGTCACCGCCGGGTCGAGCAGCGACTGGCCGGCCGCCACCCGCCGGACGGCGTCCACCAGGTCGGTGCCCCGGATCTGCTTGAGCACGTAACCGGCGGCCCCGGCCATGATCGCCGCGAACAGCGCCTCGTCGTCCTCGTACGAGGTCAGGATCAGTCCCTTGATCGAGGAGTCGACGGCGCGGACGTCCCGGCAGACGTCGATGCCGTTGCCGTCCGGCAACCGGGCGTCGAGGATCGCCACGTCCGGCCGGAGCGCGGGGATCCGACGGGCGGCCTCCTGGGCCAACCCGGACTCCCCGATCACCTCGATGTCCCCGGCCGCCTGCAGCAGGTCGGCGAGGCCGCGACGGACCACCTCGTGGTCGTCGAGCAGAAAGACCCTGATCATTGCTCATTTCTACCCGTTCGGCAGGGGTCGCGCACGGGCCGAAGGTCCCGCCCCGGCCGGGCCGACGACCCTGCCCAGGTGGCGCGGCCGCGGCGCACCGTGGTCGTACAGGTCCAGGTGGGTCCGCCGGCGGGCGGACCCGGCGGCGGAGAAGTCCGAGCACAGGCGAAGGGAGGGAGCGCGGCGGCGGCGCCCGGCCGGGCGGCGGTACCGCGCGTACCCGATGACCGGATACGACCCCACCCAGTTGCGGGCCGCGGTGGCCGCGGCGATCCGCGCGCCGTCCCTGCACAACAGCCAGCCGTGGCGGTTCCGGCTCTGCGACGGCGCCATCGAGGTGCGCGTCGACCCGGCCCGGCGGCTGCCGGCCAGCGATCCCACCGGCTGGGCCGCGCGGATCGCCTGCGGGGCGGCGGTCGGCAACCTGCGGCTGGCGCTGGCGGTGGCCGGCCGGCCGGCGCGGGCCTGGCTGCGTCCGGATCCGGCGGACCCGGACGTGGTGGCCCGGCTCACCCCGGACCGGCCGCGGCCGGCGACGCCCGGCGAGCGGGCGCTGCACGCGGCGATTCCGCGCCGGTACAGCAACCGGGCGCCGTTCTGGCCCGACCCGGTCCCCGCCGACCTGCGCTGGCGGCTGGCCGAGACGGCCCGTGCCGAGGGTGCCTGGCTGGAGATGGTGATCGGCACCGGGGCGGTCGCGGCGGTCGCGGCGGTCGCCCGCAGCGCCCACCGGGTGCTGCGCCGCGACCCGGCCTACGTGGCCGAACTCGCCGCGTGGACCCGACGTACCGCCGAGCCGGACGGGGTGCCGGCCGACGCCGGCGGGCCGCTCGGCGAACCGCACGACCTGCTCCCGCAGCGCGACTTCGGCATCCGCCGGCGGGCCCCGGGCCGCGACTTCGAACCGGAACCGCTGGTCGCCGTCCTCGGCTTCCCGGGCAACACCCCGGGCGACCAGATCGCCGCCGGGCAGGTGCTGCAGCGACTGCTGCTCACCGCCACCGACGCGGGGTTGGCGGTGTCGCTGGTCTCCCAACCGATCGAGGTGCCCAGCGCCCGGGAGCAGCTCCGGCTGGCACTGGGCCGGTCCGGCACCCCGCAGATGGTGATGCGGATCGGGTACGGCCAGCCCGGCTGGCCGACTCCGCGACGGGCGGTCGACACGGTGATCGACCCACCGGTATGGCTCGCGGCGGCCGGCGCCCGGCCGGGTGGCCCGGTGGCGGACAGGCCGAAGGTCCCGGCAGGTACGGACCGGCAGCCCTGACCCGGAGCCGCACCGCACCCGTCCAATGGAGTTAGGCCCCCGACCGGGAGCCGGAACCAGGAAAGGACGTGGCAGCCATGACCGCGATGATCGAGCGGCCTACCGCCCCCGCGACCGCTCCGGCGGTCGCCCAGCCCACCGGCGAGACCACCCGCCAGCAGGCCACCCGCTACACCTGGGCGGTCGTCCGCATCGCCCTCGGTTGGACGTTCCTCTGGGCGTTCCTGGACAAGACCTTCGGGTTGGGTCGGGGCACCGAGACCGAAGCGGCCTGGATCAACGGCGGGCACCCGACCGAGGGCTTCCTGCTGCACGGCGCGACCGGACCGTTCACGGACTTCTACCACAACATTGCCGGCGCGGCCTGGGCCGACTGGCTGTTCATGATCGGTCTGGCCGGCATCGGCGTGGCCCTGCTGCTCGGCATCGGCCTGCGGGTCGCCGCCGCCACCGGCGCGCTGCTCTACGTGCTGATGTGGACCGTGGTGCTGCCCCCGGAGAACAACCCCTTCATGGACGAGCACCTGATCAACGCCGCGGTGCTCGTGGGCCTCGCCCTGGTCGGCGCCGGCCACACTCTCGGCCTTGGCCGGACCTGGGCCCGGTTGCCGCTGGTGCAGCGGTGGGGTTGGCTGAAGTGACGACCTGATCCCCGCAGACCGCCCCCAGCTGGGGGCGGTCTCATTTTTTAGCCTTGTCTTATATAAGCACGCGCTGTATCTTCTGCTCGTGCATGCGTTCGATGTTCTCGGGGATCCGGTCCGCCGCCGGATCCTCGAACTGCTCGCCGAGGGAGAACACGCCTCGGGAGCGATCTGTGCCGTCATCCAGCGCGAGTTCGGGATCACCCAACCCGCTGTCTCGCAACACCTGCGGGTGCTGCGGGACAGCGGGTTCGCCACCGTCCGTGCCGCCGGCACCCGCCGCCTCTACGCCGTCAACGCTGACCCGCTGCACGAGGTGGACGCCTGGCTGGACCGGTTCCGCCGGTTCTGGGACCAGCGGCTCGACGCGTTGGGCACCGAACTGGCACGCGGCAGGCGGCAACGGCGCATCGAGTCGACGCCACCCGGACCGGACGGGACCGGACCGGCAGCAGACAACAGTGAGAGGACCGCGGAATGATCGACATCATCACCGAGCTGAACGCCATCAACCGCGCCGTCGGCAACCGGCAGCTCGCCGACGGCGAGGGCATCGGCGTGGTGCTCCGGCGGCGCTACCCCGCGCCCATCGACGACGTCTGGGACGCGCTGACCGATCCCGACCGCCTTCGCCGCTGGTTCCTGCCGATCAGCGGTGACCTGCGGGTCGGTGGGACCTTCCAGCTCGAAGGAAACGCGGGCGGCGAGATCCTGACCTGCGACCCGCCCACCCGACTGAAGGCGACCTGGGGCGGACCGGCCAGCGTGGTCGAACTGCGCCTGTTCGCCGACACCGCCGAGGAGACCACCCTGGAGCTGGAGCACACCGTTCCGCTCGTCTTCGCCGGCAGCGGCGCGGGCGCCCTCTTCGTCGGCCCGGGCTGGGACATCGGCTTCCTCGGACTCGGCCGGTTCCTGCGCGGCGAGGTCGTCGACGATCCGGTCGCCTGGGAGAACACCACAGAGGTCCAGCAGTACTCCAAGCAGACGATCGAGGCCTGGACGGCCGCCGTCGAATCGTCCGGCACCGCGACCGCCGAGGAGATCACCGCCGGGGCCGAGGCCGCCCGGTCCCAGTTCACCCCCGGGTTGCCCGCCGACTGATCAGCCGGCGGGCCGGGTCGACCTCGACTCGGCCCGGTCGACCGGCACCACAGGTGGCCGGTCGACCGGCGCCGCAGGTGGGTTGGTCGACTCCGCACCGGGCCGATCGGCTCCCCCGGTCGGTGGGCGGATCTCGGCCCGGCGGCCGAGGGCGGTGCCGCCGGCCGGCACGTCGTCGAGGACCAGCGCCCCCGCGCCGATCTTCGCGCGGGGGCCGATCACCACCGGACCCAGCACGGCCGCCCCGGCACCGAAGGTCACCTCGTCGCCAACCACCGGTTCACCGCTGAAGTCCCGCCGGCCGATCGTGACGTGGTGGTAGAGATCGATGCCGGCACCGAGTCGGGCGCCGGCGTGCAGGACCAGGCCATATGGGTGGAACAGCCGCAGACCCGGCCCGCAGCGCAGCTCCCGGGGCAGGTCGCTGTTGGTGCCGAGCCGGACCACGAGCAGATTCAGAATCTTGTACGGCAGGACGCCGAGCTGACGCCCGATGGTGCGTTGTTCGGCCGTCCACTGGCCGAACCGGAAGATGAGCAGGACGAGCCGGGCCAGCGGATCGCGGTTCCGCCGAAAATCCTGCCTCAGCGTGTCGAGCATGAGACAGAGCGTAAGGTCGGCGTACGGAGAATCGCGCCCGACGCACCGCGCCACCGACAAAGTCGCCCGGCCGGTGGCGCGTCGGCGCGACCCGAACCACCGCCCGTGGGGAGAGCGCCGAATGAGCAACCTGGGACGTCGCCGGTGACCGACCGGCCACTGCGGATCGCGTTGCTCAGCTACCGCGGCAACCCGTTCTGCGGTGGGCAGGGCGTCTACGTCCGGCAGCTCGGCCGGGAACTGGTCCGGCTGGGCCACCACGTCGACGTGCTGGCCGGTCAGCCGTACCCGGACCTCGATCCGGGTGTCCGGCTGGTCCGGGTGCCCAGCCTCGACCTCTACCGGGAGCCGGAGCCGTTCCGCACGCCCGGTCCGGGCGAGTACCGCGACTGGGTTGACCTGCTGGAGGTGGCGACCATGATGACGGCCGGTTTCCCCGAGCCGCTCACCTTCTCGCTGCGCGCCCGCCGGCTGCTGGCCGCCCGGCGGTCCCGCTACGACGTGGTGCACGACAACCAGGGACTCGGCTACGGCCTGCTGGACCTGGCCCGGCACGGCCTGCCACTGGTCGCCACCGTCCACCACCCGGTGCAGATCGACCGGCGCCTCGACCTGGCCGCCGCCACCGGGCTGCGCCGGGTCACCCTGCGCCGCTGGTACGGCTTCACCCGGATGCAGCGGCGGGTGGTCCGCCGGATCACCGACCTGGTCACCGTCTCCGAGGCGTCCCGGGCGGAGATCGTCGCGCACCTCGGCGTACCGGCCGACCGGATCGAGGTGGTGCCGATCGGCACCGACGCCGACCTGTTCGCACCCGACCCGGGCGTGGCCCGGGTGCCCGGCCGGATCGTCACCACGGCCAGCGCCGACGTGCCGCTCAAGGGGCTGCTGCCGCTGGTGGAGGCGACCGCGAAGCTGCGCACCGAGCGGCCGGTGGAGCTGGTGGTGGTCGGTACGGCCCGGGCCGGCGGACCGGTCCGCGCGGCCGTCGACCGGTACGGGTTGGCCGACGCCGTCCGGTTCACCGGCCGGATCCCGCACGCCGACCTGGTCGACGAGCTGCGCCGGGCCGAGGTGGCCGTGGTCCCCTCCCTCTTCGAGGGCTTCTCGCTGCCGCTGGTCGAGGCGATGTCCTGCGGGGTGCCGGTGGTCGCCACCACCGGTGGCGCGCTGCCCGAGGTGGCCGGCCCGGACGGCGAGGCCGCCCTGCTCGTCCCACCCGGCGACGTGGCCGCGCTGGCGGTGGCGATCGGGCGGCTGCTCGACGACGCCGGGCTGCGGCACCGGCTCGGCGCGGCCGGCCGGGCGCGGGTGCTGCGCCACTACACCTGGCGGGTGGCCGCCGAGCGGACCGTCCGGGTCTACCGGCGGGCCATCGCGGCGGCGGCGTGCTGACCGTCGACTTCGCCCGGCTGCGGCTGCGGCCGGGCGACCTGGTGCTGGACCTGGGTTGCGGGGCGGGCCGGCACGCGTTCGAGTGCTACCGGCGGGGTGCCCGGGTGGTCGCCCTGGACCGGTCCGCCAACGACCTGGCCGACGTCCGGAAGATGTTCTGGGCGATGCGCGAGGCCGGCGAGGCCGGCAGCACCAACCAGGACGGCGGCACCAACCAGGACGGCGGCACCAACCAGGACGGCGGGGACGACCGCGCCGTGGCGGTCGCGGTGCGCGGCGACGCGCTGCGGCTGCCGTTCCCGACCGGCGCGTTCGACGTCGTCATCGCCTCCGAGATCCTGGAACACCTGCCCGAGGACCGGGCGGCGATCGCCGAGGCCGCGCGGGTGCTGCGACCCGGCGGCACCCTCGTGGTCACCGTGCCGCGCTGGTGGCCAGAGCGGATCTGCTGGGCGTTGAGCGAGGCGTACCACCGGGTCGAGGGCGGGCACGTGCGGATCTACCGGCGCGGCCAGCTGCGCGCCCGGCTGCGCGCCGCCGGGCTGGTGCCGGCGGCCAGCCACCACGCTCACGCGCTGCACTCGCCGTACTGGTGGATGCGGTGTCTGTTCGGGGTCGACAACGACCGGGCCGCGGCGCCCCGCCTCTACCACCGGCTGCTGGTGCACGACCTGACCCACCGGCCATGGTGGACGGTCTGGCCGGAACGGGCGCTCAACCCGCTGCTCGGCAAGAGTCTGGTCAGTTACCTGCGCAAGCCGGACCGGGCCGGATGAGGCGCCCGCAGCCGCCCGGCGCCGGTCCGCTGGACCTGGACGCGGTCGGGCGGACCGCCGACACCATCGCCGCCGCGCAGGAGCCGAGCGGGCAGATCCCCTGGTTCCCCGGCGGCCACACCGACCCCTGGGACCACATCGAGGCCGCGATGGCGCTCGACGTGGCCGGCCGGCACGACCGCGCCCGGGCCGCCTACGAGTGGCTGCGCCGCAGCCAGAACCCGGACGGCTCGTGGTACCGGGGATACCGCGGCGCCGAGGTGATCGACCCGGTCCGGGAGTCCAACTTCACCGCGTACGTCTGCGTCGGGCTGCGGCACCACCTGCTCAGCACCGGCGACGACGCCTTCCTCGACCGGATGTGGCCGGCGGTGCGGGCCGCCGTCGACTTCGTCCTGGCGCTGCGCGCGCCGGGTGGCCAGATCGTCTGGGCCCGCGACGCCGCCGGGGCGGCCGCCGACGAGGCGCTGCTGACCGGCTGTTCGAGCATCTACCACGCGCTGCGCTGCGCGCTGGAGCTGGCGGGCCGGCGCGCCGAGCCGCAGCCCGGTTGGGAGCTGACCGCGAGCCGGCTCGGGCACGCCGTCGCCGCCCACCCCGAACGGTTCTCTCCCCGCGAGCGGTACGCGATGGACTGGTACTACCCGGTGCTCTCCGGTGCGGTGCGCGGGGCGGCGGCGCGAGCCCGGATCGACGCGGGGTGGGACCGGTTCGTCGTACCCGGGCTGGGGGTCCGGTGCGTCAGCGACCGGCCGTGGGTGACCGGCGCGGAGACCTGCGAGCTGGTGCTGGCGCTCTGCGCCCTGGGCGAGCGCGACCGGGCGGCCGGGCTCTTCGCCGACGTGGCCCGACTCCGGCACCCGGACGGCTCGTACTGGACCGGCTACGTCTATCCGGACCGGACGCTCTGGCCGGCCGAGCGGACCACCTGGACCGCCGGCGCGGTGCTGCTGGCCCACGCGGCGCTGGCCGGCCAGCCCGCCACCTCGGCGGTCTTCGACGCGGCCCGGCTACCGGCCGGCGTCCGGGGCCGGGCGGCCCGTATCCGGGTGGATCCGGCGACCGACCGCCGCCCGGCGCAGCACGCGTAGCGAGCCAGTGCCGGGCAGCTCGACGAAGCGGCCGCTGGCCAGCGCCGCGCGGTAGACCCGGTACGGCGCCTGCCCGCCGTCGGCCGGGTCGGCGAAGACGTCGTGGATGGCGAGCAGACCGCCGGGTGCCAGGTGCGGCGCCCAGCAGGTGTAGTCGGTGAAGGCCGCCTCGTCGGTGTGCCCACCGTCGATGAAGACCATCCCGAGCGGGGTGGCCCAGAGCCCGGCGGCCACCACCGACCGGGCGACCAGCACCACCACGTCCTGCTCCACCCCGGCCGCTCGCAGGGTCCGGCGCAGCACCGGCAGGGTGTCCATCAGCCCGCACTCCGGGTCGACCAGGGCCGGATCATGGTACGGCCAGCCGGGTTGCTGCTCCTCCGAGCCCCGGTGGTGGTCCACGGTGATCACCACCCGGCCGTGGTGCCGGGCGGCCGCGGCCAGGTAGATCGCCGACTTGCCGCAGTAGCTGCCGATCTCCAGCAGCGGACCGGCCCGGGCCGCGTCCAGCGCCGCGGCGTAGAGCGCCAGTCCCTCGTCGGGCGGCAGGAAGCCGGGCGCGGCCTCCGCCGCCGCCCGCAGCGCCGGGTCCATCGCGAGGGCTTCCACCTGGTACGACGGCACTACTCGTCGGGGTCGAACGAGACGTGTTCGAAGGCGTACGGGGTGGCCAGATCGGCCCGCCGGGACAGCAGCCGGTCCAGCTCGCCGGCCAGGTCGGCGCGGCCCGGCAGAGCCAGGTCGGCGCGGTCGGTCAGGTCGGCGCGGTCGGCTTCGTGGCGCAACCGTTCGCCGATCGCGGCCACCGCCAGGTCCGCGGCCAGCCGCGCCGGCGCGACGCCGCAGCTGAAGCCGTGCTGCCAGAGCCGGACCCGCTCGTACAGGAAGCGGTCCTCGCCGGCCCGCAGCCAGGCCCAGCCCTCCGACGGGCCGTCCCGCCAGTCGACGTGCAGGTCCCGGATGATCGGGTCGGCCACCCGCCGGTCCACGTACGCCTCGACGGCGGCGGCCCGGGCCGTCGCACCCAGGTCGTTGACGCAGCCCTGCCGGCCGTCGGGCAGCCGTCCGACGATGTCCCGATAGCCGGGCGGCGCGTCGTCCGGCCAGTCCGGGTCGACCCGGTCACCGGGACCGGGGCGGCCGGCCGCGGCCGGCTCCGCCGCGTCGCGGAAGGCGCGGGCGTCGATGACGTACTCGACGATCCGGCGGCCGTGGCCGGCCCGGCGCAGCACCGAGGACTCGATGCGCAGCAGGTCCAGGCCGACCGCCTCGCAGACCGTGTTCGTCATCCGGTCCACCCGGTCGCTGTCGCCGGACCGGCCGGCCGGGTCGGTCAGCACCACCGCGAACGTCGGCGCGTATCCGGCCGCCGCGCAGACCACGAAGTCCAGCTCCGCGCGGATCGCCGAACTCCACTGGTGAGCGGTGATCCCCGGGGGCCGGCGCTGCACCACCTGGCTGAGCTTGCGGCCGGGCTGTACGACACAGCCGGCTCGTTCGAACACCTCGCCCCGGGCGGCCCGGTCCGCGTGCTCGTCCCGGGTGAGCACCGGACGCAGCCACTGGCCCATGTCGTTCCCGGCAGTCACCATCGCGTCCCGATCCATCCCCGGGCCCGGTCGCCCCGCTCGGCGACCCGCACCGGCGGCGCTCGTCGCGGCGACCAGCCTACGACAGCGGGTGCGCGTAGCCGGCCTCGACACTCGGTCGCCCGGTGGCGGTGGCCGGCACGGTCAGCGTCCGCTGTCCCGCAGCAGAGGCAGCAGCCCGGCGAACGCGCAGCCGGCCGCGGCGACGAGCAGGGGCAGCCGCCGGTCGGCCAGCACCAGACCGGCTCCGACCGGGATGGCGACCACCAGCGGCGTGAACAGGACCGCTCCGGCGGTGGCCGCGACCCGCCCGAGTAGCCGTTGCGGGGTGCGCATCTGGACCGCCGTCATCGCCGCCACGAGCGTCCACGGCAGCCCGAGACCGGTGGTCACGGCGGCACCGACGGCGACCGGCAACCACGGTACGCAGAACGCGGTGAACGCGACCGCCACCAGCAGGGCGCCGGCCGCCCCGACCCGGACGGCGCCGAACCGGGCCAGCAGCAGGCCGGCGACCAGCCCGCCCACGATCGATCCGGCGCCCTGGGCCGAGGTGAGCACGCCGAGGAACGCGGCCGGCCGGTGCAGGCCGTCGGTGACGACGGCGTACATCGCGGCGGTGGTCAGGCCGGACATCGCGATCGCCACCCCGCCGATCGAAACCGCGCGCCGCAGCACCGGATCGCCGCGCAGGAACCGGAACCCGTCACCGGGCTGCGCCCACCGCGCCGCCGACGGCCGCGACCCGCCCGGTCGATCCGACCCGCCCGGTCGATCCGACCCGCCCGGTCGATCCGACCCGCCCGGTCGATCCGACCCGCCCGGTCGATCCGACCCGCCCGGTCGATCCGACCCGCCCGGTCGATCCGGGCCGGCAGAGCCGTCGCGGGCCGGGTCGGCCCCGGGCGGCCGCCGTGGTGGGCGGGGTCGGACCAGGCCGTAGAGGCCGGCCGCGGTGGCCAGCACGACCGCGGTCAGGATCGTCACCGGCGGTCCGCCACCCCAGGCGAACAACCCGGCGCCGGCCAACGGTGCGATCAGCTTCATCCCCTCCGCGGCGGAGGTCCGCACGCCGTTCACGTCGCCGAGCACCTCGGCCGGCAGCACGGCCGGCAACAGGGCCGACTCGGCGGCGGCGCGCACCACATGGCTCACGCCGTACGCCAGCATCACCACGAGAATGAGCCACCACCGCCGGGCGGTGACGGCCAGCAGGATCAGCAGGGCGGCGGCGGTCGACAGGTTGACCCCGATCAACAGGGCCCGGCGGGGCAGGCGGTCGACCACGGCGCCGAGCAGCGGTCCCAGGGCGGCCGGCAGGTACAGGCAGAATCCGACCAGCGCGGCGAGGCTGTTCGAACCGGTGAGTTCCCTGGTCCACACCCCGGCGACCAGGGCCATGGCCGTGCCGCCGAATCCGGAGAGCAGCGAGATGGCAACGAACAGGACCACGTTCCGGTCCCGGTAACGGTTGAGGGCGCCCCGCACGCCGGCCTCCCGCAGAGTTGAGTCGAGGGGACTCACATGCTCCGGGACCACCGGCCTCGGCGTCAACCCACGGTCGACCCGGGATCTGCCTTCGGCGTCGCGGCGACCAATGCCCGCCGCAGCCGGTCGACCGCCTTCCGGAGCGCCGGCCGAAGCAGCTCGGGCGGCACGCCGTCCAGGTCCCGCACCGCCAGGGTCGCCAGGTCCACCAGCGCCCCGGGCGGGGCGTCGCCGGCCAGGGCGAGGGTGGCCCGGGCCAACCCGGTCCGGGGGTGCCGACCGGCGCGACCCGGGTCGGCGTCGATCCGCCGGCCGGCCGCCAGCACCGCGGCGCGCAGGTCGCCGACGATCCGGCCGGCCCGGGCGTCGAGGGTCCGCTGGTGGCGGCGGGCCGCCCGCACCGGCCCCGGCTCGCGATCCGGGCCGGGGACGCCGCCGGAGGCGGCGGTGAGTCGCAGCAGCCGCTGCTCGGCGGCCTGTCGGCTGGCCAGGCCCAGCGCGGTCGCGATCCGCGCCCAGCTCGCGCCCCGGTCCCGGGCCTGGTGGATCAGCTGTCGCTCGACCCGGTCCAGGTGGGTCCGGAGCGCGGCCAGCTCGCCCAGTGCGTCCAGCGGTCGGGTGGCCCGCGGTCCCGGTTCGGCGAGGACCGCCAGCAGCTCGCGGTGTCGCCGTAGCGCCCGGTGCTCGGCCTGCGCGCGGGGCGGGTGCGAGGCGGCACCGACAGACTCGGGTCCGGTGGCGTGGGCCGACGGCGTCATGTCCGCCAGGGTGTCAGGCTCCGGGCGATCTGGTCAACAAAACGTTGACAAAGACCAGCAGTTGATCGACGAAAGCTGACGACACCTCGGGAGGAGCGTCGCGCCGATCACCATCGCCGATGCGGCCGCCCGAGCCGGGGTCAGCAAGACCACCGTCTCGCGGGTGCTCGACGGCCGCATCGTCCGAGTCGACGACGACACCCAGCGGCGGACGCCGAAGCGGAGCGCGCTCCGGCTGCGCGACACCATCCGCCGGACCCGCCCCGCTGGTCCATGATCATCTGATGGAAAAGGTCGCCCGGAGCCCCGACAGCGACCTTTTTCGTCAGATGATCATGGACCAGTCTGGTCAGGACCGAGGGGCGTACATGATCACCGCGACGCCGATCAGGCAGATGGCCGCGCCGATGAGGTCCCAGCGGTCGGGGCGGAACTTGTCCACGACGACGCCCCATGCCAGCGAGCCGGCGACGAAGATGCCGCCATAGGCGGCCAGGATCCGCCCAAAGTTCGGATCCGGTTGCAGGGACGCGGCGAAGCCGTACGCGCCGAGGGCGACGATCCCGGCGGCGATCCACAGCACCCCGCGATGCTCCCGCCAGCCCTGCCAGATCAGCCACGCGCCGCCGATCTCGGCTAGCGCGGCGAGCACGAACAGGGCCAGGGAGCGGACGAGGATCACGAGGTGGACCGTAGCGCCTGGCCGGCGGCGGGCACGTCGCGCGCGGCCGGCGTGGCGCGGGCGGCCGGCGTGGCGCGGGCGGCCGGCGTGGCGCGGGCGGCCGGCGTGGCGCGGGCGGCCGGCGCCGGGAGCGCGCCGCCGTCGGTGAGCAGCCGGGCGACCGGCAGGGTCGCCGCGCCCATCGCGACCGCGTCCGGCCCGAGCTGGCACAGCTCGATGTCGACCTGCGAGTACGGCTGGCGCAGCGCGTGCCGGGCGGTGGCCGCGCGGATCTGGTCCAGGCGGCCCTCCCCGAGCGCCAGGCCGGCCCAGCCGCCGAGGACCAGCCGTTCGGGGTTGAACAGGTTGATCAACGTGGCGAACCCGGCGCCGAGGTAGTCCACCGTCTCCGCGATCACCCGGGCGGCGGTCTTCGTGCCGTCGGCCGCCTTGAGCAGCGCGTGCAACGCCGACTCCTCGTCGGCGCCGGGGGCCGGCCGGCCGTGGTTGGCCTGCCGGAACCGGTCCAGGATGCCGCCCGCCCCGACGTACGCCTCCAGGCAGCCCTGCGCACCGCAGCGGCAGGCCCGGCCGCCGTACACGATCGTGGTGTGGCCCCACTCGCCGGCGCTGCTGTGCGCGCCCCGGTAGCTGGACCCGTCCGCGACCACGGCCGCGCCCACCCCGGAGCCGACCAGGGCGACCACCGCGTGCCGGGTACCGCGGCCGGCGCCGTACCACATCTCGGCCTGGCCGAGGGTCTTCGCGCCGTTGTCGACGAGCACCGGGATGTCGGTGCCGGCGCGCAGCATCGCGCCGAGCGGTACGCCGTCCCAGCCGATGGTCTGGGCGTGCACGACGGCGTCGGCGGTGCGCTCGACGGTGCCGGAGACGGCCACCCCGAAGCCGAGCACCGCCGCCGGGTCGACGCCGGCCTGCTCGACCACCGAGGTCAGTCCGGCGAGCAGGTGCCGCAGCACGTCGTCGGGCTCGGGTCGCGCGGCGGCGATCGGGTGCTCCGCCTTGGCCAGCGGGGTCATCGCCAGGTCGAAGAGTTCGACCTGGACCCGGTTCTCGCCGACGTCGGCGCCGACCACATAGCCGTAGCCGGGGGCCACCCGCAGCAGCACCCGGGGTCGGCCGCCGTCGGACTCGACCGCGCCGGCCTCCTCGACCAGGCCCTCGCCGATCAGCTCGCCGATCAGGTTGCTCACGCTGGCCTGGCTCAGCGCGGTGGTCTGGCCGAGTTCGTAGCGGCTGAGCGGCCCGTCGCGGTAGAGGTTCGTGAGCAGCACCGACCGGTTAGCGCGGCGCACGTCGCGCACTGTGGTCCGCCGCGGATCCATCGACACCCGTCCTCTTTGCCCAGCTCAGCAGGTCACTCCAGGCACTGCCACCGGCACCAAGGATGCCGCAGGCAGAAGTTTAACGCTTTGAACTAAGTATTGAAGTATGCTGTCGAACCGTTCGGGTTGCCGGTACCACCCTCCGGCTCACCGACCCGCGCCGAAGGAGCTCCGCGTGCCCGAGTTCGCCAGCCTGCCCCCGGACTTCGTCTGGGGCGTCGCCACCTCCGCGTACCAGATCGAGGGCGCCGTCGACGCCGACGGGCGCAAGCCCTCGATCTGGGACACCTTCTGCCGGGTTCCCGGCGCGATCGACGGCGGTGACACCGGTGACGTGGCCTGCGACCATTACCGACGCTGGCCGGAGGATGTCGCGATGCTGCGCCGGCTCGGCGTCGACGCGTACCGGTTCTCGGTGGCCTGGCCGCGCATCCTGCCGGACGGCACCGGCCGGCCCAACCCGCCCGGCCTGGCGTTCTACGACCGCCTCGTCGACGAGTTACTGGCCGCCGGCATCCGGCCGTTCGCCACCCTCTACCACTGGGACCTGCCGCAGGCGCTGCAGGACCGGGGCGGCTGGCCGGCCCGGTCCACCGCCGAGGCGTTCGCCGAGTACGCCGCCGTGGTCGCCGGCGCGCTCGGCGACCGGGTAACCGACTGGATGACCGTCAACGAGCCGCTCTGCTCGGCCTGGATCGGGCACCTGGAGGGCACCATGGCCCCCGGCGAGCGGGATCTCGGCCGGGCCGTGCACGCCTCCCATCACCTGCTGCTCGGGCACGGCCTGGCCACCGCCGCGATCCGGGCCAACGCGGCCCGCCCGGCGGCCATCGGGGCGGTCCTGAACCCCAGCCCGATCGAGCCGGGCAGCGACTCCGACGCCGACCGGGCGGCGGCCGTCCGGGCCGACGGGCACACCAACCGCTGGTGGCTGGACCCGCTCTTCGGTCGCGGCTACCCGGGCGACATGATCGACACGTACCAGGTCGAGCCGCCGGTCCGCCCCGGCGACCTCGACCTCATCGCCGCCCCGCAGGACTTCTTCGGGCTGAACTACTACTTCCGCCAACTCGTCGTGGACGACCCGACCGGCCCCGCCCCGTACGCCCGGCAGATCCCGGTGCCCGGCGCCGTCGAGACCGCGATGGGCTGGGAGACCCACGCCACCGGCCTGGAGCAACTGCTGGTCCGGGTCGCCCAGGAGTACGGCGCCCGCAGCATCTATGTCACCGAGAACGGCTCGGCCTGGTATGACGAGGTGGCTCCGGACGGGACCATCGAGGACAAGCGGCGCACCGAATACCTGGAGGAGCACCTCGCGGCCTGCGCGGCGGCGGCCGCCCGGGGGGTGCCGATCGACGGCTACTTCGCCTGGTCGCTGCTGGACAACTTCGAATGGGCGTACGGCTACGACAAGCGGTTCGGCCTGGTCCACGTCGACTACCCCACCCAGCGGCGCACCATGAAGGCCAGCGGCCACCGGTACGCCGAGATCATCCGGGCGCACCGGCAGGGTGTCGTTCCGGGCTGACCCCCGCCGGGGGTTCACTCCCAGCGGAAGAAGCGGGCGGAGACCGCGCCGAGGCCGAGCGTCAGGATGGTCATCACGGCCACGTGCAGGGCGCTCGGCCAGGCGCCGGCGAACGAGTCCTGCAGCGCCTGGGAGGCAGCGCCCAGCGGGGTGTAGTCCGAGATCCGGCGGACCAGGTCCGGCATGACCGGGCCCGGCGTCCAGACCCCGGCGAAGAACATCAGCGGAAAGTAGACGAGCGTGCCGATGCCGGAGGATGCCCTGGCGCTCGGCGCCACCGCGGCGATCAGCAGCGCGACCGCGCACATCGCCGCCGACCCGAGAACGAAGGCGAGCCCGAAACCGGGCACGTTTTCCGGCGGCGCGACCTGGAAGACGGCGGTCGCGACGAGGAAGGCCAGCAGCGACCCGAGGACCAGCGCCCCCACGTTCACCACGAGCTGCGCGGCGAGCAGCACCGTCGGCGAGACCGGGGTGGTGGAGAGCCGGCGCAGGATGCCGCGCTCCCGGTACTGCGACAGCACCCCCAGCAGTGTGATCATGGTGACGGTGGCGATGGCCAGCGCCAGCGTGATGGGCAGATAGATGTCGATCGGCCGGTCCCCGCCGAGTGCCTCGTCCGGCTCGGTGAAGCCGGGAATGGCGCTGCCCAGCACCAGCAGCAGGATCGCCGGGAAGGCCAGGGCGAAGAACGCGCCGATCGGCTCGCGAACGAACAGCTTGGCCTCGACGGCGACGAGTTTGGTGAGCGACTTCATGATCAGCTCCTGGCTGCGGTCAGGTTGAGAACGGCGTCTTCGAGGGTCGGACGGGCCACCCCGGGCACATCGGCATCGGCGATCAGGTTGGCGGGGGTGTCGACGGTGACCACCCGACCGGCGGCCAGCACGGCCAGCCGGTCGCAGAGCCGCTCCGCCTCGTCCATGAAGTGGGTGACAAGGACGACGGTCACCCCCCGGTCGCGGATCTGCCGGATGAGTTGCCAGGTGTCGCGCCGGGCCTGCGGGTCCAGGCCGGTGGTCAGCTCGTCCAGGATCGCCACCGACGGGTTGCCCACCAGCGCCAGCGCGATCGACAGGCGCTGCTTCTGGCCGCCGGAGAGCTTGGCGTACGCGGTGTTGCGCTTCTCGGTCAGGCCCAGCTCCGCCATCAGGGCCGTCGGGTCGGCCGGGTCCGGGTAGAAGCTGCCGTACAGATCCAGCGCCTCCCAGACCCTGATCCGATCGGGCAGTTGGGACTCCTGGAGCTGGATGCCCAGCTTCTGCCGTACCGCCGCGCGGTCCCGGCGGGGGTCGAGCCCCAACACCCGCACGGTGCCGCCGTCGGGAGACCGGATCCCCTCGATGCACTCGACCGTGGTTGTCTTGCCGGCGCCGTTCGGACCGACGATGCCGAAGATCTCCCCTTCCAGCACGCTGAACGAGACGTCCGCCACGGCGACCTGGTCGCGGTAGCGCTTCCGCAGGTTCGTCACCTCGATCACTGTCATACCGAAAACGCTAGAAATTTCGCAGCCCGGCGAGAATGGGGCCACCCGCCGAGTACGGGTGGAGGAAACTGCACCCCGGCGCGGCGCCTCGGCCCATCGCGTCCCGGACCGACGATCGGGAGACTGTGGGCGTGGTGACCCGCCAGCTGCTCGCCCTGGTCCGCTGCCTCGCCCTGGTCGGGTTGGCGGCGGTGGGGCTGCTGCTGTCGTACGCGGTGGTCGTCGCCGCCACCCTCGTGGTGCCGTATCCGGCGGTCAGCACCGGCCAGCTCCGCCTCGCCCGGCTCGGCCGCCGGCTCGCCCGGAGGTGGGGAGGGGTGGACTTCCCGGAGCCCGAGCGCACCGGGCCACCGGTCCCCCAACGACGCGCCGACGGCTGGTACGTACACGGCAACCAGCTCTACCGGTGGCCGGTCGTGCCGGCCTTCCTGGCGCGGCTGGAGTGGGTGACCAGGGATCCGACCCACGGGCGGGAGTGGCTGTGGCTGCTGCTCACCCCGGTCACCGGCGGCCTCGCCGCGGCGGTGCCACCGGCGCTCGTGGTGGCCGGCGCGGCGGCGCTGTTGGCCGGCACGACCGCGCTGCTGTCCGGCACGACCGCGCCGCTCGCCGAAGCACTGCCGGTCTTCGGTGTACTGCCGGTCTTCGGTGTACTGCCGCTCGCCGGTGTGCTGCCCAGCTTCGGGGCGCTGCCGGGCACCTGGGCGGTCGCGCTCGGTGTCGCGGCCGTCGGCCTCGGGCTGGCGCTGGCTCCGGCGATGGTCCGGCTACACGCCCGGTGGACGGCGTTCCAGCTCCGGGCGGGCTCGGCGTCGTGGACCCAGCAGACGGGGATCGGCCGGTGGATCGGGCGCGGCTACCGGTCGGTCTGGCCGCTGGCCGGGCTCGGTGGGCTGGCGGTCGTGGCGTTCGGCGGGTTCCTGCTCACGGTGCTGGCCGCCGTGGTCTCGCGGGGGCGGCTGATGGCGTCGGTCTCGGCAGTCACCCGCCCGCTGCTGGGCCGCTACCGGCAACGCGCTCGTGCCTGGGCCGGCGCGGACCTGCCCGAGCCGTACCGGCCGTTTCCGGCGCCGCCGGTCCCGGACGGCGACGGTTCCTACCGGGTCGGCCGTGGCCTCTACCCGACCCGGTCCGAGGCGGTCCGGGCGCAGCGCCAGCAGTGGGTCGTCGCAGATCCGGCAACCTGGCGTGACCTGCTCTGGATGGGCCTGACCCCGCCGCTGGCGGTGCTCGGGCTCGTCCCGGCGGCGCTGGTCTGCGTCGGCCTGTTCGGGCTGGTGTGGCAGGTGGTCATCTGGCCGGCCTGGGCGCTGCCGATCGGCCTGCTCCGCGGGGACGTCTTCACCGCCTGGTACCTCTGGTACTTCGCGGCGCGACTGCTACCGGTCCTGGACGTCGTGCCGGGCTGGTTGAGCGTGCCGATCGGTTTCCTGATCACCCTGGTCGGTGTGGCGCTCGGGCTGCCGATGCTGCGGCTGCGCCAGTGGTGGGACCGGCTGCTGCTGGCCCCGACCCGGGCCGCGCTGCTCGCCCAGCGGGTGGCCCGACTCACCGAGACCCGGGCCGACGCCGTCGACAGCCAGGCCGCCGAGCTGCGCCGGATCGAACGCGACCTGCACGACGGCGCCCAGGCCCGGCTGATCGCCGTCGGACTCAGCCTGGCCTCGGTCGAGCGGCTGATGGAGACCGACCCGGTCCAGGCCCGCGACCTGCTGGCGCGGGCCCAGCAGACCTCCGCCACCGCGCTGGCCGAGCTGCGCGACCTGGTCCGCGGCATCCACCCCCCGGTACTCGCCGAACGCGGCCTGGTCGACGCCGTACGCGCGGTGGCCCTGGACACCCCGTTGCCGGTGTCGGTGACGGCCGACCTGCCCGGCCGCCCAGCGCCGCCGGTGGAGACGGCCGCCTACTTCGCCGTCTGCGAGGCACTCGCGAACGCCGTCCGGCACGGCGGCGCGAAGCGCGTGGAGATCGACATCCGACACCGCAACGGCCTGCTGCGGATCACCGTCACCGACGACGGCCGGGGCGGCGCCGACCCCGAGCAGGGCACCGGCCTGCGCGGGGTACGACGCCGGCTGGGCACCTTCGACGGCACCGTGACCGTGCACAGTCCACCGGGCGGACCGACGGTACTGACGATCGAGCTGCCGTGCCCGCTCCCCCCACCGGGCGGGGCCGGCCGGTGACGGCGTGGCGTCACCGGCCCGGGCTCGGTGGCGGTCCGGCCGCCGTAGCCAGGTGCAGCGACAGCTCGCGTACCAGATCGTCCATGCTCTGGCCGGTCTGGGCCCGGACCAGCCCGAGGGCCAGCTCGGCGAGCAGGTAGAAGCCGGCGGTCCGGGCCTGGTCGGTCGGGAAGGCGGCGAGCAGCGACTCGGCGCCGGCCAGGTCGCCCCGGTGCCGGGCGCCGATCACGCCGGCGGCGCGTTGGACGGCCTCGGCCTGACCCGTGGAGGCCCGGTCCATCGGCTCAGATCCCCGGCTTGGCGGCCCGGGCGGCGGTGAACCGGGCGTCCACGTCGATCCAGTTGACCAGATTCCACAGCTTGTCGACGTAGTCCGGCCGGACGTTGCGGTACTGCAGGTAGTAGGCGTGCTCCCAGGCGTCGAAGACCAGGATCGGAGTTGATCCCTGACCCACGTTGCCGTGATGGTCGTAGACCTGCTCGATGATCAGGCGTTGGCCGAGCGGTTCCCAGGCGAGCACACCCCAGCCGGAGCCCTGCACGCCCTTTGTGGCCGCCGAGAGCTGGCCGGCGAACGCGTCGAACCCGCCGAGGTACTCGTCGATCGCGGCGGCCAGCTCGCCGTCGGGCCGGTCGCCGCCGTCCGGGGAGAGGTTGTTCCAGAAGATCGAGTGCAGGACGTGGCCGGAGAGGTTGAAAGCGAAGGTCTTCTCCAGCCCGACGAGGGTGCCGTAGTCGCCCTTCTCCCGTGCCTCGGCCAGCCGGTCCAGCGCGTCGTTGCTGCCCTTCACGTAGGCGGCGTGGTGCTTGCTGTGGTGCAGCTCCAGGATCTCGCCGGACATCGCCGGTTCGAGCGCGCCGTAGTCGTACGGCATGTCGGGCAGCGTATAGACCGCCATCGGACTCCCTCATCTATTGAGCAGAATTGGCTGTTGCCATCTACTTGCAACAGGAGCCTATCGACAGCAGGCGAGGCTGTCGAAACGTCGACGCCCGCTGCGCGGAAATCCGACGGTTCGGTTGACCGCCATGGCCGTCACCAGCACTTTCGAAGGTTCCGCTATCCATACACCGACGGACCATAGCCAGCAAATGCGTGGCCGCCGGCGCTGGCGCCGTGTCACGGTGTGGGCCGCCCGACCGTCGAGCAACCACCACCATCCACAGGAGACGAAGCCCGTGAGCACCAGCAGGCGTGCCGTACTCGGCATGATCGCCACCGCCGCGGTGGCCGGTCCTCTCGCGGGGCTGTCAGCCCCCGCCCCCGCCCTCGCCGCCGATCTGTACGACTCCAACACCGACCTGTACGCCGACCCGAACCTGACCGAGGGCGTCGACTACGCCCGCCGCTACCGGCGGCACGCCCTGCTCGACAACACCGACGGCCAGGCGTTCCCGTTCCCGCGTACCGCGATCATCGCCCCGCACGGCGGTGGGATCGAGGCCGGCACCTCGGAGCTGTGCCTGGCCATCGCCGGCTACCACCCGGCCACGCTGGCGGTCACCCCGACCGGCGGCGTCGTCCACGACTACTGGATGTTCGAGGGCATCCGCTCCGGCGGCAACGCCGACCTGCACGTCACCGCGACGCACTGCGACGACGTGCCGGCCCTGTCGGTGGCGGCCAGCGCGCTGAACGTGGTGGCCCTGCACGGCTGCACCCCGGCCTCGGCGGGCCTGTCGTCGACCGCGCAGGCGGTCGCGGTCGGCGGGCGCAACGCCGCCTTCCGCGCTCAGCTGATCGCCGCGTTCCAGGCCGCCGGCTTCACCGCGCTCGACGCCACCACCATCCCGGCCCTGGCCGGCACGGCGGTCGACAACATCGCCAACCGCGCCCTGCTCGGCATGGGCGCCCAGTTGGAGATCACCACTCCCCTGCGGACGGCGATGTTCGGCACCAACACCCGCCCCCAGCGCCGCCACACCACCACCCAACTCTTCTGGGACTTCGTAACCGCCACCCGCCTGGCCATCACCCAAACCGAAGCCACCCAACCCATCCCCTGACCCCACCCCTGCCTGATCGCGAAGGGTTCGGGTCGTGCGCGCGACCTGAACCCTTCGCGATCACTGAGCTGGCGGTTGGCAGCAGCCGAGGTGGGCGGCCGGGAGGGCGCACGGGTGGGCGATCCGCCGCCGGGTCCGAGAATCCTGGCGTCACACCACACCCGGGTACGCAGAGACTGCTCGTCTTCCTCGGAGAGGCTCGTCGCACCGAAGTCGAGCACGGGTAGCTGGGTCAGCGACGCGCGCAACGCGGTGACCAACTCCACGGCGGCGTGCCGCGAGGTGAGCGCGGTCGGCAGGTGGATCACCCAGCGGGTGCCGCCGCTCACCACCGCCCCCTGTTCCGGCTTCCCCGTTCGGGCTCATCCCCGCCGGGTCCACCGCCACTGCCACTGCGACTGCCGCCTTCGCTGCCGGTGGCGTCGACGGCGCGGGGACGGGCCGCCCCGGAATCAGCGGACCTCGTGACCGGTCCGAAGTCCGGGTCGGCGAACTTGCAACCGATGTGGCGGGTCCGCCACTGCCACAGCCCCTGCCGGATCCGCTCCAACTCTTTCGACGTGGTCCGCACCTCCCGCAGCAGGCCATCCATCTCGTCGGCGACCTGCCGCAGGTACCCGTACACCTCATCGGGGTCGAGCCCGCGCCACCGTCGGCCGAACGTGGCCGTCCGGACCTGGTAGGGAGCGATCCGATTACCCGTCCGATACATCATCGCGCCACTCCAGACACCTCGTTCATCCGTGCTGGAGCCACCCTGACAAACCAGACGATCACCAGGAACGACTACCCGCTGCACTTGTGTGGCACCTTTTCCGCCACCGCTGCCGGTAGGCTGCACAGAGACCGGTCTCGACTCGATCGGAGGCTGTATGACGACCGTGCAGCGCTGGACCGGTCGGGAGACCAGGGCGTTACGGCAAGCACAACGCATGAGTGTTCGCGACTTCGCCAAGCACTTGGGGGTCGGCGAGCGAACTGTCTCCAAGTGGGAGGCCGGCCATTCAGGCATCTGCCCCCGTCCGGAGATGCAGGCCGCGCTTGATACCGCTCTTGCCCAGGGGTCCGACGACGTCCAGGACAGGTTCCGATCAGCCCTGGGACACCCCGCCGCCGCGTCACGAGACAGCCCGGAGGGCCCTTCGGATCCGTTGTCGATCGGCTACGGCACGGCTCCGCAGGACCACCTGCCGCACGAACACCTCGCCGACCTCACGGCGGTCTACACGAATCGTGCTGAACTCTCGACACACATACCGGTCGGGAAACTGCTCGACGGAGCGCGTGACGTTAGGGCAGTTGGCTTGTCATTGAACGTGCTGTGTCAGGACTACGCGGACCGTCGCTGGCACGCACTTGTCGAGGGCGGCGCCCGCATCCGCTGCCTGTTTCTCGATCCCGCAGGCTCGGCGCTGCGGGCCAGGGAGGCTGAAGAGGGCTTCCCTGCTGGACACCTGGCTGCCTTGACGAAGCTGAACATCGAGACCCTGACTCGGGTTCGGGGCCGGCTGCCGGATGAGGTCCAGGGGAACATCGACATCGCCACCTACGACGAAACAATCCGGTTCAACATCGTCCTCGTGGATGGCCTGTGCGTCGCGCAGCCCTACCTGCCCGAAAGCCGCGGGGTTGACTCACCGGCCTTTGTGATCAAGCGTCGCCCGGACGCGCCCGGGCTCTTTCCGGTGTTCGAGCAGGTATTCGAATCACAGTGGGAGCGAGGGCGGAGGCTGTGACCGAACTCGGTCGGCTGCTCCCGCTCGCCGTCCAGGCTGTTGAGCGAGCCAGCCTGGTGATGCGGCATCGGCCAGCAGGAACCCTGACTGCGAAGGGCGATCGGGACCTCGCGTCGCAGGTGGACTTCCAGATCGAGCGCGACCTTCGCCTGTTTCTCCGCGACGAGACGCCCGAAATCGGGTTCCTCGGTGAAGAGGAGGGCGTCAGCGGGTCAGGCGAACTGCAGTGGGCGCTCGACCCGGTGGACGGGACAGTGAACTTCGTCCGCGGCCTACCCCTCTGCGCGATCTCGCTCGGGCTGATTCGCGGCAGGCGACCGGTCCTGGGCGTCATCGACCTTCCGTTCCTCGACCGCCGCTATACGGCCGCCGAGGGCCACGGCGCACAAGCGAACGGCCAGCCGATCAAGGTCAGCGACACGGCATCACTGACCGAGGCCATCGTGGCGATCGGCGACTACGCCGTAGGCCCGGACGCCACGAGCCGGAACCGGTCACGTCTCGCGCTGACCGCCCTGCTCGCCGCAGCGGCTCAGCGAGTACGGATGACCGGCTCGGCGGCGCTCGACCTCGCCTGGCTCGCCGAGGGAAAGTTCGACGCCGCGCTCACTCTGTCGAACCATCCGTGGGACATGACGGCCGGAGTCGTGATCGCCCGCGAGGCCGGTGCGGTGATCCTCGACCAGGACGGATCAGCCCACTCCAGCGACTCGATGGCCACCATCGCCGCCACACCGCTGCTCGCTGATCAGGTACTCCAACTGGTGAACCTGGCGGAGTCGGCGCCCGCTCGATCACGGCAGGCACGCGGGCGGAACCCGACCGATTGACCGTGATAGCGGGGTGTCTACTCCATTTCGTCTCCATCAGCGCTCCAGGAAGTAGCCGGTGGGCTTCGGCTTCCAGGGCGGCGAACTCCTCGGCCGCCTCGCGGTCAGCCTCCGCCAGTTCACGGGCGCGACGGTCGGCGTCGAAATCGTCGAAGTGCTCGTGGGAAATCTTCTGCATGTCGCTCTGAGAGACTCGTCCGGCGTCGGCCAGCAGTCGGCGCTCGTTGAAATCCAGGAAGCGGTCGGTCTGGACCACCCATTCGGCCATCCGGATCTGCTGGCGCCGCCGGGTCCGGTCCTCCCCGAAGTCGAGGAACATCGTGGTCAGCCGGTTCAGCTCATCCAGCTCGCTCGCGTTCAGGTAGTTCTTCGACACGGTCACGTCGCTCTTCCGCACCCGGGATCCGGGCCAGTTGGTCAACCCATGTTCGGCGCCTTCGCCCGCACCACGATGAGTTCGGCGGCGGTGTGGCCCGTGACGGCGTACACCAATTTGTTGGATTGTCGCGAAGAAGGTGCGGGCCAGGTCGCTTGAGCCGTCGTAGTCGACGCTGGTCTGCGCGAACAGATCCCGGACCTTCTGGTAGAAGCGCTTCTCGGAGGCCCGGATGTCCCGGATCCTCGCGAGCAGTTCGTCGAAGTAGTCGTGGCCGCCCGGCTGCTTCAGTCGCTGGTCGTTGAGGGCGAAGCCCTTGACCAGGTACTCCCGCAGGACTGTCGTCGCCCACTGCCGGAACTGCGCGGCCCGTGCCGACCTGACCTGGTACCCGATCGCCAGGATCATCTCGCCGGTCGGCTCGGACACGACCGATCCTCGCGTACCTCGATGTGGTCTGGCGCGTACCCGAATTTGGTTGGACGGACCCGCACGGCTGTGCCAGGGTACCGGGCGTGACCGCGGACTATCGGACGGTGAACCGGGCCAACTGGGACGAGCGGGCGCCCGCGCACGCGGCATCGCCGGACTACGGCATCGAGCGCTATGTCGACGATCCGGAGCATCTCAGCGACGTGATCCGGTTCGACCGGCCCCGGCTCGGCGAGGTGGCCGGTCTGCGGGTCGTGCACCTGCAGTGCCACATCGGCACCGACACCCTGTCGCTGCACCGGCTCGGCGCCCGGGTGACCGGGCTGGACTTCTCCGGCGCCTCGCTGGCCCAGGCCCGCGCGCTGGCCGCCCGCACCGGCGCCGACATCGACTTCGTCGAGTCCGACGTCTACGACGCGGCACAGGTGTTGGAGCCCGGCGGCTTCGACCTGGTCTACACCGGCATCGGCGCGATCTGCTGGCTGCCGGACATCCGGCGGTGGGCGCAGGTGGTCGGCGCGCTGCTGCGCCCCGGCGGCCGGCTCTTCATCCGGGAGGGCCACCCGATGCTGTGGGCGTTGGACGAGGCCCGCACCGACGGGCTGCTGGCGGTCGAGTACCCCTACTTCGAGCGGCCCGAGCCGCTGGTCTTCGACGAGCCCGGCACCTACGTCGCCACCGACGCCACCTTCACCCACAACCTGACCCACGAGTGGAACCACGGCCTCGGTGAGATCGTCACGGCGCTGCTCGACGCGGGTCTGGACCTCACCATGCTGCAGGAGCACGACAGCGCGCCGTGGAACGCCCTGCCCGGCGTGACCGAATGCGACGAGCGCGGCGAGTGGCGGCTGCGCGACCGGCCCTGGCGGCTGCCGATGACGTACACCCTGCAGGCCCGTCGCCGCCCCTGATCAGCCGAGCAGCCGGTCGAGCGCGGCGGCGGTGGCGTCGTCGGCCGGCAGGTGCACCAGCAGTCGCTGGTCGGCGGGGTCGGGAAGATCCAGGATCTCGTACGCCAAGCGCAGTTCGCCGGCCTCGGGATGGCACAGTCGCTCGACGCCGGTGCGGCGGGGCACCGTGGGCGGCCCGTGGTACCGGTCGGTGAACGGCGCACCGGCCGTGACGGTCAGCTCGTCGACGAGCCGGTCCAGATGCGGGTCGCCGCGCCCGGGCAGGCGCAGGTCGGCGACGAGCCGGTCGGCCAGGTCGGCCCAGTCCGGGAAGGCGTGCCGGGCCCGGGCATCGGTGAAGACGAATTCGACCAGGCTCGGCGGATCGGCGTCCAGCACCCCGAGCGGTCCGGCGAGGCGGGCGTACCCGCTGGTGTGGGCGAGGATCTCGCCGAGCCGGTTGAGGAGCACGGCCGGCCCGGGTTCCAGCCGGTCGAGCAGCGCCCGCACGGTGGGGCGGACGGACCGGGCCGGCGGCTCGGCCTCCATGCACGGCAGGCCGCCGTCCGCGCTCTTGGACATCATCCGCAGGTGGACCCGCTCCTCGACGGGTAGCCGCAGCGCGTCGGCGAGCGCGGCGAGCACCTGCGGCGAGGGCCGGCGGTCCCGCCCCTGTTCGAGCCGGGTGAGGTAGTCGACGCTCACGCCGGCCAGGGTCGCCAGCTCGGCCCGACGCAGCCCGGGGGTCCGCCGCCGGCCGCCGGGAGGCAGCCCGACCTGCGCCGGCGTGACCGCCTCCCGACGGGTACGCAGAAACGATCCCAGCTCGTTGTCGCTCACTGTCGAAAGGTTACCGCCGCGACCGGCGGCGATCCTGGCCCTGGCAGGGCCAGCCTCAACGCGGCCTGGCTGTCCCGGACCCGATCCGGCAGCGTGGCATCGGCAGCGAGCTGGGAACGACAATCACGGGGAGTACACATGGATCTGGGTCTACACGGTCGTACCGTCATCGTCACCGGGGCCTCCGGCGGGCTGGGGCGGGCGATCGCCCGCGGCTTCGCCGCCGAGGGCGCCGAGGTGGTCCTCACCTACCACCAGGACCGGTCCGCGGTGGAGAAGCTGGCCGGCGAGATCGGCGACCGCGCGTTCGTTATCCGGTACGACATGGGCGCCGACAACGCGGCGAGGAAACTGGTCGACGCGGTGCTCGACCGCGCCGGCCGGATCGACGTGCTGGTGAACAACGCGGTGCGGTGGGGCAGCTCGGCGCCGGATCCGGACGCCCGCTTCGAGAGCGTGCCGGACGCCGAGTGGCTCACGGTGCTGCGGACCAATGTCGAGGGTGCGCTGGGGCTGAGCCGGGCCGTCGCGCCGGCGATGCGCGAGCACCGTTGGGGGCGGTTGGTGCACATCTCGTCGAGCCTCGCGGTCGACGGTGCCGCCGGTTCGGAGTACTACGCCGCGGCGAAGGCGGCGCTGCACGGCTTCAGCCGGTCGGCCGCGTTCGGGCTGGGTGGCAGCGGGGACATCCTCTCCAATGTGGTGATGCCGGGCCTGACCCGGACCGACACGAACGGGATGATCGTGGACGCGGCCGGCGGGCACTACGCGGCGCTCAGCCCGCTGCGGCGGCTGCTCGACGCCGACGAGGTCGCCGGGCCGGTCGTCTACCTGGGGTCGGCCGCCAACACCGGCATCACCGGCCAGGTGGTGGCGGTGACCGGCGGCGCGTAGCCGGTCAGCGGCCGCAACCGACCCGCTGGGCGCCGAGCGCGATGTCGTCGATCCAGAGGTCGAAGTGGTCCGGCGTGGGGCCGCCCTGGTAGAGCTGCCAGCCGATCTTGACGGTGTTGGCGTCGGGCAGCACGAAGTCGACCGGGTTGCCGCCGTGCTCGGTGGTCGTCACCGTCATCTCGGGCTGGGGTACGCCGTCGATCCAGACGTCGATCCGGTTGTCGGCGCCCCGCCAGCGCCACTCGAAGCACTGCCAGCGGTCCTCGACCGTGGGCGCCGACTCGCGCCAGTTGGTCCAGTCGCCGGTCGGGCCGCCGTCGGCGCCCACGCCCCAGAACGAGCCGGCCAGCGGCGGCGCCCACTGGCCGCCGATCGGCCGGACCACCTCGGCGCTGCCGGCGCCGGTCAGCTCGACCAGGGTGAAGTGCGCCCAGTCCGGCGCGGTCGGGAAGGCGTCGACCTTGATCCGTACCCGGCCGTGGTGGCTGTTGCCGGGGGCGGCGAAGTCCTCGACCTTGAGGAAGGCCCGCCCGTTGCCCTCGGTGTGCACGTGCAGCGCCTTGCCGTGCCGCTGACGCTGCACGGCGAGGGTGCCGTGGCTGGTGTCGACCCCCCAACGCAGGGTGGCCGGCCCACCGACCGGCAGCCGTTCGAAGTCCTCACAGAACAGCAGGTTGCGGTGCGACCGGTCGCGGCACCCCGCGTCACCGGCCCCGGCACCGGCCGTGCCCGCCGCACCGGCCTGGACGCCACCGGCGCCGAGCAGGATCGCCGTGAACATGACTGCGAGGGCCGCCAGCCGGCCGCGCGACTTCACCATGGCGACAGAGCATGACAGACATCGATGGGTTGGCGCCACCCCGATGGTTTCGGCCGGGTGGCACGCACCTTCCCCGCAACCCGACCGTCCGGGCCAGGTAACGGCCATCCCGGCCGACCCGCCGCCACCGCCCCGCCCCCGGAGCTGACCGGCGGCGTCCCGCTACCACGAGTGCATCGAGCCGTCCTCCAGGCGGTTCACCGGCAGGGCCTTCGGCTGGTACGGGTACTTCGCGGCCAGTTCCTCGTCGATGTCGACGCCGAGGCCCGGCTCCTCGGACGGGAGCAGGTAGCCGTTCTCGAACCGGTAGCCGTGCGGGAAGACCGCGTCGGTCTCGCCGGTGTGCCGCATGTACTCCTGCAGGCCGAAGTTCGGGATGCTGATGTCCACGTGCAGCGCGGCGGCCATGCAGACCGGGGAGAGGTCGGTGGCGCCGTGCGAGCCGCTGCGGACGTGGTGCAGGGCGGCCAGGTCGAAGATCCGGCGCAGGTGGCTGATCCCACCGGCGTGCACCACCGTGGCCCGGATGTAGTCGATGAGCTGCTCGGTGATCAGCTGCTGGCAGTCCCAGACCGTGTTGAACACCTCCCCCACCGCGATCGGGGTGGTGGTGTGCTGGCGGATCAGCCGGAAGCCCTCCTGCAGCTCGGCCGGGACCGGGTCCTCCATCCAGGTCAACGCGTACGGCTCCAGGCTCCTGCCGAGCCGGGCCGCCTCGATCGGGGTGAGCCGGTGGTGCACGTCGTGCAGCAGCTTCAGGTCCGGGCCGAACTCGTCGCGGACCCGGGCGAAGACCGACGGTACGGTGTTGAGGTACCGCTCGGTCGACCAGACCGCCTCGGTGGCGATCGCCGCGTCGGCCGGCTCGTAGAAGGTCTTGTCCCCGCTCACCCCGTAGGTGGCGGCCAGCCCGGGCACGCCGGTCTGCACCCGCACCGCCCGGTAGCCGCGCTCGACGTACCAGGCGACCTCGGCCAGCACCGCCTCGGCCGTCTCCGCGTTGGCGTGCCCGTACACGGTGACGCCCTCGCGGGACCGGCCGCCCAGCAGCCGGTAGACCGGCAGCCCCGCCACCTTGCCCAGGATGTCCCAGAGCGCGGTGTCCACCGCCGCGATGGCGCTCATCGTCACCGGACCGCGCCGCCAGTAGGCGCCCTTGTAGAGGTACTGCCAGGTGTCCTCGATCCGGGCCGGGTCGCGACCGATGAGCGCCGGCACGACGTGCTCGGTCAGGTACGCCGCCACCGCCAGTTCGCGGCCGTTGAGGGTCGCGTCGCCGACCCCGGTCACCCCCTCGTCGGTGACGATCTTCAGGGTGACGAAGTTGCGTCCCGGGCAGGTGACGATGACCTTCGCGTCGGTGATCCTCATTCCGACATCTTGCTCGGTCCCCACCCGGACTGTCGATCAGCGGGCCACGGACCGGCCGGCGGCCGGAAACGGCTCATCGCCGAAGATCGCCGCCCAGACCAGCCGTTGCTGGTCGTGGACGGTCCGTTCCGCCAGGTCGATCGGCGGTTCCAGCCCGATCGCCGAACTCCAGGACGCGGCGGTGAACGCGCCGGTGCGGATCGCGGAACCGAACTCGTCCCGCAACCACGGGTACCGTCCGGCCCGCACCACCTCGCGCAGGTCACCGAGGGTGTGGGAGCTCAGCCCGCCCCCGTAGATCCGCAGGATCTGGATGAGACGCAGGCTCACATCGCCGGGATCACCGGCGTGTCCGGACGCCACTACGACCACCTCAGCCCATCGTTACCGACCGGTTCGCTGGAGATGGCCGTCAGCGTAACCTCCCGTTACGGACGGGTCGCCGTCCTATGTGGCGCAGGTCTTGTCCGGACGGCTAGTTCTACGGGTACGAGCGGGTCCCACGGGTACGAGCGGGTCCCACGGGTACGAGCGGGTCCTACGGGTACGAGCGGTCAGCCGGCACGGCGGTGGTGGCGGGAAGTCCGTGCGCGGCCAGGAACCCGTCTACCGAGGCGGACCAGGGAAAGTCCTCGGCCCGGCGGCGGGCCGCCGCCCGCCGCTCGCCGATCGACCGGGACGCCAGGTCAACGACCGCGTCCGCGTACGCCGGACCGTCGCCGGGCACCGCGACGCCGGCCGTGCCGATCACCTCCGGCAGGGCGCTCTCCGCGCTCGCCACGACCGGCGTGCCGCTGGCCAGCGCCTCCAGCGCCGCCAGTCCGAAGGTCTCCACCGGACCCGGTGCCAGCACCACGTCGGCGGTGGCCAGCAACCGGGCGATCAGGACCCGGTCGCTGACGTGGTTCTCGAACCGCACCGGCAGGCCGGCCCGGCGGGCCTCAGCCCGCATCCGGGCCTGCCGAGGTCCACTGCCGACGACGACCAGGACCGCCGGCACCGCCCGGTCGCGCAACTCGGCCAACGCCGCGAGCACCCGTTCCGGCTTCTTCTCCGGGGAGAGCCGCGCGCAGTGCAGCAGCAGCAACTCACGGCGGGCGGCGTAGCGGTCGCGTAACGCCTGGTCGTACCGGTCGGGGCGGAAGTGGTCGAGGTCGACCCCGAGCGGCACCCGGACCACGTTGGCCGCGCCGACCCGATGGAACTCCGCCGCCGCCCACGCGGTCGTGCAGACCACCCGGTCGTAGCCGCCCGCGGTGGCCACGTTCATCCGGTCGGCGAGCCGGTCGACCGGCAGCCGACCGCCGGCCGGCAACCGCAGCAGTCCGGCCAGGGTTTCGTGCGAGACCATCACCGACGGTACGCCGTGCCGGGACGCCCACCGGCCGGTCCACCGCAGCGTGGTCCGATCGGAGACCTCGATCCGGTCGGGCGCCAGTCCGTCCAACACCCGACGCAGGCGCTTGCGGTCCAGCAGCACCCGGTAGCCGCCGGTGCCGGGGACCACCGGCCCGGGCAGCGTGACGACGAGACCCTGCTCGGTGTCCCGCCAATCCGGTTGCGCCCCCGGTACGATGAGTACGGGCTCGTGGCCGGCTGCCCGGTAGCCCGCTCCGAGTTCCCGCAGCGCGGTCCGCAGGCCACCGGAGTTGCCGGTGACGAAGTTGGCCAGCCGAACGATCCTCATGCTGACTCCCAGTCGACGATCGTGATCGGCATGACAACAAGGTGCCGCGAGCCGGTCGGCACCACACCACGGCGTCATGACAGGTCGGCGAACTGTCGATGACAAGCCGCCATCTCACGTTCCCGCGCGTGTGAGCTCAGTTACCTCTCCACCGCTGGGGAATGCCGGTCTGCCTCAGGAGTTGCTGCCAGATGGATCGACGAAAATCCGGGCCGGCCCCGGCGGGTGTGCCACCGCCGCCATCGGCCCCGCGAACGGGGGATCGAATGACAGTCACCGCGCACGAGACGACGACGGCCGCCCCACCGGCCGGCACGCCCGGGGAGCTGATGAGCGGTCGGCAGCGGGCCGGCCTGGTGCTGGTGCTCGGCTCACTGATCGCGATCGGCCCGCTGACCATCGACATGTACCTGCCCGCGCTGCCGGCGATCACCGACAGTTTCGGGACGACCTCGGCCGCGGTGCAGCTCACCCTCACCGGCACGCTCGCCGGTCTGGCCCTCGGCCAACTGCTGATCGGCCCGCTCTCCGACGCGGTCGGACGCCGGGCGCCGCTGATCGCCGGCCTGGCGCTGCATGTCCTCGCGTCGCTGCTCTGCGTGATCGCGCCCAACATCGCCGTGCTCGGCGCGCTGCGGGTCCTGCAGGGACTCGGCGTCGCCGCGACGTCGGTGGTGGCGATGGCGGTGGTGCGGGACCTGTTCAGCGGGTCCGCGTTCGCCGGTCTGATCTCCCGCCTGATGCTGGTGATGGGTGCGGCACCGATCCTGGCTCCGACGCTGGGCAGCGCCCTGCTGAGCTGGACCGACTGGCGGGGCGTGTTCGTGGCGCTCGCCGGGTTCGGCGTACTGCTGGTGGTCGTCGCGGTGGTCGGGCTGCGGGAGACCCTGCCGGTCGCGCGACGCCGCCGCGGCGGGGTTCTGGACACCGTCCGCGTCTACCGGTCGTTGCTGCGGGACCGGGTCTTCGTCGGGCTGGTGATCGTCGCCGGGATGTCGATGGCCGCGCTGTTCGCGTACGTGGCGGGTTCGTCCTTCGTCTTCCAGGAGCGGTACGGCCTCAACGAACAGGAGTTCGGGGTGGCATTCGGGGCCGGCGCGGTCGGGCTCATCCTGGCCACCCAGCTCAACGTCCGGCTGCTGCGCCGGTTCGCGCCGCAGCAGATCCTGCTCACCGCCCTGTCCGTCGGATCAGTCGCCGGGCTGGCGCTGATCGGCTTCGCCGTGACCGGACTCGGCGGTCTGCCGACCATCCTGGCCTCGCTCTGGGTCGTGCTGGCGGCCGGCGGCCTGGCCATCCCGAACGCGCCCGCGGTGGCGCTGTCCCGGCACGGGGAGGCGGCCGGCACCGCCGCCGCGCTGCTCGGTTCGGTGCAGTTCGGCGTCGGCGCGGTGGCGGCCCCGATGGTCGGCGTGCTCGGCAACGGCAGCGTGGCGATGGCGTTGGTGGTCGCGGGCGGGATGTTCGCGGCGCTGGCGGTGCTCGTCCTGGTCGTCCGCCCGGCCCGGTTGGATCCGGTGGAGCCGCGGGTCGTCGCGGTGGCCACGCACTGAGAGAACCCGTGCCGGCCGGTCGTCAGCCGAGCTTCGAACCGGTGACGGTCGGCCGGCCGGCCCCGAGGTAGAAGATCCCGGGCAGGCCCTGGGTCTCGAACCCGTCGCTGGGGTTGCGGCGCAACTGAGAGCTCTCGATCCGCAGGGTGCCGGTGCGGTCGTTGCTGACAAAGAAGAGCGCGCCCCCGCCCTCGTTGGCGCTGTTGTTCTCGACGACGCTGCCGGCGATGCGGACGGTGAACCGGTTGCCGTCGCAGTAGATGGCCCCGCCGCTGCCGCCGCCCGGTGTTCCGGCCTTGGCCGGGTTGGCGCCCCGGCCGACCGCCTCGTTGTGGCTCAGCACGCTGTTCAGGATCACCCAGGAGACGCCGATGCTGCTCAGCGCGCCGCCGTTGGCGCAGGAGCCACCCTGGCCGGCGGCGCCGCCGAACGTGCTGCCCACCACGTACACCGGCTTGTCCTGGTGTTGGTCGAGCACCCGGATCGCGGCGCCGCCGAGGTCGGGGCCGGTCCGGTCGCACCGGTTGCGGACGAACCGGGAGTTGACCACCTTGAACCGCCCCCCGCGTACGAAGATCGCGCCACCTCCGCCGCCGTCGGTCGTGGCGCCGGTGGAGTTGCCGTCGGCGAAGGTCAGGTTCTGCACGGTGAGCCGGGGGTGGTCCTGGTCGTTGCAGTGCGAGGTGGTCCAGCCCTGCGCCTCGTCGCAGGTGTTCTGGTAGAGAATCCGCCGCTTGCCGCTGCCACTGAGGGTCACCAGGCCGCCGCCGTCCAGCACGACCTGCGGTCCGTTGCCGTTGCGGACCTTTGCGGTGGCGGTCATCGTGATGGTGACCGGGTCCGGCCCGCAGTCGAAGGTGATGATGCCGCCCGCGGCGACCGCCGAGACGACCGCGCGGCTGGTGCAGCTCGCCTTGGTGCCGTCGCCGATGACCCGGGTCGGTCGGGAGGTGTCGACCGCGCGGGCCTCGGCGGGGACGGCGGCCCGACCGGCCGGATTGCCCGGCGCCGGCGGTTTCCGCGGCCGGCGGCTCGCTGGCGCGGTGGGGCTGGCGCTCGGGGCGGCGCCGAGTCCGCTGGCGCCCTCGGCGGTCGGTGGCGCGGTCGATCCGACGGCGTCGGGTCCGGCCGCCGCGCCGTCGGGCGTCCCGGCCGGCTCGGCCCGGGCGCAGCCGAGTGGGAGGGCGGTGAGCGCGCAGAGCAGGAGCACGGGCAGGCGGGCGGCGAGACGCATCCGGCGATGCTAAGCGGCCGGTGGCGGTCGGGCCAGACCACGAACCGGCACCGCCGGCCGACCGCCCGGCGACAGCCGCGACCGGCATCTGTAACAGACCAGCTATTGGTCGGGAACACCTGTGCCAGTAGGTTCAGGGCGACCGACGAGGGAGGCCCTGATGACCGATGTCGACCGCGCCTACGCCGACGACCGTGCGCACGTGTTCCACTCCTGGTCAGCGCAGGCCACCCTGCAACCCGTGGTGGTCACCGGCGGCGACGGCGCCTGGTTCACCGACGGTGACGGCAACCGTTACCTGGACTTCGCCTCCCAACTGGTCTTCCTGAACATGGGGCACGGGCACCCCCGGATCGTCGCCGCCATCCAGGAGCAGGCCGCGAAGCTCTGCACGGTGGCGCCCACCTTCGCCAACGACGCCCGCGGCGAGGCGGCCCGGCTCATCACCGAACTGACCCCGGACGGCCTCGACCACGTCTTCTTCACCAACGGCGGCGCCGAGGCCAACGAGCACGCGGTGCGGATGGCGCGGCTGACCACCGGCCGGCACAAGGTGCTGGCCACCTACCGGTCCTACCACGGGGCGACCGCCGGGTCGATCGCGCTGACCGGCGACCCGCGCCGGTGGGCCAGCGAACCGGCGATGCCGGGCGTGGTGCACTTCTTCGGGCCGTACACCTACCGGTCGGCGTTCTCGGCGCCCGACGACGCGACCGAGTGCGAACGGGCGCTGCGCCACCTCGACGAGGTGCTGACCCTGGAGGGCCCGGGCACGGTGGCCGCCATCGTGCTGGAGACCGTGGTCGGCACCAACGGCATCCTGGTGCCGCCGGACGGCTACCTCGCCGGGGTACGCGAACTCTGCGACCGGTACGGCATCCTGCTCATCTGCGACGAGGTGATGAGCGGGTTCGGCCGGTGCGGCGAGTGGTTCGCCTTCGACCGCTGGGGTGTCACCCCCGACCTGGTCACCTTCGCCAAGGGGGTGAACTCCGGCTACGTCCCGCTGGGTGGGGTGGTGGTCAGCACCCGGGTCTACCAGACGTTCGCCGAGCGCGCCTACCCCGGCGGCCTCACCTACTCCGGGCACCCGCTCGCCTGCGCCGCCGCGGTCGCCACCATCGAGGCGATGCGCGAGGAGGGCATCGTCGAGCGGGTCCGCGAGATCGGCGAGAAGGTGGTCGGCCCCCGGCTGGCCGACCTGGCCGAGCGGCACCCCTCGGTGGGCGAGGTACGCGGACTCGGCCTGTTCTGGGCGATCGAGCTGGTCCGGGACCGCGGCACCCGCCAGATGCTGGTGCCGTACAACGCCGCCGGCCCCGCCGCCGCGCCGATGGCCGAGATCGCGGCGGCCTGCAAGGCGGGCGGCGTCTGGCCGTTCACCCACTTCAACCGGCTGCACGTGGTGCCGCCGCTGGTGACCTCGGTGGACGACCTCAACCGCGGCATCGACGTGATCGACGACGCGCTGACGATCGCCGACCGGCTGGTCACCAGCGGCGGCTGACGGCAGCTATCCCCCGCCAAGGCCGGCGGTCACGCGCCGCCGGCCTTCAGCGTCACGGTGGCCGGGGCGAAGCCGGCGCCGGTCACGTCGACCCCGTCGGCCTGCAACGCGTCGAGCGCCCTCCCAGCCGGCCACCGCGACCAGTGCCACGGCGGCCGTCCCGGCGACCGCGCGGATCCGGGCCGCTGCGCTCATCGCACCAGCGCGTTCATCGCCGGGATGATGTGCTCCCCGTACGCGGCCAGGGTGCCCTCCTTGTCGTCGTGCTGCAGGTAGACGGCGAACTGGTCGACGCCGAGTTCGCGCAGCTCGGTGAGGCGCCGCAGGTGCTCGTCGACCGGCCCGAGGACACAGAACCGGTCGACGATCTCGTCCGGTACGAAGCTGGTGTGGCTGTTGCCGGCCCGGCCGTGCTCGGCGTAGTCGTAGCCCTGCCGGCCGGCGATGTAGTCGGTGAGCACCGTGGGCACGGCGCCGCCGGTGCCGTACCGGGCGACGATGTCGGCGACGTGGTTGCCGACCATGCCGCCGAACCAGCGGGTCTGTTCCCGCTGGTGGGCCAGGTCGTCGCCGACGTAGGCGGGGGCGGCCACGCAGAACCTGATGGCGGCCGGGTCGCGGCCGGCCCGTTCGGCGGCGGCCCGGACCGAGGTGATCATCCAGGCGGCGATGTCCGGGTCGGCGAGCTGCAGGATGAACCCGTCGGCCAACTCGCCGGTCAGCGCGAGCGCCTTCGGCCCGTACGCGGCGACCCAGACCTCCAGGGCGCTGTCGGTGACCCACGGGAAGCTCAGCTCCCGCCCCCGGTAGTCGACCGGCCGGCCGTTGGCCAGCTCCCGGATCACCCGGACGCTCTCCCGCAGTTCGGCCAGGTTGGTCGGTGGGGCGCCGAGGGTGCGCAGCGCCGAGTCGCCCCGGCCGATGCCGCAGACGGTCCGGTTGCCGTACATCTCGTTGAGGGTGGCGAAGAGCGAGGCGGTGACGGTGGCGTCCCGGGTGCCGGGGTTGGTGACCATCGGGCCGACGATCACCTTCTCGGTGCGGGCCAGGATCTGGCTGTAGATGACGAACGGTTCCTGCCAGAGCAGGTGCGAGTCGAAGCTCCAGACGTGGCTGAAGCCGGCCCGCTCGGCCTGTTCGGCGAGCCGGATCACCGACTCGGCCGGCGGGTCGAGCTGGAACACCACTCCGAAGTCCATGGATCACCGCACTTTCGGGAAGCCGAGGTCGACCTCGCTGGTGGCCGGGTCGGGCCAGCGGGAGGTGACGACCTTCGTCCGGGTGTAGAACTGGATGCCGTCGGGGCCGTACATGTGCAGGTCGCCGAAGAGGGACGCCTTCCAGCCGCCGAAGCTGTAGTAGGCGACCGGTACCGGGATGGGCACGTTGACGCCGACCATGCCGCAGACGGCGTCGTACTGGAACCGGCGGGCGGCCCCGCCGTCCCGGGTGAAGATCGCGGTGCCGTTGCCGTACGGGTTGTCGTTGACCAGTTTCAGCGCCTCCTCGTAGGTGTCGACCCGGACCACCGACAGCACCGGCCCGAATATCTCGTCGGTGTAGAGCGGCGAGTCGACCGGCACCCGGTCCAGCAGGGACGGTCCGAGGAAGAAGCCGGTGTCTCCGGTGGCGGCGCGGCCGTCGACGACGACCCGGGCGGTGGTGTCGGCGGCGTCGAGGTAGCCGGCCACCCGGTCCCGGTGTTCGCGGCTGATCAGCGGTCCCATCTCGGCGTCCGGGTCGCTGGCGGCGCCGACCCGGATCTTGTGGACCCGTTCGGCGATCGCCTCGACCAGCGGGTCGGCGACGGCACCGACGGCGACCACCACGGAGACCGCCATGCAGCGTTCGCCGGCCGAGCCGTAGCCGGCGGAGACGGCGGCGTCGGCGGCGGAGGCGACGTCGGCGTCGGGGAGCACCACCATGTGGTTCTTGGCCCCGCCGAGGGCCTGGACCCGCTTGCCGGCCCGGGTGCCGGCCTCGTAGATGGCGCGGGCGACCGGGGTGGAGCCGACGAAGCTCAGGGCCTGGACGTCCGGGTCGGCGATCAGTGCGTCGACCGCCTCCTTGTCGCCCTGCACGACGTTGAAGACGCCGTCGGGCAGGCCGGCGCGGCGCAGCAGGTCGGCCAGCAGCAGCGACACCGACGGGTCCTTCTCGCTCGGCTTGAGCACGAAGGTGTTGCCGCAGACCAGCGCGTTGCAGAACATCCACATCGGCACCATGGCCGGGAAGTTGAACGGGGTGATCCCGGCGACCACGCCGAGCGGTTGCCGGATCGAGTAGACGTCCACTCCGGAGGATGCCTGTTCGGAGTAGCCGCCGCGCAGCAGGTAGGGGGCGCCGGTGGCGAATTCGGCGTTCTCCAGGCCCCGGGCCACCTCGCCGAGGGCGTCGGGGATGGTCTTGCCGTGTTCGGCGCTGAGCGCGGCGGCGATCTCCTTGCGGTTGGCGTCGACGAGTTCCCGGAACCGGAACATCACCTCCGCCCGCCGGGACAGCCCGGTGGCCCGCCAACCGGGGTACGCGTCGGCGGCGGCGCGGACGGCGGTGCGGACCTCGGCGGCGGTGGCGGGGGCGAGTTCGGCCTGTTGTTCGCCGGTGGCCGGGTCCCAGACCGGCAGGCGGCGGGTCGCGGCGCCGGGGACGGCGGCGCCGGCTATCCAGTGCGGGATCAGCCTCATGGTGGTGCCTTTCGATGGCGGGTTCAGACGAGGTAGCTCGACAGGCCGCGCGGCAGGTAGCGGCCGTGGCCCTTGCGGCCGGTGTAGGAGCCGTCGGCGACGATGACGGTGCCCCGGGACAGCACGGTGTGCACCCGGCCGTCGATCTCGTAGCCCTCCCAGGCCGAGTGGTCCATGTTCATGTGGTGGGTCTCGACGCTGATCCGGGTCCGCCCGGCCGGGTCGTAGAGGACGATGTCGGCGTCCGAGCCGGGGGCGATGATCCCCTTGCGGGGGTAGAGGCCGAACATCCGGGCCGGGGTGGTGGCGATGGTCTCGACCCAGCGGGCCAGCGACAGCTTGCCGTCGACGACCCCCTGGTAGACCAGGTCGACCCGGTGTTCGACGCCGCCGATCCCATTGGGGATCTTCGAGAAGTCGCCGAGGCCGAGTTCCTTCTGGTCCTTGAAGCAGAACGGGCAGTGGTCGGTGGAGACGATGGCCAGGTCGTTGCTGCGCAGGCCGCGCCAGAGGTCGGCGCGGTGGGTCTCGTGCCGGCTGCGCAGCGGGGTGGAGCAGACCCACTTGGCGCCCTCGAAGCCGGGCGCGCCGAGCTGGTCCTCCAGGGTGAGGTAGAGGTACTGCGGGCAGGTTTCGGCGAAGACGTTGCGGCCGGCGTCGCGGGCCGCGGCGACGTGTTCGAGGGCCTGGCTGGCCGACAGGTGCACGATGTAGAGCGGGGTGTCGCCGGCCACGTCGGCCAGCGCGATGGCCCGGTGGGTCGCCTCGGCCTCCAGCGCGGTCGGGCGGGTGATGCCGTGGTGGATCGGGTCGGTCTCGCCGCGGGCGACGGCCTGCTGAATGAGCACGTCGATGGCGATGCCGTTCTCGGCGTGCATCATGATCATGGAACCGTTGTCGCGGGCCTTCTGCATCGCCCGCAGGATCTGGCCGTCGTCGGAGTAGAACACCCCGGGGTACGCCATGAAGAGCTTGAAGCTGGTGATCCCCTCGTCGTTGACGAGCTGGTCCATGGCCTTGAGGGAGTCGTCGTCGACCCCGCCGAGGATCATGTGGAAGGCGTAGTCGACGTGGCAGTTGCCATCGGCCTTGGCGTGCCAGGCGGCCAGCCCGTCGGCCACCACCTCACCGGTCTTCTGGACGGCGAAGTCGATGATGGTGGTGGTGCCGCCGTACGCGGCGGCCCGGGTGCCGGTGTCGAAGGTGTCGGAGGCGAAGGTGCCGCCGAACGGCAGCTCCATGTGGGTGTGCGCGTCGATGCCGCCGGGGATGACGTATTTCCCGGTCGCGTCGATGGTCTCGACGCCGGCCGGGCCGGTGCCGGGGGCGAGGACGGCGGCGATGGTCTCGCCGTCGACGAGCACGTCGGCCGGGTGGGCGCCGGTCGGGCCGACGACGGTGCCGCCGGTGATCAGCAGGGGCATGGGCCGGCTCCTCAGGGGTTGATGAGCGAGTCGTAGGCGTCCGGTCGGCGGTCCCGGTAGAACGCCCACCGGTCGCGTACCTCGGCGAGCAGGTTCAGGTCGAGATCGCGCACGACCAGCTCGGGGGCGTGCGAGTCGGCGACCTCGCCGACGAACTTCCCCTCCGGGTCGACGAAGTACGACGTACCGTAGAAATCGTTGTCGCCCAACGGTTCGACGCCGACCCGGTTGATCGCGCCGATGAAGTACTCGTTGGCCACCGCGCTGGCGGGTTGTTCCAGCTGCCACAGGTACGACGAGAGGCTGCGGCTGGTCGCCGACGGATTGAACACGATCGTCGCGCCGGCCAGGCCGAGCGCCCGCCAACCCTCCGGGAAGTGCCGGTCGTAGCAGATGTAGACGCCGATCCGGCCGACGGCGGTGTCGAAGGTCGGGTAGCCGAGGTTGCCGGGGCGGAAGTAGAACTTCTCCCAGAAGCCCTGCACCTGCGGGATGTGGGTCTTGCGGTATTTGCCGAGGTAGCTGCCGTCGGCGTCGACCACGGCCGCCGTGTTGTAGAGCACGCCGGGCTGCTCCTGCTCGTACATGGGCAGGATCATGACCAGGCCGAGTTCGGCGGCGAGGGCGGCGAAGCGTTCGGTGGTGGGGCCGGGTATCGACTCGGCGTAGGCGTAGTACTCGCGGTCCTGGACCTGGCAGAAGTACGGCCCGTAGAAGAGTTCCTGGAAGCAGATCACCTTGGCGCCCTGCCCGGCGGCCTGCCGGGCGTACTCCTCGTGGGCCTTGATCATCGATTCCTTCTCGCCCGTCCAGGTGGTCTGGACCAGCGCGGCGCGGATGCTGTCGGCCATGTCGCGTCCTCCCGCTGCTTGTGTGGAGTGCGGTGGGTAGAGTAGGACTCTAGTGACACAGGTGGAGCCGGACAATGGGTTGACTGTTACGGCCTATTTCGGAGAAGTAACATGCTGCAGCTCATCGCCGACGCCGTGGACGACCGCAGCGCCCGGGGCATCGCCGCCGCGGTGAGCCGGCTCGTACACGCCGGCCAGCTCCCCGCCGGCGCCCGGCTGCCCACCGTCCGCTCGGTGGCCCAGCAGCTCGGGATCAGCCCCACCACGGTCAGCGAGGCGTGGCGCAGCCTGGCCGCCGCCGGGGCGATCGAGACCCGGGGCCGCTCCGGCACCTTCGTGCGGATCCCGGCCCGTCCGCGCGAACAGCTCCGCTACGCGCGGTTGGCCGCCCAGCCGGCGGCGCTGCCCACCGACCTCTCCACCGGGGTGCCCGACCACGACCTGCTGCCGGACCTGACCGAGGCGCTGCACCGGGTTCGCGACGCGAGGCTGACCACCAGCTACCTCGACGAGCCGGTGCTGCCGGAGTTGGAGTCGGTGCTGCGGCAGCGGTGGCCGTTCCCGCCGGCCCGGCTGACCGTGGTCGACGGCGCCCTCGACGCGCTGGACCGAATCACCACCACCGTGGTCCGGCTCGGCGACCGGGTGATCGTCGAGAACCCCACCTTCCCGCCGATGCTGGACCTGCTGGAGTCGGCCGGCGCGATCCCCGTCCCGGTGCCGCTGGACGCCGCCGGCCTGGTCCCGGGGGCGCTGGCCGAGGCGCTCGACGACCGGGTGGTGGCGGTCTACCTGCAACCCCGCGCGCAGAACCCGACCGGAGTGAGCATGACCCCGGCGCGATCCGAAGAGCTCGCCGGGGTGCTGGCCCAGCACTCCGACGTGATCGTGGTGGAGGACGACCACGCCGGCGACATCGCCACCGCGCCGGCCGTCAGCGTCGGCACCCACCTGCCCGAGCGGACCGTCCGGGTGCACAGCTTCTCCAAGAGCCACGGCCCGGACCTGCGGCTGGCCGCCGTCGCCGGGGCGGCCCCGGTGCTGACCTCGATCGCCGACCGGCGGCTGCTCGGGCCGGGCTGGTCCAGCCGGCTGCTGCAGCTCATCCTGCTGGACCTGCTCACCGACGCGGCCACGGCCACCGTCGTCGCGCACGCCGCCACCGCGTACGCCCACCGCCGGCAAGCCCTGGTCACCGCTCTGGCGGCGCGCGGCGCGGTCGCGACGGCCGACGACGGGATCAACCTCTGGCTGTCGGTCGGCAACCAGCAGTTGGCGATGTTGTCCCTGGCCGCGCGCGGGATCGCAGTGGCGCCCGGCGCGCCGTTCGAGGCCGGTCCGCTCGGCGCCGACCATGTGCGGGTCACCGCCGGCCTGGTCCGCGCCGATTTCGACGCCCTGGCCACCGTGCTCGCCGAGGCGGCCGGAGTCACCGCCCGGGGCAGCGGCCGCCGCAGCTTCCCCCTGCAACGCGGCACCCGCTGACCGACCCTCCCTCAAAGCTTAAGTGGCCGCTTGACTTTATGGTCCGAGCGACTACGGTTAAGTTTGTGCTTAAGCATCAGGGAGAGCTGGCGGACCGGGTGTTCCATGCGCTCGCGGACGGGAACAGGCGGGCGGTGATCGAGCGCCTGACCCGCGGGCCGGCAACCGTGAGTGAGCTGGCCACCCAGCTCGGGGTGACCCTCGCCGCGACGGTCCAGCACCTCCGGGTCCTCCAGGACAGCGAACTGGTCCGCTCGGAGAAGGTCGGGCGGGTCCGGACCTGCCAGATCGATCCGGCCGGCCTGCGCAACGCCGAGGCGTGGTTGCAGCGCCAACGCACGACGTGGGAGCACCGCCTGGACCGCCTCGGCACGGTCGTCGACAACCAGCAGAAGGAGTCAGGATCATGACCGACCACTCGGTCAAGCACAGCACGTTCACGTTGGAGCGCAGCTACGCCGCCTCCCCCGCCACGGTCTTCGCGGCCTGGTCCGACCGGGAGACGAAGGCGAAGTGGTTCGCGGCCGAGGACGGGCGCTACTCGCTGGACTTCCGGGTCGGCGGCACCGAGTCCGTCCACGGGCACAGCGGGGGCGACCTCGTCGCGCGCAGCGAGTACCACGACATCGTCCCCGACGAGCGGATCGTCTACGGCACGGCGCTGTTCACCGACGGTGTCCTGGCGACCGTGTCGCTCACCACCGTGCAGTTCGCCAACGACGGCGACGGAACCCGGCTGGTACTCACCGAACAGGGGACCTTCCTGGACGACCGGGAGCAGCCCGGGTGGCGCGAGCAGGGCACCGGCGACTGGCTGGACGCCCTCGGCCGTCAGGTGGCCCGGCGATGACGACGGAGAGCGAACGACAGATCCGCGAGCTGCTGGAGACCCGCACCCGGGCGTTCGGCCGGCGGGACGCGGCCACCGCGGCCGGTGCGTACCACGACGATCTCGTGCTCTACGACCTGGTCGGCCCGTTCGTCCGCCGCGACGAGGATCCGGCCGACCGGCTGCAGCGGTGGATGGCGTCCTACCGGACGGCGATCGGGCACGAGATCCGGGACCTGGAGATCACCGCCGGAGCCGATCTCGCGTTCTGCCATTTCCTGGTCCGGATCAGCGGCACGATGCGGGACGGCACCGAGGTCGGCATGTGGGTGCGCGCCACGACCTGCCTCCGCCGGGAAGGCGACGGCTGGACGATCGTCCACGAGCACGCGTCGGTGCCCTTCGATCCCGACACCGGTCGGGCCGTGCTTCGCGGTGCGCTCTGACGACCGCCCAGGCCGGGCTCAGGACGTCGCAGACGAACCCACGGCCGGCGGTACGGTCAGTGGCGCGGAACCTGACCGGGCGTCGAGAGGGCATGGTCGTGCAACCGAACGAGGCAGCCCCGTACCTGGAGACCGTGCTTCGCGAGATGTCAGAACGCGAGTCGGTCGAGCCCTTCGAGTGGGAGTTCACCGAGACCTGGGACGACGGCTACGGCCTGGGTCGGGTCATCGTGATCCCGCACGGGGCGGTCTGGTCCGAAGCCCGCCAGTCCCGGGTGACCCGGTCGTTCTCCGTCGGTTTCGCGGTCGCGGGCGAGCCGCTGAACACCGACGGCAGGCGACCATCGGTGCCCCGCTTCCACGACCAGCCGGGGAACTCGCGGCCGGAAAGCTTCCACCCCACCTCCTGGGTCGGCGTGGTCATGAGACACCTGGGTGGCCGGAACCCGCGCCGGTTCGACAACGGCTGGACGATGTTCGACGTGACCCTGCCCGACGAGGCTCCGGGCGGCGCCGCGGGGTGACCCCTACGCGCCAGCGGCCAGCACCTCGCGGAGCCGCGCGGCGAACTCCTCGGGCTTGCCGGCGTAGCCGAACTGGCCGCCGAGGAAACCGCCGTGGTGGCTCGGGAAGACCGTGGCCTCCTGGCCGAGCAGGGCGGCGAGGCCGAGGGCCGTCCGCGCGGTGTACGTCCCCGCCGACTCCTCACCGACGGCGACGACGATCCGGGTCGGCGCCGCGGTGAGCGCCGCCGCGTCGGGGCGGTAGTCGGTGACCGCCCACGAGTTCTTCGACAGCAGCGGATCGTCGCGGCTGCCGTCGTCCTCGGTCGGCAGGCCGAACATCGCCGGGTCGGGCGCCGGCTGGGCGAAGTAGTCGTCGGTGAACTCGCCCTGCCAGGAGGTCATCGCCATGAACGCGGCCATCCCCGCCCCGAAACCCTTCGCCTGGTAGGCGTCGTGGAAGGCGGCCCGGCCGCGTCCGGCGGCCTCGGCGTCGGGCAGCACGGCGTTGATCGGCGGCTCGTGCGCCACCAGCGTACGGACGTCCTCCGGCTGGGTGGCGACCAGTTCGAGCGCGGTCACCGCACCGCCGCTGCTGCCGAACATGTCGACCGGCCCGGCGCCCAGCGCCTCGATCAGCAGGTGCAGGTCGGCGGCCTGATCCTGCGGGGTGTGATCGGAGCGGCCGTCGGTGCGGACGCTGCGGCCCAGGCCGCGCGGGTCGTAGGTGACGACCGTGCGGTCCCCGAAGTGGGGGGCGAGCGCCTCGAAGCCGTCGGCGGTCATCGGCTGACCGATCATGAACAGCACGGGCTGCTCCCCGGCCGGCGGGAGCGGTCCGCGAACGTCGTAGACGAGGTCGACGCCGGGCAGCGTGAGAGTGTGGGTGAGCGGTTCGGTCATGCCGCTCAGCCTAGGTGGCGGCTGTGACACGCATCCGGTTTCGCACCGCGGCGGCGTCCGGGTGGCCGAGTTCGTCGAGGATCTCTAGCGACCGGCCCCAGGTCTGCCGGGCCGGCCCACGGTCGCCGGCCGCGAGATGCGCCTCGGCCAGGTGCGACAGGGTGTCCGCCAGGAAGTACCGGTCGCCGAGCTCCTGGTAGAGATCGATCGCCCGCCGGTAGCAGTCGACGGCCGCCGCCTGCTCCCCGAGGTGGTGGTGGGCGTAGCCGAGGCTGTCCCAGGTGTTGGCCTGGCCGCGCCGGTCGCCCAGCTCCTCCAGCAGCCCGATCGCCTCCCGACAGTGACCGACGGCCGCCGCGGCGTCGCCGACCTGGACCTGGAACCAGCCAACCCCGTTGAGCGCGTTGGCCAGCCCCTGCCGGTGTCCGCTGGACCGGAACAGGTCCAGCGCCCGCAGGGCGTGATCGAGCGCGTCGGACAGCCGGCCCTGCTGTTCGCGTACCCCGCAGAAGTTGTGGTGGATGCGGGCCTGGCCGATCTTGTCGCCGACGGCGCGGTAGCGGTCGAGCGCCGCGCGCAGCTGGGTTTCGGCCTCGTCGAGGCGACCCAACTGGAGCTGGGCGAGGCCGAGGCTGCGATGGGCGTACGCCTGGCCGCGCAGGTCGGCCAGCCGGCGGGCGGCGGCCAGCGCGGCCTGTTGGGTGTCGACCCAGTCCTGCCAGTGTCCCCGGCGGTCCAGGAACTCCCAGAACGCCCAGGCCAGCGGCCAGATCCGGGCGTCGAGTCCGGCTCCGGCCCCGGTCCGGACGGCGGCGAGCAGGGTCTCGCGTTCGGTCGCGAACCAGCCCATCGCCGCCGCCGCCGAGCCGAGCCGGGTTGGCGTCACGCCGTCGGCCGGCGGCGGCAGGTCGATCCGGTCCCGGTGCGGGTGCATCAGCCCGGCGGCGTGGTCGGCGGTGTGCAGGTAGTGGTCGTAGAGCCGCTCCAGCGCCGACCGGCGCCCCGCCGCCGGGTCGTCGCGCTGCACCAGCTCGGCGGCGTACGCGCGGAGCAGGTCGTGGCAGGCGTACCGCCCGGAGGTGGGCTCGGTGACCAGATGGGCGCGGACGAGTTCGGCCAGCAGCGGGCGTACCCGGGATTGCGGGACGCCGGCCAGGCTGGCGGCGGCGGCCTCGGCGAGGTCCGGTCCGGGATGCAGGCCGACGAGCCGGAACAGCCGCGCGGCGTCCGCGGTCAGGCAACGGTAGGACCAGGAGAAGACCAGGCGTACGTCGGTGGCGGGATCGCCGGTGGTGAACCGGTCCAGCCCCGCCCCGCCCTCGCGCAGCTCGGCGGCGAGGTCGGTGAGCGACCGGCCCGGGTCGGTGACGGAGCGGGCCGCCACGATCGCCAGGGCCAGCGGCAGGCCCGCGCAGTGCGCGACGATCTCGTCGACCGCCGCCGGTTCGGCCGCCACCCGGGCCGACCCGAGCCGCCGGACCAGCAGTTCCCGCGCCTCGTCGGGGGTGAGCAGGTCCAGGGCGAGCGGCTGGGCACCCTCGGTGGCGACCAGGCCGGGAAGCTGGTTGCGGCTGGTCACCACCACCAGGCAGTCGGGGGTGCCCGGCAGCAACGGGCGGACCTGCTCGGCGTCGCGGGCGTTGTCCAGCAGCACCAGCATCCGCCGGCCGGCCATCAGGCTGCGGTAGAGCCCGGCCCGCTCGTCCGGACCGGCGGGAATCCGCTGCGCCGGCACGTCGAGGGCGTCGAGGAAGCCGCGCAGCGCGTCGGCGGGCCGGACCACGGTGTCACTGGCGTCGAAGCCGTGCAGGTTCAGGTAGAGCTGTCCATCCGGGAACCGGTCGGTCGCCCGATGCGCTCAGTACAGCGCCAGCGAGGTCTTGCCGACCCCGGCGGTGCCGGCGATCGCGGAGACCACCACCGTCGAGGCCGGCCGGGTGTCGGCGTCGAGCAGCAGGTCGAGCCGCCGCAACGCCGACGCCCGACCGACGAAGAGCGCGGGCGCCGCCGGCAACTGCCGGGGTACGGCGAGCGGGCCGCGAGGTGCCTGGCCGGTCGATGCTGTCGACTCGGTCCGCGTGGTCGACCCGGTGGGGGCGGTCGGCTCCATCGGCGCGGTCTGCGCGGTCTCCCCGGTCGGCACGGCTGGCTCCGGACGGAGCAGGCCGCGGTGTTCCTCCGGGGTGAGGCCGAGCGCGTCGACAAGCAACCGGATCGACTCCGCCCGGGGGCGCTTGAGCACACCGGACTCGATCCGGCGGATGGTGCGGGCGCTCAGGCCGGCGCGGAGGGCCAGCTCCTCCTGGGTCAGCAGGGCCCGCTCCCGGAACCGCCGCAGCGCGACGCCGAGGCCGGACAGGTGGCCCGCCTGACCGGCACCTCCGGTCGTCGACACCGTGCGCACCCCCCGAAGTGTCCGGTCAATGTCCGGTCGGTGGCCTGTCCCGGCCGCCAGCAAGCGGGCAGAGTCTATGTCGGCGCAGGCGCCGGCCGCCCACTGCGGGGGGAGGGTGGTCACGACCGCACACGGGGGTGTGCCATCGACGGCCGGCGTCGTCGCGAGTCCCGGATGACCGGACCCGCGACGACGCCGGCCGTCCGCGTGGCCCTACCGGGTCGCACCTGCCAGCGTCGCCCGCTGGCTCGATCTCCTCGACGGACCCCCGGCAGCCCGATAGGGAATCAGTCGAAGTCGATTCGCATCAGCCTGCTGTCGGCCCAGTCGTCTGGATGGGTGGGCCTGATGGTTCCGGGGTCGTGCGGCTGGTTGAGGTCGTCGACGATGGCCGCGATCACGGCGGCCCGTTCGGTGGGATCGGTGACGGTGGTCGCGTGCGCCGGGAGGTCCGCTCTGATGCCGTTCTTGAGGTGGAAGGTGAAAGCGGGGTTCGCTCGTAGGTTTGCGTACCAGCCGGTCGCGCCTCCGCCCGCTCCGCTGCAGAGGTAGGTTGCGCCGTTGGCGCGGTAGAAGAAGATCTCGATGCGGCGGGGTCGCCCGGTACGCCGGCCGGTGGTGGTGATGTCCACGATTCGTTCGCGGGTTCCGGCCGCGGGCGTGATCTCGATGGCACGTCTGATCTTGTGCGGCAGGTGCGCCAGCGGGTCGCGGGCGCTGCGCTCACGGTGCTGGTCTGCGGGGTTCATGCGGCTTCCTTCTGCAGTGCGGGGCCGAGGAGCAGGCCCCCGTCGATGACATATTCGGCGCCGGTGATGAAGGTCGCGTGCGGCGACAACAGGAACAACAGCAGTGCGGTGATGTCGGCGGGCTGCCCGAGTCGTGGTACCGCGAACGGCTCGGGCGAGTAGAAGTCGGCGATCGGGGCGTCGCTGCCGGTCGCCGGCTCGGTGATGAACGGGGTGGCGACAACGCCGGGGTGGATCGCGTTGACGCGGATGTTGTCGCGGCCCAACTCAAGGGCGGCGGTCCGGGTGAGCCCTCGAACCGCCCACTTGCTGGCGACATAGGGCGCGTAGCAGGCGGTGCCGCCCATGCCCATGGTGGAGGCGATGTTGATGATCGATCCTCCCCCCGCGCGGCGCAGCGCCGAGGCGGCTGCCCGGATGCCGAGGAAGGTGCCGGTGAGGTTGATGTCGAGGATACGAGCCCAGGTAGCCCGGTCGGTGGACTCGATGAGGGCGGGTGGATTCTGCACCCCGGCGTTGTTGACCAGGATGGTGAGCGTGCCGAAGGCCTTCTCGGTTTCCGCGACGGCGGCGGCCCAGGACTCCTCCTGGGACACGTCGAGGCAGACGAAACGCGCCCTGTCTCCCAACTCCGCGGCGAGGCCAGCACCGCGCTCGGTGTTGATGTCACCGATGACGACGTTGGCGCCTTCGGCATGCAGGGCGCGTACGTGGCTGGCGCCCTGCCCACCGGTGCCGCCGGTCACGAGAACGGTCTGATTGGCGAAGCGGGACATCAGGTCCTCCCGGGACGTACGAGGGGCGACACCCGACACCGGGTGGTGAGTCGACTGACTCACCATGCCGAAGCTACGCTCTCACCAGTGGTGAGTCAACCCACTCACCTCGCTATGCTGGGCGCATGAGCCCAGCGCCGTCGGCCTATCACCAGCGCGTGGCGCAGGAGAAGCGCGCGCTCATCGTGCGGGCCGCTACCGAGCTGTTCCTGGAGCTGGGCTACGACCGGGCGTCACTGGCGCGTGTTGCCGACCGGGCCGGCGTGTCGAAAGCAACGCTGTTCAAGCAGTTTCCGACAAAGGCGGCGTTGTTCGACGCCATCGTCATCGAGTCGTGGGCCGAGAAGGACGTAGCCGACGTGCCGCCCGCCGGTGACCTGGCGGCCGGCCTGACGGTTCTGGGACGGCGCTACGCGTCGCTGTTGCGCCAGCCGGAGATGACCGACCTGTTTCGCATCGTCATCGCCGAACTGCCACGCTTTCCCGAGCTGGCCAAGGCACACTTCGCACAGGGCAAGCTGCCGTACTTCGAGTCCGTTCGGAGCTACCTGATGGCCGAGACCCACGCGGGAACCGCCGACATCACCGACCCGGAGATGGCCGCGACGCAGTTTCTCGGGATGATCTCGAACTACCTGTTCTGGCCGAGCCTTCTGCTCCCGGACTGGACGGTGACCCCGGCCCGCACAACCGCGGTCGTGGACGAAGCCGTCCGTACCATGGTTGTGCGGTACGGCACCGATGTGCAACTACCTCCGCGTCGCCGATCGGCAACGGTTCACCGCCGAGGTCGGCGATGAGCTGCCGGGTCAGGCCCAGTGCGGCGGAGTCATTCCCACAGTAGGGGACCACCAGCCGACGGCTGTCGAACATCGGCGGCTCCAGCTGCCACACCCGCGCCTCGCAGAGGTTGAACGCCTTGACGACGCGGCCGCCGGTCGCCAACTCGATCTCCTGTGCCATCGACCGACCGGGCTCGGTGACCAGCGTGAAGTGTTCGTCCTCGACCGGGTTGTTGCAGTCGACGACCGGTTTGCCGCGCAGCCCGTCACCGATCTCGGCCAGGGTCGCCGGTATGCCCTGGTAGAGAACCGGCGCCGTCAGCTGGCGCTTGTGGTCGACTCGACCTGTCCCAGCCGACCGCGGATGGCCGGTACGGTGGTTTCCTCCTCGTCGGTGTGGTCGACGCCGAGGCGGGTGAGGATGGTGAGCGCCTCCTCCCAGTGCCGGCGGGCCTGCTCGGACAGATTGAGGGCGCGGTGCGCTGAGGCCAGCCCGTCGTGTGCGCGCGCCTGGTCGGCTGGCTGTCCGAGCTCGCGAGCGAGCACGAGAGCCCGGCTGTGGTGCGCGATGGCGGCATCGGGCTGGCCGGCAGCGTTCCGCAGCCGGCCCAGGCCGTGCCGTGCCTCGAATTCAAAGTTGCGGTCGCCACTGTCCCGGGCGAGGGCAAGGAGTTCGTGGTAGTGGGCGTCGGCCTGCAGGTGACGGCCACACCGTCGGTGGAGGTCGCCGAGGCCGGTCAGGGCGTTCAGCTCGCTTCGGCGGTGGCCGGTGGCGCGGGCGATCCGCAACACCTGCTCGTAGTGCTCGACAGCCAGCGGGTACCGACCCTGCAACCGGTGCATGTCGCCAAGACCGGCCAGGGCGTCGAGTTCGCCGGCGCGGTGGCCGGTGGCCTTGGCTATCCGCAACGCCTGCCGGTAGTGCTCGGCGGCTTGCTCGGGCAGGCCCTGCCGCCGGCGGATGTCGCCGAGGCTGCCCAGCGCGGTCAGCTCGCCGGGGCGGTGGCCGGTGGCACGGGCGATCCGCAACGCCTGCTCGTAGTGCTCGGCGGCCTGCCGAGGTCGGCCCTGCAGCCGGTGGATATGACCCAGACCGGTCAATGCGGTCAGCTCGCCGACTCGGTAGCCGGTGGCCCGCGCGATTCGCAGCGCTTCGCCAAAATCGTCGGCGGCCTCCTCGTGCCGGCCCTGCAGGCGTCGGATGTCGGCTAGACCGCCCAACGCGTCCACTCCGTGAACGCGGTTGCCGGTGGCGCGGGCGGTGGCCAGGGCTTGCTGGTGGAGCGTCTCGGTGTCGTGGTAGAGGCCACGGGTGCGCAGGTGCCGATGCAGGATGCCGGAGAGGTGCCGAACGTGGTCGGCGTGGTGCTGTTGTGCGGCATGCCGGACGGCGGCCAGTAGGTTGCCGTGTTCGGTGTCCAACCACCGCAGCGCCGAGGCCGGGGTGGACAGCTCGGGACGGGGAGTGTTCGCTGCTGGGACCGGCGGCCGGTGCTCCCGCTCGGCCGGGTAGGCCGCGTCCATGGCCAGCGCGGCGACGTGCCGGTAGTGATCCAGCAGCCGGCTGATCGCCGCTCGCGCGGTGGACTCGGTCAGGCTGCCGGTTGCCGCGTGTGCGCGGGTCAGGTCGTGGAACCGGTACCGGCCCGGGGTCGGCTCCTGCAGCAGGTGAGCGTCGAGAAGCCGGTCGAGCGTCCGGTCGGCGTGCCCCACGGTGACGTTCAGCAGGGCGGCCGTGGCGTACCGCTCCAGGTCGGGTCCGGGATGGCGGCCGAGCAGCCGGTACGCCTGCTGCAGGTCGGTGTCGAGGTGACGAAACGACAGGTCGAGGGTCGCGGTTACACTGCGCTGCCCGGCCTCCAGCTCGGTCAGCCGGTGCTGCGGGTCGCGTAGCCGCTCCACCAGATGGGTCAGCGACCAGGTGGGGTGAGAGCGCAAGCGGGCGGCGGCGATGCGGATCGCCAGCGGCAGCTGGCCGCACCTGTGCACAAGCTCGATCAGTAGATCAGGTGACTCGTCACGGGGCTGACCCACGCCAGCGACACGGGTGAACAGGGTGATCGCGTCGGGAACCGGAAGGGTGTCGAGTGACAGCGTGTAGGTGGGATCGAGTCCTGGCAGCCGGTGCCGGCTGGTGACCAGCACCATGCTGCCGGGAGCACCGGGTAGCAGCGGCTGCACCTGGGACTCGGTGGCGGCGTTGTCCAGCACGAGCAGCACCTGTTTGTCGGCGAGCCGCGTCCGGTACAGCGCGGCCCGTTCGTCCAGACCGGCCGGGATCTGCGCCGCCGGGATGCCGAGCGCCCGCAGCGCGTGGTCGAGTGCGGCCTTCGAATCGACCGGCTCCACCCCGCAGGTGTATCCGTGTAGGTCGATAAAGATCTGTCCGTCCGGGTAACGCCCGACGATGTGGTGGGCGACGTGGACCGCCAAGGCGGTCTTGCCGATCCCGGCCATTCCATCGATCGTGCTTATCGCCAGGGCGGATGCGTCGTGTACCCGGGCCAGCGCGGCGACCTCCCGGACCCGACCGGTGAACATCCGCGGTGGCGCCGGCAACTGCTGCGGGACGCTTCGGGACACCGGCGCGGCGGCGGGTGGGTCGGTACTGACCAGTGCGGTGGCCTGGATCTGCCGGTCCGGCGGCGGTGGGAGGGCATCGCCGCGCAGGATGGCCTGGTGCAGCTGTTGCAGGTCATGACCGGGGTCGATGCCGAGTTCGTCGGCCAGCAGCCGCCTGGTGCGGGTGTAAAGGTCAAGAGCCTCGGCGGTACGGCCCAAGCGGTACAGCACGCGCGTCAACTCCACGGCCAGGGGCTCGACCAACGGGTACTGCGCGGCCAGCTCACTCAGCGGTCCGATCACCGTGGCCGGATCGCCCACGCGGTTCTCGGCCCGCGCCCACAACACGACGGCGTCCAGGTACTCCTGCTGCCACGCGGCGCGGGTCCGGGTCGCCCACTGGGCCGGCAGACCGGCCAGCGGTTCACCGTGCCACAGCCCGATCGCCTCATGCAGCCGGGCCGCGCGGACCTGATCCGGACTGTCCCGGTCCCGTGCCCGGGCGACGAGCCGCCGAAACTGGTGCAGGTCCACCTGCACAGGGTCGATGTCGAGCAGGTAGCCGCCGGACCGACGTACCAACGGCATGGTGGCACCGGCCGTCGTCAGCAGCCGCCGGAGCCGGGTGATGTGCACATGCAAGGTACGGCGGGCGCCCGCCGGGGCGGTTTCCCACACCCGATCGATCAACATCTGGGTAGACACCAACCGGCCCGCATCGACGAGCAGAAGCGCCAGCACGAGCCGCTGTTGTGGCCGCCCGAGCGGGATCGCCTGACCGTCCACCCGGGCTTCGACCGGGCCCAGTACCCGAAACTCCATGACGTCCCCCCGCGATCGACGTCTGACGGAGCGGACCCGCGCTGCCCGGCCAGCACTGATCCACGCCTACCGATTCAGTGTAGGCCGATGCACGGCGGTAGTCGGTCCCGCCGTTAACAGTCCGTTAGGAACTCGCGCCACCGTCGACGTGCAGGCTGGAAATCGCGCGGCGGACATCCCCACAACCAAGACCGGTACCGGAGACGAAACGTCCGCACCTGCGTACCACGATCTGTCCCTCCCCTACCGAACAGGAAGGATGTTGACGATGTCGATCACACAGCCAGACAGGAAACCAGCCGGGAGGTCCATGCGCGCCAAGGTGCTGTTCACCGCGGCCATCGCGATGATCCTCGCACTTCCGGCGTCGGCCTCTGTCGCGTCCGCTGATGACCAGGTCAGCAAGGGATCGCCGACGGTTGGCGCCCCCGAGACGCCGACCCGGGTCAGCGCCGCCGACCGCTCCGGAACGCAGGTGATCTACGACGTCGGTTGTTGGACGACGTTCCGCCCACCTGCCCCGGGCGGAGCGCCGATGACGCACTACTACGCGAACTGCGCGAACACCTGGGTTATCGTCTGCCCGGCCGTCACCGTCAATGGTGTCCAGACGGTCTACTACAACGTATGGAAGGCACTGGGGCCGTACCCCGGCGTAGCCGACCACACCAACACCGCCGTGTGGTATTACGCGGCGACAATCCCGAACGGCAATTACACCACGGTCTTCTGCTGACGCGGAGAATCCCCGGCGCGGACCTTCCCGGTCCGCGCCGGTGGCGAACACCCGGACCCGGGCAGACAGTTTCGGTGGCACGTCCACCACCGTTTCACCGTCGGCGACCAACCGCGCGGCGATGTGCCGGCCGATGCCGTAGCCGCCGTCGGTGCGCGGCGGTGGATTCTGGCTTCTACGGTGGGGGGATGACCAGCATCCCGACCGGCGTCGCCTGGCGGCTCTATCTACGCGCTCTCGCTGAGGCCGGGCTTGACGTCGCGTCCGTCGGCGCCTGGATCGCCGCCGCCGAGTTGCCCCCGGCCCGCCGGCGCCTGGCCCGTGGGGCGTTGGCGGCGGTCACCGTTGCCGTGGCGATCCCGGGGGTCCGTGCCATCCGCGCCGACATCGCGGGCAGAGCCGAGCCGGTGATCCCGGGCGCCCGCTCGGGGCTGCCGTTCGTGGACGCTGGTATCAGGCTCCCCGCCGGTGAGCCGGCCGGAGGGGACGCCTCAGCGCGGCGGCGGGCTCTCCTGGCCGGTGCCGTCGTGCTGGCCACCGCCGGGGCCGTCTCCGTCGGCGTCGCCGCGGCCGGCCGCCGACTGGAGCGACGCTGGCTGGCGCGGCTCGCCCGGCACGGCCACCCGCACCCGCACCGGGCCCTGGGCGTGCGGACGGCCGCGTTGTACGCGGTGGTGGTCGTGCCCAGCCGGCTGCTCGCCGTCCGGAAATCCGCGCAGGCCGACCGCCGAGCGAACGTGCCGGGCGGCGCAGACGCCGCCACCGGCACCGGATGACCCGCTGCGTCCGCGTGTGGCGATATCGTCAAGCTCAGTAATACGGAAGCTGGGCCTCAGCAGATGGTCCTGAACCCGCTGACGGAGGAACCCGCAGACCAGCGCTCGGCGACAGTCCCTCCGCTGGGAGTGGGCGCAGTGCGGAGAAGACGTCGGACCAGTTGGCCGGGAGATTCTCGAAGATGAACCGCTGGTACCGCGTCATGAGCAGGGTGCCGGCGGCGCTCACCTCGGCGTCGTCCGACCGCGTGGCCTCGATGCACTGATCGAGGCAGTCCCAGTCGGGGTCGTCGTCGTCCACGCCGACCGTCGCGAGCGCCGCCAGGACCGTCTCGTCCTCGAAGAACGAGTCGTCCCACGCCGTCGCCGCGCCCATCAGGTACGTGAGCTGTGTGCTGGGTAAAAGCCGCTGCTCCGCGAGCGCTTCGCTGTCGTACGTCCGGTCCGCGTCCTCGCCCACCAGGTCGGAGATCCCGATCGACATCTCGACCAGATCCCGCCAGTACGCGACGTTGCGCGCCCCGTCGGTCTGAAGCATGTATTGGCTCGCGAACACCGCCATCCGTTCCGGGTCGTCGATCAGCGGCGACACCACCGTGTCCATGCTGAAGTCGAACCCGAAGAACCACCGTCGCCCGTCGACCACGATGGACTCGATGCCGCCCACCCGGCCGTCGCGGTCCTCGATCGGCTTTGCGTCTTCCACGGCAGGTGAGCTTACTGCGGCGCTCCGCGGCTAGCTGCAGGTCACCGTCGGATAGACCGGCGAGCCTGTGCCGGCGTACCCGAAGGTGTAGCTCTGCCCCGGCAACAGCGTCCCGCCCGTGCCGTAGGGCGGTGGGTGGATGTGGAGGAATGAGCCGGCCTGGGTGACGGTCGCGCCCCAGACCTGAACGATGTAGCCGGGCGGTGGCACGGGCAGGACAGCCCGCCAGGTCACCGGTCGGGCGGATATGTTCTGGATGGTGACGTTTACTACGTATCCGCTGTTCCACTGCGAGGGGACTGTGATGTCGACCTTGCACAGGCCGTCCTCTGTGTCGCTCGCGGCGCTGGCGGGCGTCGCCATCATGACCGCCGCGAGCACGGCGGTCAGAAACGTCGCGAGTTTGCTCCGGTACCCCATGGACTCAAGGATCCACCGTGACAGAGATGTCGGTCAATGCATCAGAGTGCCAGAGTCTAACAACGCTGGGCAGGTGAACCTGTCTCGCGCTCGGCATGGGTGGGGCCGCCGCCGGCGGTCGGCGGGCGGCGGCCCCGGAAGGAAGCGCCGGGCCGTCAGGCCGACACGGGTACGGGACCGGCCGGCTCGGGTACGACCTCGAGTTGGTGACGCAGCTTCTCGCCTTCGACGTCCACGTTGGGCAGGAGCCGGTCGAGCCAGCGCGGCAGCCACCAGGCCGACCTGCCCAGCAGGGTCATGGCGGCCGGCACGATGGTCATGCGGACGATCAGCGCGTCGAAAAGCACGGCGATACCGAGGGCGAACCCGATCGACTTGATGATCGCGTGGGGAGCAAGGATGAATCCGGAGAAGACGCTGATCATGATGATCGCGGCAGCGGTGACGACCCGGGCGCTGTGCTCGAACCCGGAGATCACCGCGTGCCGGGCAGCGATGCCGCGCACGTAGTCCTCGCGCATGCGGGTGACCAGGAAGACCTGGTAGTCCATGGCCAGGCCGAACACGATGCCGATCATGACGACCGGCAGGAAGCTGGTGATCGGTCCGACCTGATCGACGCCGAGCGCGCCGGCGAACCACCCCTTCTGGAAGACCGCGACCACCGCGCCGAAGGTAGCCGCGATGCTGAGCAGGAAGCCCACGGTCGCGGTCAGCGGCACCAGCAGCGATCGGAACACCAGCATCAGCAGGATGAAAGCGAGGCCGACCACGACCGCGAGGTACGGGATCAGCGCGTCACCGAGCTTGGTCGAGATGTCGATGTTGATCGCGGTCTGGCCGGTGACGGCGATGTCCGCGCCGGGCACCTCGCCGTCCTGCTGCCGGATTTCCCGGACCAGGTCCTTGGTGGCGGCAGTGCTGGGGCCGCTGCTCGGGACGACGGTGAGGATCGCGGTGTCGCCGGCCTGGTTGATCGCCGGCTCGGTGACCGCGCTGACGTCGTCGATGCCGCGAAGCCGGGTCGCCACCTGCTCGGCCGCCTGCTGCGCCGCGCCGTTGCGTGAATCGACGACGACGATCAGCGGGCCGTTGAACCCGGGCCCGAACCCTTCCGAAAGCAGATCGTAGGCTTTGCGCTGCGTGGTGTCCTTGGCAGCGGTGCTGTCGTCTGCCATCCCCAGCCGCATGTCCAGTGTCGGCAGCGCGACCACACCGAGCCCGACGACCGTGAGCACCAGCACGGCCACCGGCCGGCGGGTGATCAACCGCACCCACCGCGCGCTGAAGGCGGTACGGCCGGGGGCCTTCGAATCCGGTGAGTGCAGCCCACGGCGGCGCTTGCCGACGATCCGGCGGCCGGCGATGCCGAGCAGCGCCGGTAGCAGCGTCAGCGCGATCACCACGGCCACCGCGACGGTGAACGCCGCCGCCAGGCCCATCTGGGTCAGGAACGGGATACCGACGACAGACAGCGCGGCCAGGGCGATGATCACGGTGAGACCGGCGAACACGACCGCGGAGCCGGCGGTGCCGACCGCCCGGCCAACGGCTTCCTGAGGCTGCCGGCCGGCGGCCAGTTCGTGCCGGTACCGGGAGACGATGAACAGCGCGTAGTCGATCGCGACGGCCAGGCCCAGCATCAGGGCGATGGTCGGGGTTTCGGAGGAGAGCTCGGCGAACCCGGAGGCCGCGGTGACCACGCTGATGCCGACGGTGATACCGACAATCGCGGTCAGTAGCGGCAGGCCCGCGGCGACCAGGGACCCGAACGTGATGACCAGCACGATCGCCGCGACGACCACGCCGATCACCTCGCCGAGGGCCTGCTCCTCGTCGACCGCCAGCGCGTCACCGCCGACCTCGACGCGGAGCCCGCTGACCCGGGCGTCGTCGACCGTGCTGGTAAGGGCGGCGTGCGCGGCCTCGGACACCTGGTCCGCGGGCACCTGGTAGGTGGCCTCGGCGAACCCGATCGTGCCGGTCTCGTTGAGCGCACCGGAACTGAACGGGTCGTCGACCGAAGCCACCTGCGGCGCCTGCCTCAGGTCGGCGACCGCGGCCTCGACCGCCTGCCGGTACACGGGGTCGCGCAGGGTCCGGCCGTCGGGCGTGGCGAACACGACCCGGGCGGTGGCGCCGCCGGCCGACGCTTGCGGGAACCGCTCGGCGAGGAGGTCGATCGCCCGCTGCGACTGTGCGCCCGGAATCCGGAACGAGTCGTACGTCGGTCCGGACAGCGCGGCGGCGCCGATCAGCGTCGCGGCCAGGACCGCCAGCCAGGCGCCGACGACCCACCAACGCCGGTGGAAGGCGAACCGGCCCAATCGGTAGAGGAACGAGGCCATAGGAGTCTTCTCCTGTTCAAGGGCGTGAAATCGACTCCTGGATCGTTCGTCAGCGGGGCCGTCCTCGTCATCGGCCTGCCGCGGTGACCGCAGCCGCCGCGATCGCGGCGGCTGCCGCCGGCCGCTACCACGTACGCGGGTGATGCGATGGCCGGACGCGGCGTCGCCTACTGCGCTCGTAGTAGATCGTTTGCCACGCCGGCGACGGACTGCCTACTGTCGGCCCGTGAGAGCTGGCGGCCTTGTCGAGGCAGGCAGACATCGTGCGGCCGCCGGTCTGAATGGGGTGGCGGCCGGGGTGCGCCGGCTCGCCGGCACGCATCCCGTCGCCGCCCGCGTGGCCGGAGTCGGCGTCCTTGTTCTTCTCGCCGTACTGATCACCACGACGCCGGGCCGGGCCGGGTTCACGATCACCGCGATGGCCACCGCGGTCGTGGTCGCCGCCTGCTTCGTCGTCCTCCCCGTACTGCGCTGGCCGGTCTGGCTCATCCCCGCCATTGCGACCGCGGGCGTCGTGGCCGCGATCCCGTCTGCGGCGACCGACTCGCCCGCCCGCTCCGCCCTCATCCTGTCGATGCTGCTGTTCTCCCTGCGCAGCGAACGGATCGTGGTGGTGGTTGTCACCGCCGCCGCGAGCGTCGCCGCGGTGCTGGCCGGCAGCTTCGCGGCCACCGTCAACACGAGGGTGGCGCTCAACGACGTCGAGGTCCTGCCATGGGTCGTGGCGTTCGCCGCCTTCGGGCAGACCATCCGGGCCCACCGGGGGCGGCGGGCCGTTCTCGAAGATCGGGCGCGCCGCGCGGAGCAGGGTCGCGAAGCCGAGGCGCGCCAGCGGGTCCAGGCCGAACGGCTACGCATTGCACGCGACCTGCACGACGCGGTCGGTCACCAGGTGGCGCTCATCAACGTGCAGGCCGGCGCCATGACCCTCCTGCTGGACCGCGCCGACCTCGCCCGGGCGCGGCAGTCCCTGGGCCACATCCAGGACGCCAGCGAAGCCGCGCTCACCGAGCTCAAACTCACCGTGGGTCTGCTGCGCCAGCCAGGCGAGGACGAGTCCGTCGAACCTGCCGGGCGTCTCAGCCGGCTCGACGAACTGATCGCCTCCTTCACCGCCACCGGTCTGCGGGTCACCTGCGACGTCACCGGCCCGGCCCCTGCCCGACGCGGTCGACCTCACGGCCTACCGCCTGATCCAGGAGTCCCTGACCAACACGGCAAAGCACGCTGTGGGCACGTCGGCGTCGGTCCGGCTCGACTTCCGGCCGGGAGTTCTCGCGCTGACGGTGGAGGACGACGGGCCGGCGGTCCCTGGCACCGCACGGTCGGGACCCGATGGCGGGGTCGGCACGGTGGGGCACGGCATCATCGGGATGCGGGAGCGGGCCACCGCACTCGGCGGCCGGCTCTCCGCCAGCCCTCGTCCCGAGGGCGGCTTCCGCGTGATCGCCGAACTGCCCGTTCCGGCCGGCGCGACCGCATGAGCGTCGTGCGTGTGCTGCTCGCCGACGACCAGGACATCGTCCGAGCCGGGCTTCGGCTCATCGTCGACAGCGCCCCCGACCTGACGGTCGTCGCCGAAGCCGCGACCGGCACCCAGGCCGTGCGGATGGCCCGCCAGTGCCGCGCCGACGTGGTCCTCATGGACATCCGCATGCCGGAACTCGACGGCCTCGCCGCGACCCGCCGCATCTCCACCGACCCTGACCTGGCGGGCACGAAGGTGCTGATCCTGACCACCTTCGAGGTCGACGAGTACGTCTTCGAAGCGCTGCGGGCCGGCGCCAGTGGATTCCTCGGCAAGGGCGCACGTCCGGAGAGGCTGATCGACGCGATCCGCACCGTCGCCGGCGGCGACGCCCTGCTCTCACCCGCCGCCACCCGCGGGCTCATCGCCCGCTACCTCGCCGCAGACGACCACAAGCCGGCCCCCGCCGCCAACCTTCTCGACGGGCTCACCGTACGGGAACGCGAGATCGTCTCGCTGGTCGCCATGGGTATGTCGAACGCCGAGATCGCCGAACATCTCACCCTCAGCCCGCTCACCGTCAAGACGCATGTGAACCACGCCATGACCAAACTCGACGCCCGCGACCGCGCGCAACTGGTTGTCATCGCATACCAGGCCGGCGTTCGCGGTCCCGCCTGACCAGCCGCGTCGCGGGCCGCTGGTGGCCCCGGTCCCGCTACCTCAGCAGCGGGAGTGCCCGTTGGCGGATGTCGGCGTAGCGCTCGTGGACCTTGGGGGTGGCGTCGGCGGTGATCTGGTCGGCCGCGACCGGCCACTGCGGTGGCTCGGCGGCGCCGGAGAGCGCCCAGGCCGCCTGACGGGCGGCGCCGAGTGCGACGTACTCGCCGGGGCGGGGCACGCTCACCGGCGCACCGAACAGCGCGGGCGCGATCGCGCGTACCGCTCGGGACGCCGCCGCGCCGCCGATCAGCAGGACCCGGTCGACCGGGACGCCCTGGGCGCGCAGCGCGTCCAGGGCGTCGGCCATGCCGCCGAGCATGCCCTCGACCGCGGCCCGGGCCAGGTTCGCCGCCGAGGCGTTCGCCCGGGTCAGCCCGGCGAGCAGACCGCGCGCGTCCGGCAGGTTCGGGGTGCGCTCCCCGTCCAGGTACGGCAACAGCGTCAGCCCGCCCGCGCCCGGCGACGCCGACAGCGCCAACTCGTCCAACTCGGCCAGCGACCGGCCCAGCAGGTCGGCGGCCGCGACCAGCACCCGGGCCGCGTTGAGGGTGCACACCAGCGGCAGGAACCGGCCGGTCGCGTCGGCGTAGCCGGCGACCAGCCCGCTCGCGTCGGCGGTCGGCTCGTCGTTCACCCCGAACACGCACCCCGAGGTGCCGAGCGACACCACCACGTCGCCGGGGCGCAGGCCGACGCCGAGCGCCGCGCCCATGTTGTCACCGGTGCCGGCCGCGAGCAGCGCCCCGGACGCGGTCTCGCCGACCGTCTCGGCCGGCCCGGCGACCCTCGGCAGTGCCAGGTCCCGGCCGAACGCGAGCTTGATCAGGTCCCGGCGGTAGTCCTCGGCCGCGGCGGACCAGTAACCGGTGCCGGACGCCTCACCGCGGTCGGTGGTCGGCTCTCCCCCGTCGGCGCGCAGCCGGTGGGTGAGCCAGTCGTGCGGGAGCAGCACGGTGCGGGTCCGGGCCGCGAGGTCCGGTTCGGCGCGGGCGAACCAGCGCAGCTTGGTGACCGTGAAGCTGGCGACCGGCACCAGTCCGACCGCGTCGGCCCACGCCTTCGGGCCGCCGAACTCGCCGGTCAGGTCGACCGCGGCGCGGGCCGAGCGGGTGTCGTTCCACAGGATAGCGGGGCGTACCACCTCGCCTGCCTCGTCGAGGCAGATCATGCCCTGCTGCTGCCCGCCGACGCCGATCGCGGCGACCCCGTCGAGCAGGCCGGCGCTGGCCCGCTCGAACGCCTCCCACCACAGGCGCGGATCGACCTCGGTGCCGTCGGGGTGCGGGGCGCGGCCCTCGCGGAGCACCTCGCCGGAGTCCGCGTCGCAGACCACGACCTTTGTCGACTGGGTCGACGAGTCGACCCCGGCAACCAGCGTCATCACACCTCCAGCAGGTGTTCGATGGCCATGGATGCCGACTGTACGCCCGCGACCCGGATTAGTTCAATGGCTTGACAAAATTCCCGGGTCACTCACGTTCGATCAGGTGGCCGACGACCTGCGGCACCAGCATCACGGCCGCGCCGGAGCCGTCCCGGCGCGGGTCCACCGGCGGCAGCTCCACCGGCTCGCCGCGCCCGGTCGCGCCGACCGGGCGCGGTCCGACCCAGGCCAGCTCCAGGCCCGCCTCACCCTTGAGGAACCGCTGCGCGCGCACGCCGCCGGTCGCGCGCCCCTTCGGCGGGTACGCCCCGAACGGCGTGAGCTTGACGCTGCGATCGGTGGCGGTGACCACCATCGGCTCGCCGTGTTCCGGGTCGTCGGTGCGGACCGCCCCGAAGAAGAGCACCCGCGCCCCGGCCGCCAGGTTGACCCCGGCCATGCCGCCGCCCTTGAGGCCCTGCGGACGCACCAGCCGGGCCGGGAACCGCAGCAGCGACGCGTCGTCGGTGAGGAAGGCGAGGCTCTCGGCACCGTCGGTGAGCCAGGTCGCGCCGACCACCTCGTCGCCGTCGCGCAGCCCGATCACCTCGAACTCGTCCGAGCGGACCGGCCACTCCGGGGCGCAGACCTTCACCACGCCCTGCCGGGTGCCCAGCGCCAGGCCTGGCGAGCCGGAGTCGCGGGCGGCGGCCGGCACCAGCCCGATCACCCGCTCGTCGGCTCGCAGCGGCACCAGCTCGGCGGCGGCCATCCCGCCGCTGAGCGAGACCGTGCCGGCGTGGTCGGGCAGCACCGGCAGCGGCAGCACCTCGGTGCGGAACGCCCGACCGGCGCTCGTCACCAGCAGCACCTGGCCGCGCGCGGTCGCCGGCACCACGGCCCGGACGGTGTCGTGCCTGACCCGGCCGTTGCGGCGGCGCCCCTCGGTGGACTCCTCCGACTCGGCCACCGTCCGGGCCACCAGCCCGGTCGCCGAGAGGATCACCTGGCAGGGGTCGTCGGCGACCTCCAGCGGGCCGGCCGGCACCGAGGCGGCGAGCACCTCCTTGAGGTCGCCGCCGATCAGGGTGGTGCGGCGCGGCGACGGGAACTGCTCGGCCACGGCCGCCAGCTCGTCGGAGACCACCTGGCGCAGCACCGCGGGGTCGTCGAGGATGCGGGACAGCTCGGTGATCTCGGAGCGCAGCCGGTCCTGCTCGGCCTCCAGCTCGATCCGGTCGTACCGGGTGAGCCGGCGCAGCGGGGTGTCGAGGATGTAGTTGGCCTGGATCTCGGTCAGGTCGAACTCGCGGATCAGCGCGGCCCGGGCGGCCGGCACGTCGTCGCTGCCCCGGATCAACTGGACCACCAGGTCGATGTCGAGCAGCGCGATCAGCAGGCCCTCGACCAGGTGCAGCCGCTCCTGCCGCTTGCGCCGCCGATAGGCGCTGCGCCGGGTGACGACGTCGTAGCGGTGCCCGAGGAACGCCTCCAGCAGCGCCTTCAGGCCCAGGGTGCGGGGCTGGCCGTCGACCAGGACCAGGTTGTTGACGCCGAACGACTGCTCCAGCGGGGTGAGCCGGTAGAGGTCGGCGAGCAGCGCCTGCGGGTTGACGCCGACCTTGCACTCGATGACCAGCCGGATGCCGTTCTCCCGGTCGGTGAGGTCCTTGACGTCGGCGATGCCCTGCAACCGCTTGGTCTTGTTGACCTCGTCGGTGATCTTTTCGATCACCTTCTCGGCGCCCACCCCGTAGGGCAGTTCGGTGACGGTGATGCCCTGCCGGCCCCGGCTGCCCTCGACCGGCCCGATCTCCACCTTGCCGCGCATCCGGACCACGCCCCGGCCGGTCTCGTTGGCCCGGCGGACCTCGTCCAGGCCGAGCAGGAGACCGCCCGTCGGCAGGTCGGGGCCGGGGACGAACTCCATCAGCTTGTCCAGGGTGGCGTCCGGGTCCTTGATCAGCCAGCGGGCCGCCGCCACCACCTCGCCGAGATTGTGCGGAATCATGTTGGTGGCCATCCCGACGGCGATCCCCGAGGTGCCGTTCACCAGCAGGTTCGGGAAGGCCGCCGGCAGCACCTTCGGCTCGGTGAGCGAGCCGTCGTAGTTGGGCTTGAAGTCGATGGTCTCCTCGCCCAGCTCCCCCACCAGCTGCATCGCCGCCGGGGACATCCGGGCCTCCGTGTAGCGGCTGGCCGCCGGGCCGTCGTCCGGGGAGCCGAAGTTGCCGTGCCCGTCGATCAGCGGGACGTTGAGGGAGAAGTCCTGCGCCAGCCGGACCATCGCGTCGTAGATCGCGGTGTCGCCGTGCGGGTGGTACTTACCCATCACGTCGCCGACCACCCGGGCGGACTTCACGTAGCCACGGTCCGGCCGGTAGCCCTGCTCGCTCATCGAGTAGAGGATGCGCCGGTGCACCGGCTTGAGCCCGTCACGGGCGTCCGGCAGCGCCCGGGAGTGGATCACCGAGTACGCGTACTCCAGGTAGGAGTCCTGGATCTCGGTCGCCAACGGGTTGTCCAGGACGGTGGCGCCCGCCTGGTCGAAGGCGGACAGGTCGCCCCGGGGCTGCTTGCCCTTGCCGCGTGCCATCTTTGATCAGTTCCTTCTACGAGTGACTGCCCGGTCAGGCGTCGATGCTCTCCTGGTCGACCCGCCCGGCCGACTCGATGAGCCAGTTGCGGCGCGGTTCGACCTTCTCCCCCATCAGCAGCTCAAGGGTCTGCTCCGCGGCGTCCACGTCGTCCAGGGTGATCCGGCGGACCGACCGGGTGGCGGGGTTCATCGTGGTCTCCCACAGCTCGTCGGCGTCCATCTCGCCGAGCCCCTTGAACCGGGGCACCGGGGTGACGATCTGTCGGCCGGCCTTCTCCAGCCGGCGGACGGTCTGCTCCATCTCGGTCTGGGTGAAGGTGAAGATGGTCTCCGGGTTGCGCCCCCTCGTGGTGATCTTGTGCAGGGGCGGCATCGCGGCGTACAGCCGGCCGTCCTCGATCACCGGGCGCAGGTATTTGGCGAAGAGCGTGATCAGCAGCGTCCGGATGTGCGAGCCGTCCACGTCGGCGTCGGCCATCAGGATCACCCGGCCGTAGCGCATCGCGGCCAGGTCGAAGGTGCGGCCGGTGCCGGCGCCGAGCACCTGGACGATCGCGGCGACCTCCACGTTGCGCAGGGTGTCGGCCAGGTTCGCCTTCTGCACGTTGAGGATCTTGCCGCGGATCGGCAGCAGGGCCTGGTATTCGGCGACCCGGGCCATCCGCGCCGAGCCGAGCGCGCTGTCGCCCTCGACGATGAACAGCTCGCTGCGCTCCAGCCCGGTCGACCGGCAGTCGACAAGCTTCGGCGGCATCCCGGCGCCCTCCAGCGCCGTCTTGCGCCGGGCGGCGTCCTTCTGCTGTTTCTGGGTCAGCCGCACCCGGGCCGCGTCGACGATCTTCTGCAGCACCGTCCGGGCCTCGGACCGGGTCTTGCGGTCCTCGGTCCACTGCTTCACGTACCGCTCGACGGCGGTCTGCACCACCCGGGTGATGCCGGCGGTGGAGAGCTCGTCCTTGGTCTGCGAGGTGAACTGCGGCTCCGGGATCCGTACGTGGATCACCGCCGTCATCCCCTCCAGGATGTCGTCCAGGACCGGCGGGTCCTCCTTGGGCTTGAGCAGGCCCCGGCTGTTGCGGACCGCCTCCACCAGGGCCCGGACCAGGCCGCGCTCGAATCCCTTGCGGTGGGTGCCGCCGTGCGCGTTGCGGATGGTGTTGGTGAAGCACTCGACGGTGCGCTCGTACCCGGTGCCCCAGCCGAAGGCGATCTCCACCTCGGCGCGGCGCTCCACGTCGGCCTGCATCACGCCGTTGGCGTCGGCGGCGTTCTCCTTGTAGCGGCCCTCCGCCCGCACCAGCAGCGGGCCGGCGACCGAGCGTTCCCCGGCCGGGGCCAGGAACTCCACCATCTCGACCAGGCCGCCCGGGTGGTGGAAGACCTCCTCGGCCCCGGTGGCGTCGGTCCCGGCCTCGTCGCGAAGGACATACCTGACCCCGGGTACGAGGAAAGCGGTGTTACGCAGCCGCTGGCGGACGGCGGGAACGTCAAGCGCCGCCCCGGAGTCGAAGTAGCGGGCGTCGTACCAGTAGCGGATCGACGTGCCGGTGGACTCGCCGCGCTTCATCCGGCCGACCTGCCGCAGGCCGGACTGCGGGGTGAACGGCGCCCGCGGCCCGTCGCCGTCGAAGACCCCCGGCTCGCCGCGCCGGAACGACATCTCGAAGACCTTGCCGGCCCGCTTGACGCGTACGTCGAAGCGGAGCGACAGGGCGTTGACCGCCGACGCGCCGACGCCGTGCAGGCCACCGGAGGCCTTGTAGCCGGAGCCGCCGAACTTGCCGCCGGCGTGCAGCCGGGTCAGCACCAGCTCGACCCCGGACAGGCCGGACCGGGTGTTGACGTCGGTCGGGATGCCCCGCCCGTCGTCGTCGACCTGGACCGACCCGTCGGCGTGCAGGGTGACCTCGACGGCGGTGGCGTGGCCGGCGACGCCCTCGTCGGTCGAGTTGTCGATGATCTCGTTGACCAGGTGGCCGATGCCCCGGCTGTCGGTCGAGCCGATGTACATGCCCGGCCGCTTGCGGACCGCGTCCAACCCCTCGAGGTGGGTCAGGTCGTCGGCCCCGTACAGGGTGTCAAGGTCTGCGCTCAACTGGTCGTACTCCCAAATCTCGCCGGACGCAGTGAGCCTAACCGCAGGCCCCGACGATCTCGGCGGCCGGCCGGCTCGGACGGCGACCGACCCGGCTCGGGAGGCGCGGGCCGCCGACTCCCCGACGCATTCCGCGACGGGATTCCCAGCCATAATGAATAGTTGCGACGCTTTCCCGACAGCGACACCAATCAGCACTCCGGACATATTGGCGAACTCGCGCCGGGAATCGGCCGACCGGCTCCGGCGCGGGGGTCGCACTGCCGCTCGCGAGCTGCGACTTTCCACATTATCTGTCGATCTTCCGGAGGTCCTGACCCCGGCCGACGGTCCCATGGGACACCTCGGCAACCGCACGGAAGTCCCGACTATGTCCGTTTGTGCTCGGCGCCGCCCGACTGGCGGCCGGTCCTAGTATTGCCAACGCGGTGACCGGTAAAAGACGCCGACGCCACCCGGGAGGCTTCGGGGAAGGCACCGCCATTGTCCAGCTCAGATCGGTTCATGGGGGAAAAAGATGACCGACCGCCGATTCGCCGCGCGCGACGCGCGCATTCGGGCCGCCGAGGCGGAGTTCGCCCGGCACATCCCGCACCAACTCAGCAATGGAGAGGAGTCCGACCACCCGTTCGTCGCCAACTACTCGAAGGGGCTGCCGCACAACGAGTTCGGCGAGGTGGAACCGGCCGCGTACGGCCTGCTGCGGCGGGCCGCGACCACCATGCGCAGCGAGGACTTCGAGCGGATTCCGCTGGCCGGAAAACGCCCGCTGGTCAACCCGCAGGCCGGGCTCTCCTTCGATCTGCAGGGGCCGGACCCGCAGGCGCTGGCCATCCGGCCGGCTCCGCGCATCGACAGCGCCGAGAATTCCGGCGAGATGATCGAGCTGTACTGGATGGCGCTGCTGCGGGACGTGCCGTTCACCCGCTTCGACACCCACGACCTGGCCGCCGAGGCGGCCACCGAGCTGACCGGCCTGTCGGACTTCCGGGGACCGCGTCAGGACGGTGAGGTCACCCCGCAGGTGCTGTTCCGGGGAAACACCCGGGGCGATGTGGTCGGGCCGTACCTGTCGCAGTTCCTGCTCCGGGACATCCAGTACGGCACCCTGTTGATCCCGCAACTGCAGGACACCCTCGAGCCGGGGCCGGACGACAAGCCGGTCGATCATCTGATCGGGTTCAAGGAGTGGCTGGCGGTCCAGGACGGTGCCATGCCCCCCGAGGACACGCGGAACCAGAAGGTCCGCCGGTACATCCAGACACCGCGCGACCTGGCGCACTACGTGCACTTCGACGCGCTGTACGAGGCGTACCTCAACGCCGCGCTGATCCTGCTGCACGCCAAGGCACCGGTAGACGCGGGAAATCCCTACACCTTCTCCGGCAACCAGATCGGCTTCGGCACGTACGGCGGTCCGCACATCCTCTCCCTGGTCACCGAGGTGGCGACCCGGGCGCTGAAGGCGGTCTGGTTCCAGAAGTGGTGTGTGCACCGGCGGTTGCGGCCGGAGGAGTTCGGTGGCCGGGTGCACCTGATGGTCTCCGGGAAGCGGGAGTACCCGATCGACCCGGAGGTGCTGAACTCGCCGGTGCTCAAGCGGATCGCCAACCGGAACGGCAGTTACCTGCTGCCGCAGGCGTTCCCGGAGGGCAGTCCCACGCATCCCTCCTACGGCGCCGGACACGCCACCGTCGCCGGGGCGTGCGTGACCATCCTCAAGGCCTGGTTCGACGAGTCGCACGTCATCGACCGCCCGGTGGTGCCGGCGGCGAGCGGGACCGCGCTGATCCCGTACACCGGTCCGGACGCCGACCGGCTGACCGTCGGTGGCGAGCTGAACAAGGTGGCGGCGAACATCGCGATCGGGCGGAACATGGCCGGGGTGCACTGGCGCACCGACTACTCCGAGTCGGTACGGCTCGGTGAGGAGGTGGCGATCGGCCTGCTCCGCGAGGTCAAGCACACCACCCACGAGGACGCGCACTTCACCCTCAGCCGCTTCGACGGCACGACGATCACCATCTGACGGCCCACGCCAGCCGGCGGACCAGGGACCCGATCCGCCGGCTGGCGCGTCGACCGCGACCAGCGGTTCCGGCTACGGCCGGGCTTCGTACACGTGGTTGAAAGGGGTCTGCGCGGCGAGCCGGAAGCTGGTGAACCCGGCCTGGGTCGCCACCTCGCGGATCCGGGCCGGGCCGGCCTGGGTGCCCAGCGCCGCACCGACCGGTTGGGACAGGGACGCCGGCGTGCACAACAGCGTGGAGAACCCGTAGTAGGCGCGGCTGACCGGATTCAGGTTGTCCTCGACGCGGTCACCCGCCGCCGGTTCGACGATCATCCAGGTGCCGTCGGCGGCGAGGACGTCGCGGACCCGCCGGCCCGCGGCTACGGGGTCGCCCATGTCGTGGAGGCTGTCGAACATGGTCACCAGGTCGTAGCCGTCGCCCGGGACGTCCGATGCGGCGGCGATCTCGAACCGCGTCCGGTCGCGAAGGCTGGCGTCGGCGGCCCGTTCCCGTGCCGTGGTGATCGAAGCCGGGTGGTAGTCCGAGCCGACGAAGGTGGACCGGGGGTACGCCTGGGCCATCAGGATCGTCGAGGCACCGTGACCGCACCCGACATCAGCCACCCGCGCGCCACGCTCCAGCTTCTCGACCACGCCGTCGAGGGCGGGTAGCCAGGACGTGACGAGGTTGGCGGCGTACCCGGGGCGGAAGAACCGCTCGCATCCCGCGTGCACGTCGGTGTTGCGTTGGTGCCAGCCCACCCCGGTCGCGGCGCGGGCCGCCGCGAGCACCATCGGCGCGTCCCGGACGGTGCCGTGCGCGATCTGGAAGAAGCCGGGCAGAAACGCGGGGCTGGTCTCGTCCGTCAACGCCACCGCGTGCTCCGGGGGCAGCGTGTACCGGCCGGTGCCCGGGTCGTACTCGACAAAGCCGCCCGCGGCCTGGGCGTTCAGCCACTCACGGGCGTACGGCTCGCCGGTAGCCGTCCGGTCGGCCAGTTCGGCCGCCGTGGTGGGTCCGTGCTCGGCCAGGTCCCGGTAGTAGCCCAGCTGGTCGCCCATCACCACCAGGGCGCAGTTGATCGCCGCGCCGACCTCCTCGACGGCACGGAACACGAACGCCATCAGCTTGTCGGTGTCGACCGGTACGGACGAGTCGGTTGCGGTCATCGCTTGTCCTCCATGGTCACGGATCCGGAACCGGATGCGCAGACGCTAGGCGCGAATACCATTAGCGGCAATGGTGGAGACTGGAGAGCGATTAGTGAATCTAATAGGCTACCTGCGCGGCATCCGGGCCCTCTGTGAGGTCGACGCCCACGGGTCGTACTCCGCCGCCGCCGACGCGCTGGGGCTGACCCAGTCGGCGGTCAGCCAGCACCTGGCTGCGCTCGAACGCGAGACCGGGTTGCCGCTGGTCGAGCGGGGGACACGGCCGGCCGCGCTGACCGAGGCGGGTTACGCGCTCGTCCGGCACGGCAGGGCGGTCCTCGGCCGGCTGGACGCGGCGGCCTTGGAGCTGGCCGAGATCGCCGGCCGCCGCGCCGCCCGGCTCCGCTTCGGCAGCTTCCCGACCGCCCTCACCACGTTCGTGCCGGCCGCGATCGCCCGCCTGCGCACCGAACACCCGACGGTGGCACTGTCGGTGGTGGACGACCACATGCAGGGCTTACTGCCCCGGTTGGTGGACGGAGAGCTCGACCTAGCCGTCATCTTCGACCATGCCACGCTCCCCGAGACCGCCGCCGACGGGCTGCGCCGGATCCACCTCTTCGACGACAGGTACCAGGTCCTGCTGCCCGCCGGGCACCGCCTCGCCCGCCGCCGTCGGACGCTCGGCATCGCCGATCTGGCCGAGGAGGTGTGGATCGGCGGGCGTGCCGAGAGCGTCTGGTTCCAGATCGTCCGACACGCCTGCCGGGGCGCCGGCTTCGAACCGCGAACCTCGCTCGCCTCCGACGACTATCGGGCGGTGCAGGCTTTCGTGGCCGCCGGCCTGGGGGTCGCGGTCGTCCCGGGGCTGGCCGCCCGGCACGCTCCGCCGGGTGTCGCGGTGTTTGGGCTGGGCGCCGGTGCGCCGGTCCGGCGGATCTGCGTTGCGCATGTCGAGGACGGCTTCCAGCCGCAGGCCGCCCGCGCCATGACCGGCATCCTCCAGAACCTCACGGGCCGGCCGGCGAGCCGCGTCAGCGCCGCGCCAGCGGCACCACCTCGGACATGAAGCGGGCCAGCTGAACCTCGGCATCGGCCAGCGGCCAGATGAAGATCCAGTCGACGCCGACCTCGGCGTACCGCCGCAGGAGGGCGGCGCACCGCTCGGCCGGGCCCACCAGGACCCGGCCGTCCAACTGCTCCACCGGCCGGTTCAGCATCGCCGCCAACTCCGCGAGCCGCCGCCGCCCGAGCCGCCCGTCGTCGGTGACGTACGTCCACATCGTGGCCAGCGCACAAGGGAAGCGGCTGCCAGTCCTCCCGCGTTGTTCGAGCGCGGCGGCCAGTTTCACCCGCGCGTCGGCGACCCGCGCCGGAGTGGTGTTGTACGCCGAGGCGACCCAGCCGTCGCCGAGGCGCGCGACGCGCCGCAGACCGGCGTCCGAGCCCCAGCTGGCGATCCAGATCGGCGGCCCGTCCGGCTGCGTCGGAGGCGGCCGCAGCACCGGCCCGGCCGGATAGAAGCGGCCCGTTACCTGCGCGCCGTCCGTCAGGCCGGCGCGCAGGACCCGGATCGACTCCTCGAAGCGCGGCCACCGTTCGTCGAAGCGCACGCCAGCGGCCTCATAGTCCCGCGCGGAGGAACCCGGCCCCACCCCGAGGACGAGCCGGCCGCCGGAGATGACATCCAACGCGGCGGCCGCCTTGGCCAGCGCCACCGGTCCGCGTACGACTGGAAGCGCCACCGAGGTGGCCAACGCCAGGTCGCCGCTGGCCTCGACCACCGCCGAGAGCGCGACGATGCCATCCAGCCACGGCCGCTGGAACACCAGGTGGTCGTTGGCCGTGATGCACCCGTACCCCAGGCGCCTCGCCGTCGCCGCGTAGGAGGACAGCGTTCCCGGTGCCCAACCCTGCCCCTCGAAGTCGATCAACGGGAGGTGTGCGCCGTACCGCATGGCCGAGACCCTACCCACCGGACCACCGGCCGCCCGGACCGGGAAAGCGGCGCCGCGGCCGGTCGGCCCGCCGGCATACGGCATCGGCTGAACTCGATTGACAAAGTTTGGATTCCCGACTTAATCTTCGGCCGAGTTGGCCGGTGCCGGTCGCTTCCCCAGCCGGCGCCGGGCCACCGCCACCCGCCTGCGCGGCAGGCGCCACCGCCGAGGAGCGAGATGTCCGAACAGAAGTCCCGGGTCCGGAGCAGACGCTGGCGAGCCGGTCTGATCGCGGGCGGCGCCGCCGCCCTGATGGTCGGCGCCAGCTTCGCGGTCGCGCTCACCGCCCACGCCGCCACCGGCTGCCGGGTGACGTACGCGACCGCCTCCCAGTGGCCCGGCGGGTTCACCGCGAACGTGAGCGTGACGAACCTCGGCGACCCGATCAACGGCTGGCGGGTCGGCTGGACCTTCCCGTCGGGCCAGCAGGTCACCCAGGCCTGGAACGCCACCGTCACCGCCTCCGGCGGCCAGGTCACCGCCACGAACGTCGGCTACAACGCCGCCCTCGGCACCAACGCGACCGTCTCGTTCGGCTTCAACGGGTCGTGGACCGGCAGCAACACCGCGCCGACCAGCTTCACCCTCAACGGCGTCGCCTGCACCGGCAGCGTCGGCCCGACCACCCCGGTGCCGACCACCAGCCAGCCGCCGTCACCGACCCCGACCAGTTCGCCGTCGCCGTCGCCGACCACCCCGCCGCCGGCCGGCAACGCGATGGCCGCCGTCGCCGCCATGCAGCCCGGCTGGAACCTGGGCAACTCGTTCGACGCCGTCGGCGCCGACGAGACCGCCTGGGGCAACCCGGTGGTGACCCAGGCGCTGATCCGCAACGTCAAGGCGCAGGGCTTCAAGAGCATCCGGATCCCGGTGACCTGGAGCAACCACCACGGCCCGGCACCCACCTACACCATCGACGCGGCCTGGCTGAACCGGGTCAAGGAGGTGGTCAACTGGGCGCTGGCCGAGGACCTGTACGTGATGGTGAACCTCCACCACGACTCCTGGCAGTGGATCAACACCATGCCGACCGACCGGACCACCGTGCTGGCCCGCTACAACGCGCTCTGGACCCAGTTGGCCGCCGCGTTCCGGGACGCCTCCCCGAAGCTCACCCTGGAGAGCGTCAACGAGCCGCAGTTCACCGGCAGCTCCGGCGACGCCCAGAACGCGCAGCTGCTGCACGAGCTGAACACCTCGTTCCACCGGATCGTGCGGGCCTCCGGCGGCGGCAACGCCACCCGGCTGCTGGTGCTGCCGACCCTGCACACCTCCTCCGAGCAGGCCCGGATCAACGAACTGGTCACCACCCTCGACCAGCTCGACGACCCGAACCTGATCGCGACCGTGCACTTCTACGGCTACTGGCCGTTCAGCGTCAACGTCGCCGGGGGCACCCGGTTCGACGCCACCACCCAGCAGGACCTGACCGACTCGTTCGACCGGGTCCACAACGCCTTCGTCGCCCGGGGCATCCCGGTCATCATCGGCGAGTACGGCCTGCTCGGCTTCGACCGGCACACCGGCACCATCCAACAGGGTGAGAAGCTCAAGTTCTTCGAGTTCCTCGGCCACTACGCCCGCAGCCGGCAGCTCACCACCCAGCTCTGGGACAACGGCCAGCACCTCGGGCGTACCTCGTTCCAGTGGAGCGACCCGGAGCTGATCGCGCAGATCAAGTCGAGCTGGACCACCCGGTCGGGCACCGCGTCGGCCGACCAGGTCTACGTGCCGCGGACCGGCGCCATCACCAGCAAGACGCTGACCCTGAACCTGAACGGCACCACCTTCCAGGGGCTGCGCCAGGGCAGCACCAACCTGGTCAGCGGCACCGACTACACGGTCTCGGGCAACCAGCTCACGCTCACCGCGTCGGCCCTGACCCGGCTGGTCGGCTCCCGGGCGTACGGCGTGAACGCCACCCTGCACGCCCGGTTCTCCACCGGGGTCCCGTGGCGGATCGACATCATCAGCAACGACCGGCCGGTGCTGTCGAACGCCACCGGCACCACCGCCGCCTTCGCGATCCCGACCCAGTTCCGGGGTGACCAGCTCGCCACGATGGAGGCCAAGTACGCCGACGGATCCTTCGCCGGCCCGCACAACTGGACCGCGTTCAAGGAGTTCGACGTGACCTTCGCGCCGGACTACTCCGCGAACACGATCAGCCTGACCTCCGCGTTCTTCGCCGAGGTCAACGACGGCCAGGCGGTCACGCTCACCTTCCACTTCTGGAGTGGCGCGACCGTCACCTACCGGGTCACCAGGTCCGGCAGCAATGTCATCGGAACCACCGCCTGACGGTAACCGTCCCACCCACGGGTCGCGCTCCAGGAAAGGGTTTTCACCTGGGTCGCGGCCCGTGGGCTGCACCTTCCCACCGGGCACCTCGAAACGCCTGCACCCGGGGCGACGAAAAGGTGCGAAACATTGACGAGGCCCCACCCGTAGACCAGACTCGATGACCTGTGTGAGCGCTAACACGCCCGCCGCAAACCCGTCCGGGAGGCCCGCGCATGCCCCGTCCACGAGCGCTACTCGGCTTCGCCACCGTCGCCCTGCTGGCCGGCACCGCGGCGGTCGCCGTGCCCGCCCTGGCCCGCCCACCCGAGGCCGACCCCGCGTACACGATCACCGTCGACCGCACCCGGCCCGGTGTCGAGATCGACGACTCGATGTACGGGGTGTTCTTCGAGGACATCAACTTCGCCGCCGACGGCGGCCTCTACGCCGAACTGGTCCGCAACCGCTCGTTCGAGTTCCTGCCGGTGGACAACTCCTCGTACACCGGGCTGACCGCGTGGACCCCCGGCGCCGCCGCCGGCGGAACCGGCACCGCGGCCACCGTCGACGACGACGCCCGCCTCAACGACCGCAACCGGACCTACCTGCGACTCGGCCTGACCAACCCGGACGGCGGCTGGTACGGCGTGACGAACGCCGGCTACAACAGCGGGATCGCCCTGGTCGCCGGCGCCCGCTACGACTTCTCCGTCTGGGCCCGCACCGACGCCGCCGCCGGCACCCCGCTGACGGTGAGCCTGCACGACACCGCCGACCAGCCGCTGGCCCGGTCCTTGACACTGACCACCAACGGCGACACCTGGACCCGGTACACCGGCACCCTGAGAGCCACCCGGACCACCGACGCGGGCCGGCTCTCGGTGCGCGCCGGCGGCACCGGCACGCTGCGGCTGGACATGGTCTCGCTGTTCCCGCGGGACACCTTCCGGGGCCGGGCCAACGGGCTGCGCAAGGACCTCGCCGAGAAGATCGCCGCGCTGAAGCCGGGCTTCGTCCGCTTCCCGGGCGGCTGCCTGGTCAACACCAACAGCCACTACGGGTACGACGCCAGCACGAACTGGGAACGGTCCCGCTCGTACCAGTGGAAGGACACCGTCGGTCCGGTCGAGACCCGGGCCACCAACCGCAACTTCTGGGGCTATAACCAGTCCTACGGGCTCGGCTACTACGAGTACTTCCAGTTCGCCGAGGACGTCGGCGCGATGCCGTTGCCGGTGGTGCCGGCCCTGGTCACCGGCTGCGGCCAGAACCGGGCCACCGTGGACGAGGCGCTGCTGCAACGACACATCCAGGACACCCTCGACCTGATCGAGTTCGCCAACGGCCCGGCCACCTCCACCTGGGGCGGGCTGCGCGCAGAGATGGGTCATCCCGAGCCGTTCGGCCTGACCCACCTCGGGGTCGGCAACGAGGAGAACCTGCCGGACGAGTACTTCGCCAACTTCGTACGGTTCCGGGCCGCCATCGAGGCGGCGTACCCGGAGATCGTCGTGATCGGCAACAGCGGTCCGGACGACGAGGGCGCCACGTTCGACCGGCTGTGGGAACTCAACCGCGCGGCCGGGGTGGAGATGGTCGACGAGCACTACTACAACAGCCCGGCCTGGTTCCTGCAGAACAACGCCCGCTACGACTCCTACGACCGGGCCGGTCCGCGGGTGTTCCTCGGCGAGTACGCCTCCCGGGACAACAAGCTGTTCAACTCGCTGGCCGAGGCCGCGTACCTGACCGGCCTGGAGCGCAACGCGGACGTGGTCAAGCTGGCCGCGTACGCGCCGCTGCTGGCCAACATCGACCATGTGCAGTGGCGGCCGGACCTGATCTGGTTCGACAACGACGAGTCCTGGGGTTCCACCAGCTACCAGGTGCAAAAGCTGTTCATGAACAACGTCGGCGACCGGACGGTGCCGAGCCGGTCGACCGCCCCGGTCATCGAACCGGAGCCGATCACCGGCGCGATCGGCCTCTCCACCTGGGCCACCTCCGCCACCTACGACGACGTGTCCGTGACCGCGCCGGACGGAACCGTGCTGTTTCGCGACGACTTCTCCACCGGGGCGGACGCCTGGACGCCGGTGGAGCCGCGCGGCACCTGGTCGGTGGTCGACGGCGGCTACGTCCAGTCGGACACCGCGGCCCAGGACACCCTGGTCAAGGCCGGCAACATCACCGCCACCGAGTACGACCTGAACCTGAAGGCCACCAAGAACGCCGGGGCGGAGGGCTTCCTCGTCGCGTTCGGGGTGCAGGAGACCGGCCACCTCTACTGGTGGAACCTGGGCGGCTGGAACAACACCCAGGGCGCGATCCAGAAGGGTGAGGGCGGCGCGAAGGAGATCGTGATCGCGAAGCCGAACTCCATCGAGACCGGCGTCACCTACGACATCCGGATCGAGGTACGCGGGTCGCAGGTGCGGCTGTTCCTCAACGGCGAACTGTGGGACAGCTTCGTCGACGACCAGGTGATCGAGCCGTTCGCCCACGTGATCACCGAGGACCGGCGCCGGGGCGAGCTGATCGTCAAGGTCGTCAACGCCCAGGACACCCCGGCCGTCACCCGGGTCGACCTCGGGCGGCGCCGGGTGCACGGCACGGCCCGGATGACCGAGATCAGCGGCGACCCGGGCGAGCAGAACACCCGCTCGGCCGAGCCGATCCAGCCGGTCACCACCACCGTGGGCGGCATCGGATCCACCTTCACCCGCACCTTCGCACCGAACTCCGTCACGTTCCTGCGGATCCGGACCAAGTGAGGCGACCGACATGAGTTTCGACATCAGCCGCCGTACCCTGCTGCGTGGTGGACTCGGCGCGGCCGCGACCGGCCTGGTCGCCGCGCTGCCCGCTTCCGCCGGCGCGGCCGGCGGTTCCGCTCCCGACCCCGACGCCGCCGGGTCCGCCGGGGTCGGTGACGCGCAGCGGTACGCGGTGCCCACCGCCAACCCGCTCATCGAGCGCCGGGCCGACCCGTTCATCACCCATCCGGTACGCGGCATGTACTACTTCACCGGCTCGGTACCGGAGTACGACCGCCTCGTGGTGCGCGGCGCGCCCACCATCGCCGGCCTGTCCACCGCGGCCGAGTCGGTGATCTGGCGCCGGCCGGCCAGCGGCCGGATGGGCGGGCACATCTGGGCGCCGGAGCTGCACCGCATCGACGGACGCTGGTACATCTACTTCGCGGCCGGCGACTCCGACGACGTCTTCCGGATCAGGATGTACGTGCTGGAGTCGGCACTGGCCGACCCGCGCGACCCGGCCGGCTGGGTGTTGCGCGGCCAGATCGTCACCGAGTGGGACAGCTTCGCCCTGGACGCCACCACCTTCGAGCACCGGGGCCGCCGCTACCTGGTGTGGGCGCAGAGCGAGCCGGAGATCGCGGTCAACTCCAGCCTCTACATCGCCGAGCTGGCCACGCCGTGGCAGTTGGCCGGCAAGCCGGTGCGGATCGCCACCCCGACGCGGGACTGGGAGATCCAGGGGTTCCGGGTCAACGAGGGCGCGGCGGTGATCGTCCGCAACGGTCGGGTCTTCATGACCTTCTCGGCCAGCGCCACCGACGCCCGCTACTGCCTCGGCCTGCTCACCGCCGACGCCCGCGCCGACCTGCTCGACCACGCCTCCTGGGTGAAGACCCCCGACCCGGTCTTCGTGACCAACGAGCAGACCAGCCAGTACGGTCCCGGGCACAACTCGTTCACGGTGGCCGAGGACGGCGAGACCGACGTGCTGGTCTACCACGCCCGCGACTACCGGGCCATCGTCGGCGACCCGCTCTACGACCCGAACCGGCACACCCGGGTGCAGAAGCTCTACTGGCACCGCGACGGCACGCCGCTGTTCGGGGTGCCGGTCGGCGCCGGCGGGCCGATCGTCCGGCTGCGACCCGCCGACGCCCGGCGGTCGTTCGTCCGGCACGCCGACGGCGTGCTGCGGGTCGACCCGGACGTGCGGGAACTCGCCGACACCCAGTTCCGGTTCGCACCCGGCCTAGCCGGCGCCGACACCGTGTCGTTGACCTCGGTCAACTTTCCCGACCGGTACGTGCGGGTGGTCGGCGGCACGGTCCGGCTCGATCTGGCGTCCGACGACCCGGCGCACGCCGTCCAGGCCAGCTTCTACCGGATCCCGCAACGCGGCGGCGGGGTGTCGTTGCGGCTGGCCGGCGACGCCACCAGCTACCTGCGCCACGACCGCGGCCGGCTGACCACCGGCCGGGCCGCCGGCGCCCGGACCACCTTCCTGCTCGACTGATCGGCGCGGTCGTCAGAGCCTGCTCGGCTGACCGGCGCGGTCGTCAGAAGCTCCCGCCGAACCCGCCGCTGTGACCGCCACCGCCGTCATGACCGCCGCCGCCGTAGCCGCCACCGTCGTGGCCGCCGCCCGCCTCCGTGCCCGGATAGCTGGTGGGCCAGCCGCCGGCCCGGCGGTCCGGCCGGCGGGACGGCCGTGGCTGCCGGGCCGGGCGAGGCAGTTCCTGGGGCCGCCACTCGAGCCGATGGCTACGCACCACCCGTCGGCACTTCTTCCGCACCTCGGCCGGCACCGCCGGATTGGCGATCGTGTCGGAGAACGCCACCATCAGGTAGTTGCGCTCATAGCCGGCGAGCAGGTCGGCCCGGTCGCGCAGCACGGCGAGCACGCCGAGCCGGCCCTCCAGAATGTCCACCGCCCGGCGGGGCAGGTGCGGGTTGGTCAGGACGGCGGTCAGCAGCGGTGTCGGTTCCCCGTCTGTCCACAGTGCGTGCTGTTCAGCGATCCACCCGGTCGGGTTACCGGTGTTGCGCAGACCCTCGACGAAGGCGTACTCCAGCATGGCCAACAGGTCGGGCTGATCGGTGCTGGCGAGCAGGTCCGTCAACTCCCGATGGACCCGCGGGTCGGTGGAGTGCAGGGCGGCGTCGAGCGCGGCCGCGGCCGACGAACCACGGCGGCGGTTCTCCCGGTCCAGGGCGGCGACCAGTCGGACGCCGGGCCGGTGTGCGCAGTCGCGCTCCGGGGTCAGCAGGAAACGGGCCAACGGGTACGGCAGATCATGAAAGTAACCGGGAAATCCCGCGCCGGTCCGGGTCTGCACCTCCGACCACATTCCGCGCCAGAGCAGCTCCCACCCGTCCCCGCCGTCCCGCCAGACCCGCTCCAGGGACTCCCCCGCGATGCCGGCGACCCTCGGGTCCCGGGCGCCGCTGAACACCCGCAGCACCGGCCCGACGCTCGGGTGCGGGTTGGCGGCCCGCAACCCCCGGCCGAGCAGGCGGGCCGCCCGCCGCGCCCACCAGCCCCGCCCCCGCAACGCGCGGGTCTCCCGCCGGTCGACGATGCGCACCATCCCGCCATTGTGCCCAGCTCCCGGCCAGGACGCCGGCCGGCCACCGATCAGTCGATCTCGTAGCCCAGGTTCGGGCGCAGCCAGCGTTCGACCTCGGCCAGGTCCAGGCCGCGCCGGACGGCGTACTCCTCGATCTGGTCCTTGCCGAGCCGGCCGACGGTGAAGTAGCGCGAGGCGGGGTGGGCGAAGATCAGGCCGCTGACCGCGGCGGCCGGGGTCATCGCGTACGACTCGGTCAGGCCGATGCCCAGCGAGTCCGCGTCGAGCAGGTCGAACAGCTCCCGCTTCTCGCTGTGGTCCGGGCTGGCCGGGTAGCCCAGCGCCGGCCGGATGCCCCGGAACCGCTCGGCGTGCAGGTCGGCGAGGTCCGGCTGGGCATCCGGCTCGAACCACTCCCGCCGGGCCTTCAGGTGGAGGTACTCGGCGAACGCCTCGGCGAGCCGGTCGGCCAGCGCCTTTACCATGATCGACCGGTAGTCGTCCTGGTTGGCCTCGTACTCGGCGGCCAGCGTCTCGGCGCCGTGGATGGCGACCGCGAAGCCACCGAGGTGGTCGCCGGCCGGGGCGATGTAGTCGGCCAGGCAGCGGTTGGCCCGGCCGTCGGGCTTGGCGGTCTGCTGGCGCAGCATCGGGAACCGCACCCCGGCGGTGTCGAGCACGATGTCGTCGCCGTCGGCGTGCGCCGGCCAGAAGCCGTACGCGCCGACCGCCCGCAGCGACCCGTCGGCCAGGATCTTGTCGAGCATCGCGTTCGCGTCGTCGTAGAGCTCGCGGGCGACCGGCTGGTCGAGGATGGCCGGGAACTTGCCCTTCAGCTCCCAGGCCAGGAAGAGGAACTGCCAGTCGATCATCTCGCGCAGCTCGGCCAGGTCCGGTTCCACCCGGCGGACGCCGGTGAAGGCCGGCACCGGCAGGTCGCTGAAGTCCACCTGCTCGCGGTTGGCGCGGGCCTTCTCGATGGTCAGCAGCGGCTGCTGGCGGCGGTTGGCGTGCTGCTCGCGCAGCCGCTCCTGCTCGACCCGGTTCGCCTTGTCGAGGGTGTCGGCCCGGCCGGGGTCGAGCAGGTCGGAGACGACCCCGACCACCCGGGAGGCGTCGAGCACGTGCACGGTCGAGCCGTGGTAGGCCGGCGCGATCCGCACGGCCGTGTGCTGGCGGCTGGTGGTGGCGCCGCCGACCAGCAGCGGCAGCTTCAGGCCGCGCCGCTCCATCTCGGCGGCGACCGAGACCATCTCGTCCAGCGAGGGCGTGATCAGGCCCGAGAGCCCGACCGCGTCGGCGCCCTCGGCCACGGCGGTGTCCAGGATCTTCGCCGCCGGCACCATCACCCCGAGGTCGACCACCTCGTAGTTGTTGCAGCCCAGCACGACGCCGACGATGTTCTTGCCGATGTCGTGCACGTCGCCCTTGACGGTGGCCAGCACCACCTTGCCCTGGCCGCGGCGGGGATCGATCCGGCCTTCCAGCCGGGCCTGCTCCTTCTCCGCCGCCATGAACGGCTCCAGGTAGGCCACCGAGCGCTTCATCACCCGGGCGCTCTTGACCACCTGCGGCAGGAACATCTTGCCCGAGCCGAACAGGTCGCCGACGACCTTCATGCCGTCCATCAACGGACCCTCGATCACCTCCAGCGGCCGGTCGAACTGCTGCCGGGCCTCCTCGGTGTCCTCCTCGATGAAGTCGACGATGCCGTGCACCAGCGCGTGCGACAGCCGCTCGTTGACCGGCCCCTCGCGCCAGGAGAGGTCGACGGTCCGCTTGGTGCCCGACCCGGTGACCGTGGAGGCGAAGGTGACCAACCGGTCGGTGGCGTCCGGCCGCCGGTCGAAGAGCACGTCCTCGACCAGCTCCAGCAGGTCGGCCGGGATGTCGGCGTAGACGGCGAGCTGGCCGGCGTTGACGATGCCCATGTCCAGTCCGGCCCGCACCGCGTGCAGCAGGAACGCCGAGTGCATCGCCTCCCGGACCACGTCGTTGCCGCGGAACGAGAACGACAGGTTGGAGATGCCGCCGCTGGTGCGCGCGCCCGGGCAGCGCTGCTTGATCAGCGGCAGGGCGTCCAGGAACGCCTTGGCGTACCCGTTGTGCTCGGCGATGCCGGTCGCCACGGCCAGCACGTTCGGGTCGAAGATGATGTCCTCAGGGGCGAACCCGGCCCGCTGGGTCAGCAGGTCGTAGGCGCGGGCGCAGATCTCCACCTTCCGCTCGGTGGTGTCGGCCTGGCCCTGCTCGTCGAAGGCCATCACCACCACCCCGGCGCCGTAGTCGCGGATCCGCCGGGCCTGGGTGAGGAACGGCTCCTCGCCCTCCTTGAGGCTGATCGAGTTGACCACGCCCTTGCCCTGCACGCACTTGAGGCCGGCCTCCAGCACGCTCCACTTGGAACTGTCGATCATGACCGGGATCCGGGCCACCTCGGGCTCGGTGGCGATCAGGTTCAGGAAGGTGGTCATCGCCTGCTCGCTGTCGAGCAGGTCGGCGTCCATGTTGACGTCGAGCAGGTTGGCCCCGCCGCGCACCTGCTCCAGCGCGACGTCCACGGCGCCCTGGTAGTCGTCGGCCTCGATCAGCCGCCGGAACCGCGCCGAACCGGTCACGTTGGTCCGCTCGCCGATCATCACGAACCCGGTGTCCGGCCCGATCTCGAACGGCTCCAGGCCGCTGAACCGGGTGGTGACCGGCGGGCTGGCCAGCGCCCGCGGGGCGGCGCCGCGCACGGCGGCGGCGATCTGGGCGATGTGCGGGGGCGTCGTGCCGCAGCAGCCGCCGACGACGTTGACGATGCCCGCCTCGGCGAACTCGCCGATCAGGGCCGCCGTCTCGTCCGGGGTCTGGTCGTAGCCGCCGAACGCGTTCGGCAGGCCGGCGTTCGGGTGGCTGGCCACGTAGCTGCCGGAGATGCGGGCCAGTTCGGCGACGTGCGGGCGCATCTCGGTCGCGCCGAGCGAGCAGTTGACGCCGACGATCAGTGGCTGGGCCACCTCGATCGACCGCCAGAACGCCTCCACGGTCTGCCCGGACAGGGTGCGGCCGCTCAGGTCGACGATGGTCACCGAGATCCAGAGCGGGAGGTGCGGGGCGACCTCGCGGGCGGCGGCGATGGCCGCCTTGGCGTTCAGCGTGTCGAAGATCGTCTCGATCAGCAGCAGGTCGACCCCGCCCTCGGCGAGGGCGGCGATCTGCTCGGCGTAGGTGGCGCGGACCTGGTCGAACGTGACCGCCCGGTAGGCCGGGTCGTCGACCTTCGGCGACAGCGACAGGGTGACGTTGAGCGGCCCGACCGAGCCGGCGACGAAACGCCCGCCCACCTCGTCCGCCGCCTGCCGCGCGAGCTGCGCGCCACGCCGGTTCATCTCGGGTACGAGCGCCTCCAGGCCGTAGTCGGCCTGGGCGATGCTGGTGGCGGTGAAGGTGTTGGTGGTGGTGATGTCGGCCCCGGCGGCGAGGTACTGCCGGTGCACGTCGAGGATCACGTCCGGCCTGGTCAGGTTCAGCAGGTCCGGGTCGCCGGTGACGTCGCGCGGGTGGTCGGCGGTGATCAGGTCGCCGCGGTAGTCCGCCGGGGTGAGCTGGGCGCCCTGCAGCATGGTCCCCCAGGCACCGTCGAGCACCAGCACCCGCTGGGCCATCAGCTCACGCAGCTGCTGGGCCGCCCCGCCCCGCACGCGAAGATCACTCATATCGACACCTCCGAAAGAGATCGGAGGCGCCCTTGTCGATGGTCCCCTGGCTGGAAACCCCGGTCGAGCGTGGCGGGCTCAGGCCCGTTGCAGCGCCTCTCGACCTGCCGATCAGGTTACTCGACGGCACCGGCCGGCGACGTGCACCGGGTCACAGCCGGTGCCGGAAGAACTCCCTCAGGTCGCCGACCAGCAGGTCAGGCGCCTCCATGGCGAGAAAGTGCCCACCCCGGTCGAGCTCGGTCCAGCGTACGACGTCGTGGTCGCGCTCGGCCCACGGCCGGACCGTCACGTCGTGGGTCGACAGCAGCACCCCGGTCGGCACCCGCGGCGCCGGCTGGCCCGGGTCGGCCCCGTCGGCCTGGCCCCAGTCGGCCCCGTCGGCCTGGCCCCAGTCAGTCTCGGCGGCCGTCTCGTAGTAGATCTGGGCCGAGGAGGCGGCGGTGCCGGTGAACCAGTACAGCGACACGTCGGTGAGGATGCGGTCGCGGTCGACGCTCTGCTCGGGCAGCCCGTCGGCCGGGTCGGTCAGTTCCTTGAACTTCTCCACGATCCAGGCGAGCTGTCCGACCGGCGAGTCGTGCAGCCCGTACGCCACGGTCTGCGGTCGTTTCGTGTTGCACTGCAGGTAGCCGTCGTTGAAGTCCTGCATCGCCTGCCAGCGCCGCTGATCGGCTTCGGTCAGCCCGTCGAACTCGCCGTCCGCGCCGACCGGGAAGGTGAGCAGGCCGTTGACGTGCACGCCGACCACCCGGCCGGCGTCCTGACGGCCCATCTCCGGCCCGACGAAGCTGCCGGTGTCGTAGCCGTGCACGCCATACCGGTGGTATCCGAGCCGGCCCATCAGCCGGGTCAACAGCCCGGCCATCCGGGTCGGACCCATCCCGGGGCCGGCGAGCGGGGTGGAGAACCCGAACCCGGGCAGCGAGGGGATGACCAGGTGGAAGGCGTCGGCCGGGTCGGCGCCGTACCGGCGCGGATCGGTAAGCGGACCGATCACGTCGAGGAAGTCGGCGAAACAGCCCGGCCAGCCGTGCAGCAGGATCAGCGGCGTCGCGGCCGGCTCGGGCGAGCGGACGTGCAGGAAGTGGATCTTTTGGTCATCGACGTTCGTCATGAACTGCGGGAACTCGTTGAGGCGGGCCTCCTGGGCCCGCCAGTCGTAGCTGGTGCGCCAGTGGCCGGCCAGGTCGCGCAGGTAGTCGACCGGCACCCCCCGGTCCCAGCCGACGCCGGGCAGTTCGGTCGGCCACCGGATGTTGGCCAGCCGAGCGGCGAGGTCGTCGAGCTGGGGCTGCGGAATGGCGATCGTGAAGGGCCGGATGTCGGGTGCGGGGTCAGTCATGCCGGCGACGGTAGCCAGCGGTTAGGACCGTTCCGGTCCTAACCCGGGTGGCATGCTGGATCACATGTTGGAGTCCTCGGCCCGCCTGCTGCGGCTGCTGTCGCTGCTGCAGGCCCGGCGGGACTGGTCCGGGGCGGAGCTGGGCGACCGGCTCGGCGTCACCGCCCGGACCGTGCGCCGGGACGTCGAACGGCTGCGCCGGCTCGGCTACCCGGTGCACGCGGTGCGGGGCACGGCCGGTTACCGGCTCGGCGCGGGGGCGGCGCTGCCACCGCTGCTGCTCGACGACGAGGAGGCGGTCGCGGTCACGGTGGGCCTGCGGACGGCCGCCGGGGGGTCGGTCGCCGGGATCGAGGAGACTGCCCTGCGCGCCCTGACCAAGATCGAGCAGGTGCTCCCGTCCCGGCTGCGGTTCCGGGTCGAACGCTGCAGCGGGCCATGGTCCGGGTCGGCGGCGGCGGCCCGGCGGTGCCGCCGGAGACGTTGATGGCGGTCGCCGACGCCTGCCGGCGCCGGGTCCGGATCGGCTTCGACTACACCAGCCCCCGTGGCGGCGACAGCGTCCGCTCGGTCGAGCCGCACAGCCTGGTCAGCTTCGGCCGGCTCTGGTACCTGATCGGCTGGGACACCGACCGCGCCGACTGGCGGACCTTCCGGGTGGACCGGCTCCGCCCGCGTACCGGGGATGGTCCTCGGTTCGCGGCGCGGGAGTTGCCCGGCGGCGACCCGGGCGCCTACCTGTCGGAGCGGCTCTCCGCCCGCGCCTGGCCGTGTCGGGCGACAGTCGTCCTGCACCAGCCGGCCGAGGCGGTCGCCGAGGCGGTCTGGCCCGGTATGGGAGTGGTCGAGCCGGTCGATGCCGCCTCCTGCCGGCTGCATGTCGGCGCCGAGTCACCGGCCGACCTGGTCTGGATGATCACCTCGGTGGGCGTCGACTTCACCCTGATCAGCGGCCCGCCGGAGCTCACCGCCGCGATTCGGGACCAGGCTGCCCGCTGCCTGCGCGCGCTCCCCGCCGAGCCGCTCCCCACCGAGCACCGACCACCGGAGCCCGCCGACCTACCGGAGCCCGCCGACCCGCCGGAGCGGGACGGCTAGCCGGTGGGAAGCGTGATTGTGACCCGGGTCCCATGCTCGCTCAGGTCGAGCACCACCCGGCGGGCCATCTGGTTGATCAACTGCAGGCCGCGCCCACGCTCCTCGCCGGCCGACGCGGCGGCCCGCCACTGCCCCCAGTCGGTCACCTCGACGCGCACCTGGCGCCGGTCGATCTCGATCACCTTCAACGCGACGGGACCGAACCGCGAGCCGGGATAGGCGTGTTCCAGGGCGTTGCTCAGCGCCTCGTTGCAGGTCGTGAGCAGCGCGTCGACCCGCTCCGGGGAGAGCTCCCGCCCGGCCGACCAGTCCCGCAGCCGGCGCCGGGCGGGCGCCAGGTCGGCGGGCGAGCGCAGGGTCAGCCGCAGCACCGCCGAGCCGTCGGCGGTGGCCGGTGGATCGCCCAGCTGCAGGCAGGCCACCACGATGTCGTCGGTGATGGTCTGATCGGCGGTCATCCGGGTCAGCAACTCCTCACACCACGCCTGCGGCTCCACCCCGGTGAGCGTGCCCGCGATCTTGGCGAGCCGGTCCAGGCCGGTGTCGATCACCTCGTGCCGGCGCTCCACCAGGCCATCCGAGTACCACACGATCATCGCGCCGGGTGGCGCTTCGAGCTGCGTCTGCGGGCGGGGTCCGGTCGGCAGCCGCAGCGGCTGAGAGCGGCCCCCGTCGAGGAAACGGACCGCGCCGTCGGCGATCAGCAGCGGCGGCAGGTGCCCGGCGCAGGCGTAGGTGAGGATCCGGTCGGCGGGGCTGTACTCGGCGTACCCGACGGTGGCGTAGTCCGCTCCGGAGACCGCGGCACTGGCGGTGTCCAGCGCCTCCAGCACCTCGGCCGGGGACGCGCCGGTCATCGCCACCGAACGCAGCGACTGCTGCAGCCGGCCCATCGCGATGGCGGAGGTCAGGCCGTGCCCCACCACGTCGCCGACGGCCAGCCCGACCCGGTTGCCGGGCAGTTCGAACACGTCGTACCAGTCACCACCCACGTCGTGGCCACGCTCGGCCGGCCGGTAGCAGACGCCGGCCCGCACGCCGGGCAGGTCGGGCGGGATCCGCGGCAGCAGGGAGCGCTGCAGCTGGTGCGCCGCCTCGTACTCGGCCTCGTAGAGCGCCGCCCGGTCGAACGCCTGCCCGGCCAGCTCCGCCAGGGTCCGGGCCACCGAGGTGATCTCCGGACCGAGCGCACCGTCGCGCCGGAACGCGAACGCCAACGCGCCGAGGGTGCGCTCACCGGCCCGGACGGGCACCACGAGCAGGCTACGGGTGCCGGCCGCGGCGGCCGGCTCGGCGTACCGGGGAAACCGGGCGGCTATCTCGGCCGGGGAGACCAACTCGACGCTCTGGCCGGTGCGGATCGCATGGGTGATCGGCATCGGGCCGTCCTCGCCGAGGGGCAGCCCGGCGTGCCAACCGGCGGCGATCGGCGGCGGGCCGGCGGCGATCGGCCAGGCCCGCAGCGGCCCGCCCCGGCGGTCGACCAGGGCCACCCCGCCGTGGTCGGCGATCAGGCCGACGCCCCGCTCCACCAGCACCCGGGTCACCTGCTCGGAGGTCGCGGCGGTGGCCAGCCCCGCGGTGACGTCCTGCAGGGCCTGCAACCGGCGGCGGGCCGCCACCTCGCGGCGGGACCGGGCCCGGGCGCGGTCCCGTTCCGCGACCGCGATCGCCAGCACCCAGGCGCCCACCACCACGCAGGCGAGGTAGACCTGCAGGCTGGCGGTCTCCAGCCGCGGCCGGTCGGCCAGCGCCGCCCACGGCCCGTGCCCGGCGGCGCTGAGCAGATTGGCGGTGAACGCCAGCACGAAACCGGCGCCCCCGACCGTCGCCACCCGGCCGAGGAACCCGGCCACCAGCAGCAGCGGCACCGGCAGGTAGACGAGTGGCACCTCGTGCGGCCAGAACCCGACGACGGCCAGCCCGGCGGTGCCGGTCAGCATCGCCGTGGCCCGCCAGATCCGCCTCGACCAGCCGCCGACGCGCAGCGTGTCCAGCCCCACCAGGGCCGCGCCCAGGGTCAGCACCGCCAGTCCGTCCCCGGCCCAGAACTGGGTCAGCGCCGCCCACCACTGCGCGTCGCTGGCCCAGGCGCTGGTGGTGGCGCCGATCAGCGCTCCGGCGAGAGGCCCCGCCCCGACCGCGCAGCCGAGGAAGGCGAGCGCGTCCCGGCGCCGGGTCAGGTCGATCCGACCGGGCCGGAACCGGCGTAGCAGGGCCGCGCCGACCAGCGGCTCCACCACATTGGTGAGCACGAAGCCACCAGCGGTCAGCGGCGCCAGCCCCTGCCACAGATTGATCGCCAACTCCACCGTGCCGGCCGCGCCGAGCACCCAGACCCAGTGCCGGCGGCCGACGAGCAGCAGCGCGCCGAGCGTCACCCCGGCCGGCGGGAAGAAGACCGCGCCCGCGTCCGAGGCGCGGAACAGCAGCCAGGCACAACCCGAGCCCAACGCGTACGCGACAGCGACCGCGAGGGCGATCCACAGCGGTACCCACCGCCGGTCCGGCCGCTGTCCGGCCACCCCGGCCGGCGCGTCAACGACTCCCGTCATGCCGTCAGCCTGCCATCCCCCGGCCGGATCGGACGCCGCCATGTCCACTGTCGATCGGCGTGGCGTCGGCGGACCGATCCCGGGCCGGGCCGGCGGCCCGGTCGGGCCACCCTGGCCGCGCTACCGCAGCACCAGCACGTTGTAGTGGTCGAGCCGGTCGACGGTCACGGTCAGCCGGCCGTGCCGGCAGCGCGACGCCGGCACCGTCGACCCGGCGAAGTCGGGCGAGATCATCGTGACCCGCTGTGGGCAGGACGGCAGCCGCACCGTCAGCCGGATGTCGGTCTGCGGGATGATTCGCCGGTCGTAGTTGTGGTTGACCAGGTGGATGGTGCGGGACCCGCCGCCCCGCTGGACCAGCACACTGGCGGCGATGCGGTCGACCCCCGCCTGGACCACAGGTGAGCCGAGTTCGTTGTCCCGGTAGAGCGCGCCGTGCCGGTGGTAGAACCGGCTGTAGGTGCGGAGGAACTCCAGCATGCCCTGCTGCTCGGCGGTCGGGCTGCCCACCGTGTCCTTCAGGTGGAAGGCCGGGAACAGGCCGTTGGCGTACGCCTCGGCGCCGAAGATCCGCCAGTAGTCCATCTTCTCGGTAAGCGGCAGGTTCAGGTAGCTGGTCATCATGTCGTTGGGCCAGTCGATGAAGACCGCCACCGGCACCTCACCGGCGATCCGGGCGTTCTGCTCCTTGAGGTAGCGGAAGTTGGCCTGCAACGACTTCGCGCCGTTGAGGTGGCCGTCGACCACCGGCACGTAGTCGGCGCCCCGGTAGTCGGGGGTCTGCTCGTCGGGATTCCACGGATACATGCCGACGCTGTTGTAGTCCACGTACGGCAGCAGCCCGTTGGAGCTGATCAGGATCTCCCGGTGCGCGGTCCGCCGCGCGTAGCCGCGCAGTTCGTCGACCAGCTCCTTCCAGTAGCGGCGCAGGTAGGTCGCGGTGAAGGAGGTGTCCTCGGCGTACATCCGGTTGGCGGTCACCCGCCCCCACTCGGCGGCCAGCGGGTTGCCGGCGGTCAGCGGGTCGGTGTGCCAGCCGTTGGCGCGCAGGTAGCGGCGGTAGTTGAAGTTGCGGTCCAGGTCGTCGGGCGGCACGTCGGCGCGCGGCCGGTTGTCGTCGGTCATCCCGAACCGGGTCCGCCAGTCGGCCGCCGAGTAGCCGGGGTACTTCGCCAGCAGGTACCGGTTGAAATCGGCGATGGTGTAGTCGTCGAACCCCTCGTTGCCGTTGAAGCCGTACTTCAGGCCGCCGCTGAAGCCGGCGTTCACCTCGTCGAGGTTGATCCCGTCCACCCCGCCGTCGATCTGGATCCTGGCCCAGCCGAGCAGGTAGTCGCGGTAGCGCGGGTTGAAGATGTTGCCGCGCCGCGCCGGCACCGGGAAGCCGAACTCGTCGTGTGGCACCGGCTCGTTGTCGGCGTCGCGGGTGGACATGTCGTCGTAGATCTGCGGGCTGGCGAAGTCGTGCGGGAAGATCACACTGGCCGTGCCGCTGCCCATGAAGGTGATCCCCCGCCGGTGGTAACGGCGGATCTGGCCGAAGTTGTAGTCGGCCGCCTCGTCGCCGTTGGTGGACCACTTCCCGATCGCCCGGATGGTGACGTCGGGCGCCATCCGGTAGACCTGCGGGTCCTCCCGGTCCACGTCGGACTGGCTGAACGCGTAGACCGTGAAGTCGGCCGCCCTGGTCCGCCCCGCGGTCGTGGACCCGGCGGGGTGGCCGGCCTCGGCCGCTACCGGGACCGGCGCGCCGGCCGGCACCGCGACCACCAGGGCCGCCACGACCGCGTACCCGGACCACCGCACCGCCGCAGATCGCCGCGCCATGGCGCTCCCCTCCGGACCGTCACCGGCGGCGGGCGGGCGCCGGCCGCCGGTGACGGAAGAGTGTATTCGCCGGCGAGCAAATGTAGAAGGATGTCGCTGTCAGGGGGTGGTCAGCTGATCCGTCACGTACCGGTCCACGGTCCGGCGCAGGATCGTGACCAGCTCGGCGCACTCGTCGACGCTGATGGTCAACGGCGGCAGCAGCGGCAGGACGCCGTCGGCGTAGCTGGTCAACAGGCCGGCGTCCCGGCAGGCCAGGCGCAGCCGGTAGACGTCGCGCACCGACCACCCGGTCCCGTCCGGACGGCGCAGTTCGAGACCGAGCAGCAGCCCCTCGCCGCGTACCGCGCCGACGTGCGGGTGGCCGGCGAAGGCCTCGGTCAGCAGGGCGGCGAGCTGCCGGCCGCGCTCGCGTACCCCGTCGAGGAAGCCCGCCGAGGTGAGGATCTCCAGGACGGCCAGCCCGGCGGCGGCACCGAGCGGATGGCCGTCGGTGGTCGAGCCGTTCGGGAAGCCGAGCCGGACCGGCGGGTCGGCGAGCGCGTCGAAGATGTGGTCGGCCACCGCCAGCGCGGCCAGCGGGAAGTAGCCGCCGCTGAGCCCCTTGCCCAGTACGATCATGTCCGGGGGTTCGGCCAGCCGCTCGCTCACCGTCATCGCGCCGACCCGGCCGGCGCCGGTGGTCACCTCGTCGGCGACGGCGTGGATGCCCCGCTCGCGGCAGCCCCGCACCAGGGCCGACAACTGCTCGACGTCGGCGGCGTGCAGCAGGTTGCCCTGCACCGGTTCGAAGATCACGGCGGTCACCTGGTCCGCCCCGATCCGGTCGATGGCCGCGAACACCGGCGCGAGGTCCGCGCCGGGCACCGGCGCCGGTACGTGGGTGACGTGGCCGTCCACCGGTGCCGACCAGTCGTGCAGGATCTGCTCCGCGGTCAGCGCGGTGGCCAGCGGGCCGGTGCCGTGGTACGCACCGGACAGGGCGACGATCCGGGTCCGCCCTGGCTCGCCGGTCATCCGCCGGTGGAAGCGGGACAGCATGCCGGCCGCCTCGGTCATCTGGCTGCCGGTGTTGCCGAACCGGATCCGCCCGAGCGTCGGCGGGAGCAGCCCGGCCAGCGCGCGGGCGTACTCCACCGTCACCAGCGGCGGGTGCTCGTAGCGCATCACCGTGCCGGACGGCAGGGCGTCGAGCTGGCGCCGCATCGCCTCCTTGACCGGCTCGCACGAGTAGCCCAGGGTCACGTTCCACATCGACGACCGGGCGTCCAGGTAGCGCCGGCCGGCCTGGTCGACGGCGTAGCTCCCGTCCCCGCCGACCAGGAACAGGTCCGGATCCGACTCGCGCAGGAAGTCGGCCATCGGGGTGATGCCGTGCCAGGCGTGGTACTTCGATCCATCGATCATGACGACTCCTCAACGGGACCGGGACGGGTTGGCGACGGGCCAGCGGCGCGGCGCCGACCCGCCGGGCCGGCGGGCGGTGAGCCGGCGGGCGGCGGCGGCCACCGCCTCGACGTCCGGCAGCAGCGGCGCGAGCAGGGCCGGGCTGACCGGGGCCGGCACCGATGCCCCGGTCAGCAGCTCCAGCCGGTCCGCGGCGACGGCGCCGCAGCGGACCAGGTGCAGGCCCAGGTCGGCCATCACCGCCGCACCGGCGGGCGCCTCGTCGACCAGCACCACCGGTCCGCCGCCGGCGACCAGGCCGGCGACCCCGTCGCGGTCCAGCGGAGCGGCGGTACGCAGGTCGACGACCTGGCTGCGCAGCCCTTCCCGGTCGAGCAGCGCGGCGGCCCGCAGGCAGGTCGCCACCGTGTTGCCGATCCCGACCAGGGTCAGGTCGCGGCCGGCCCGGGCCCGCCCGGCCACCCCGAACGGCAACGCGGCGTCGGTCGGCTCCGGCTCCGGCAGCTCGGCCCAGTCGGGCGCGTAGAGCCGGGGTGACTCCAGCACCAGCACCGGGTCCGGATGCACGAGCGCGGTACGCAGCAGCCCGGCCGCCGCGTTCGGCGAACCCGGCACCGCCACCACCAGGCCCGGGATCTGGCTGAACAGGCCGTGCTGGGCGTGCTCGTGCTGCGCGCCCAGGTGTTCACCGCCCCGGGTCAGGCCGCGGATCACCACCGGCACCGAGAACTGGCCGCCGGACATGTACCGCCAGGTGGTCGCCTCGTTGATGAGCTGCTCGAAGGCGCTGAACAGGAATGCCGCGCGGGCGATGCTGACCAGCACCCGCCGGCCCAGCAGCGCCATCCCGACGGCCATCCCGAGCATCGCGTGCTCGGCGATCGGCAGCCGGACCATCCGGTCTTCGCCGTAGAGGTCGATCAGGTCGGGCTGCTGGAAGGTGCAGAACATGCTCATCGTCGGCTGCGCGGACAGTGCGCCCCGGACCGCCGCGATCGACGGATGCGGCCGGCTCACCGGGTGCCCCCGGGCCAGGCCGCCACGGTCACCCCGGTCGTCGCGCCGGCCGGGTCGGGCTGGTCGGCGGCGAGCCCGTCGGCGACCACGGCGGCCAGCTCCCGGTCGACCTCGGCGCGGATGGCCGCGACCCGGTCGCCGTGCCCGGCCGAGGTCAGCGCCGCCGCCGCCCGGTCCACCGGATCCCGGCTCGCCCAGTGTCCGCGTTCCGCGGCCGGCCGGTACTCGGCCGGCGGGACCGGGCCGAGCTGCGCGTGGAAGTGCCGCAGGAAGGTGCGGGCCACCAGCACCTGCGGTACGCCGGCCCGGCAGTCGGTGAGCGCCTCGGCCGCGGCGGCGGCGACCGCCGTCACGTCGTTGCCGTCGACGTCCCGGCAGGCCAGCCCCAGACCCCGGGCGAGCTCGGCCGGGGCGAGGTGCCGGACCAGGTCGCTGCGGGTGTGGTCCTGCCAGCCGTTCTCCTCGCAGACCACAAGCAGCGGCAGCCCGCGGACGGCGGCGACGGTGAGGGTCTCGTACGCCACACCGGCGCCCAACGCCCCGTCGCCGCAGAAGGCCACCACCGCCCGGCCACCACCGGCGGCCTGCTCCGCCATCGCCGCCCCGGCCGCGATCGGCAGCTGCGCGGCCACGATCGAACTCGCCCCGAGCAGGTAGTGGGACCGGTCGGCGACGTGCATCGAGCCGGCCCGGCCGCCGCAGACCCCGCCGGAGCGGCCCAGGATCTCCCGGAACAGCCCGGTGGCGGGCACCCCGGCGGCGAGGGCGTGCCCGTGGCAGCGGTAGAAACTGACCACCCACTCGTCCGGCCGGCGGGCCGACAGCACCCCGACCGCGACCGCCTCCTGGCCCGTGTACGGATGCACGGAACCGGGAACCAGCCCTCGGGCGGCGCATTCCAGCACCCGTTCCTCGAAGGTCCTGATCCGCACCATCTCGTGGTACGCGGACGCGAGATCGAATTGCTGCATTCGCCCTCCGCCACCGGCGCCTGTTCGGCGGTCCGCAAATTGGGCCGACGTCAATTCCGTAGAGCCAACCACAATTGCCCGGAAGCCGTCGTCCGTAGGATTACGGAAATGGCATCGGTGTAAATACCTAGTCCGCCGGCGACGGGGCGGGGGGAACCCGTCGGGAGACGACGACCACGGTGCCGGCGAACGCCACCATGGCGAAGCCGACAAGCGCCGGGACGACCCCCCGGACCTGCGCCACCACCCCGGCGGCCAGCGCCCCGACCGGGATCGCCAACACCCCCAGGGTGCGGCTCAGCGCCAGCACCCGGCCGAGCAGGTGGGCGGGGACGATGCGCTGCTGCAGGGACACCGCGGCCACCAGCCAGACGGTGGCGCAGTAGCCGAAGACGGCCTCGTACAGGATCAGGGTCGGCACCGGCGGCGCGACGCTGGCCACCGGGATGAGCAGCAGCGCGGCGCCCGCCACCGGCGCGAAGACCGGCACCACCCGGGCCGGCCCGAGCCGGCCGATGACCCGCCCGGCGGTCGCCGCCGCGACCACCGCCGCCACGCTGTTGACCGCGAAGGTCAGCCCCAGCAGCCACGGCCCGAGGCCCAACTCCCGGTACGCGTAGAGCACGTAGAGCCCGCCGATCGCCGCCCCGCCGAGGTTGAGCGCGGCGGTGGTGACGGCGATCCGGACCAGCACCGGCCGCCCGCGCAGCGCCGCGATCCCGGCCCTCAGGTCGGCGAAAATGCTGCTCGGCGGCCTTCCGGTGGGCTCGGCCGGGGCCGGGCGCAGCCGGCCGAAGGCCACCGCGGCGAGCACGTGGGTGGCCGCGTTGGCCAGCATCGCCAGCGCCCCGCCGAGCGTCTGGACCAGGGCACCGGCCGCCGCCGGACCGGCGATCTGGCCGACCGACTGCGCCCCGGCCAGCGCCGAGTTGGCCGCCACCAGCCGCTCGGGCGCAACCAGCCGGGGCACCGTGGCCTGCAGTCCGATCGCGGTCAGGCCGCTGAGCACCCCGGTCAGCGCGGCCACCGCAAACAGCAGCGGCAGCGAGAGCGCGCCGGCCAGGTGGGCCGCCGGCACGGCCAGTGCCGCCAGGGCGTTTCCGGTGCTGGCGGCGACCAGCAACCGTCGACGCCGGGCGCCGGCCCGGTCCACCAGCACCCCGAGCAGTGGGGTGGCCAGCGCCTGGGCGCCGTACTCCAGGGCGAACAGGCCGGCCGCGGCGACCGGGGAGGCGGCCAGCGCCAGCACGGCCACGGTGGGCAGCGCCAGCGCCGCCACGTGGGTGCCGACCACGCCGACGACCTGGGCCGCGACCGCGGGCCGCAGCGCCCGGTCCGACAGCACCGACCCACCGGTTCCGGTACGCACGCCAGCACTCCTCGATGGGTCGGTGAATGTGTCGCCACCCTGCCACGCCCGCGCCCCGAAGGGGAAGTGCGGACGTCCGAAAAAAATGGCCCGCCGCCGAATTGACCAGCCGGGTCGAACCGGGCCGGCGGTGGGTCTCGAAAGAAATGCTTGCCACGGTCCGGGACGGCAATTAACATCGGGTCCCATCGCCGCCACGGCGAACGCGACCATCCCTACGACGACGGTTACCGGGCGACACCGCGGTACGAGATCCGCGGATCGCACGGCGTCTATTGGCACGGTTTTCCCACCCCGACCGGCCGCGATTCCGGCTGGCCGACAAGGCCCATTGGGGGCTGCTCATGGCGCTCATCGACGCCCGCGAACTGGACCAGGACGAGCTGGCGTACCGGATCTTCGGGGTGACCCGGGACAAGACCCCGTGGCGCGCCGCGGAGATCATCGGGCGCGGACCGGCGGTCCGCGACTGGGACCGCGCCGAGCTGGCCTGGCGGATGTCCTCGCGCGGCTACTACGCCGAACAGGCCGGCCTGGTGGCGGCGGCGACGCTCGCCGCGCAGACCGAGGACGCGCCGCTGCGGTTCAGCCTCGCCCTGGCCACCGCCGACGAGGCCCGGCACGCCGACGCGTTCCTGCAGTACGCCCGGGCGGTCGGCGGCGAGCCGGAACCGGAGGCGGCCGAGCTGATGGAGCCGCTCGACGCCGCCCTGACCAGCCTGCCGTACATGGGCCGGGCGCTGGTGCACACCATGCTGGAGGGCTTCGCCGCCGACGAGTTCGTGCTGCTGCGCGAGGTGTTCGCCGGCGACCCGCTCGGCGAGCTCTACCACCACGTGCGACGCGACGAGATCCAGCACATCGCGATCGGACTCAACTACCTCACCCGCGAGTCGAACACCGCCGCCGGGCAGGAGCTGTGGCGCGAGTTCGGGCCGCAGTGGCACGAGATCGGCATGCGACTGACCTATCTGGACGCCATCTCGGCGTCGCTGGGTGAGCTGACCGGCCGCAAGCCCAACCGGGTCCGGCACTGGTTCCTCCGCCGGCACCGGGCCAGGCTGCGGGCCGGCGGCGTCGACATGGCGAGCATGGAGAGGAGGTGAACCCCGTGACGATCACGAAGGTTGCCATCAAGAAGCCGACCCACGGCACCTGCAAGTACCTGGTACCCACCAGGAAGTCCGAGAAGTGACCCGGCCCCGGATGGGGGCGACGACCGTCCCCATCCGGCGCCCACTCCGCCCCCGGTCGACAACCCTTTGGAGGCGTACCGCGATGTCCGTGTGTCTGGTCGCGATGCCCTGGCAGGCGATCGAGTCGCCGTCGCTGCCGATCGGGCTGCTCAAGGCGGCGGCCGTCGCGGCCGGCCGACCCGAGCCGGCCGCCTGGCACGGCAGCCTGCGCTGGGTGGAGTTCCTGCTGGAGCGCAGCGGCGGCGAGCTGACCCCGGCCGACTACACCCAGGTCGCCGAGGTGGGCCTCTTCGACGGGCTCGGCGACTGGGTCTTCGCCGGGGTGCTGCACGACGACCCCGACTTCGGGGTGGAGACCCTGCGCCGGTACGCCGCCGAGCACGGCGTCGACATCGCGGTCCCGCTGGCGATGCGCGGGTACGCGGCCGAGTTCATCGAGCTGGCCGTCGCCGAGATCTTGGCCACCGGGCCGACCCTGGTCGGCTTCACCACCACCTTCATGCAGAACGTGCCGAGCCTGGCGGCCGCCCGCCGGCTCCGGCAACTCGCCCCGGCGGTGCGGATCGCCTTCGGCGGCGGCAACTGCGACGGCGAGATGGGGATCGCGCTGCACCGCAACTACCCCTTCGTCGACTACGTCGTACGCGGCGAAGGCGAGGTGGCGTTTCCGATGCTGCTGGCCGCGCACGCCGGTGAGGTGCCGATGGCGCGGGTGCCGGGGCTGTCCTGGCGGGACGCGGACGGGGCGGCCGTCCACAACGACCAGGGGCCGCTGGTGCCGCCCGGCCGGATTCCCACCCCGGCCTTCGCCGACTGGTTCGACCTGCTGGCCGAGTCCCCCGTGCAGGGCCACGTCGAGCCGAAGCTGGTGCTGGAGAGCGCCCGGGGCTGCTGGTGGGGCGAGAAGCACCACTGCACCTTCTGCGGACTCAACGGGACCGCGATGCAGTTCCGGGCCAAGCCGCCGGAGCGGGTGCTGGCCGAGCTGACCGAGCTGGTGGGCCGCCACCACACCCTGGACGTCATCATGGTCGACAACATCATCGACAACCGGTACTTCACCGAGCTGCTGCCCCGGGTGGCCGCGCTCGACTGGGACCTGCGGCTGCACTACGAGGTGAAGTCGAACCTGCGCCCCACCGAGGTCGGCGCGCTGCGCGCGGCGGGCGTGGCACACGTCCAGCCCGGCATCGAGTCGCTGGTGACCCCGGTGCTGAAGCTGATGGACAAGGGCGTCTCCGGCATCCACAACGTGCGGACCCTGCGCGACTGTGAGTCGGCCGGGTTGACCGTCTCCTGGAACTGGCTCTACGGCTTCCCCGGCGAGTGCCGGGCGGACTACGCGGCGGTGCTGCCGCAGCTGCCCCGGCTGGTGCACCTGCAGCCGCCGGCCGGCGCCTCCCGGATTCTGCTCGAACGGTTCAGCCCGTACTTCGAGAACCCGGCGCTGGGCTTCCCGGCCCGCCGGCCGGCCCGGCTCTACCAGCACGTCTACGACCTGCCCGAGGCGGAGCTGGCGGACCTGGTCTACCTGTTCGACACCGACGCGGCCGGGCTGGCCGACGGTGACGTCGACCCGCTGCTGGCGCTGATCGGCCGGTGGACCGACGGTTATCCGGCCAGCGCGCTGCGGGTGGTCGCCGACGACGCCGACGGGATCGTGATTTCCGATCGCCGGGTCGGCTGGCCGGAGCGGGAGCACCGGATCACCGACCCCCGGCTGATCCGGGCTTACCACGAACTGGCGCACGGCCGGACGGTGCCGGCACTGGCCGGGCGGCTGGCCGAGGCGGGTCTGCCGGTCGGGGCCGAGGCGCTGGCCGGCTGGCTGGCGGAGCTGGCCGACGCCGGCCTGGTGTTCGAGGAGAACGGCCGGTGGCTGACCCTGGCCACCACCGTCGAACCGGTGAAGGTGGCCTGACATGACGACCCTGACCCTGCCCGCCGACCCGACCGGCCGGCTCGACCTGGCCGCCTGGTCGCTGCGGCCGGTGACGCTGCCCGAGCCGCTGGAGTTCGGCCAATCCGCCGAGCGCGACCTGGCGCTGCTGCGCTTCCTGCGGGAGGCCACCAGCCACGCCGTCCGGCTGCGGTGGACGCTCGTCGGCCAGCCGTCGTTCCCCCTCGACACCCACGTGCACCTGGTGCCCCCCAGCGGCGGCGGGGACGGGCCGAGCCGCGCCTACGCCGCGCGGTGGGGCGTCGGCTACCGGTACGGCAGCTTCTACTACCGGCGCGGGCCCGGTCTGGTGGTGGTCAAGGACGTCCGCCCGGGGGTGGAGCCGACCCGGCTGGTCATCACCGACGGCTTCGACGCGTTCCTGCGGCTCGCCGGTGACCCGGCCGCGCCTGGTGGCGGCGCCGGACCGTCGACCGGGTCCGACCCTGGGGACGCCGAGGCGGCGGCGGTCGCGGTGGAGGCCGGGCTGGCCTGCGCCGCCGGGACGGAACTGCTCGTCCTGCCCTACCGGATGCGGCACTGGCCGGTGCCGTACACGGCGGTCTGAGCCCGGCCGGGCACGCCGGCGTGCCCGGCCGGCGGTCGAGGTGCGGCCGGCGGCCGTAGCGCCCGAGGTGCCACGGCCGCGCGGCGTGCGATCGCGATTCGGGCGTCAGCTGTCGGAGATGATGGCGAAGCCGCGGTTCCAGTTCCTGGCGTCGGTGTCCGGGCGGTAGTTGTTCTCGATGTTGCCGGCCGCGTCCACCGAGAACCAGAAGACCTTGGTGCCGTAGGGGACGGTGAGCGTCTCGGCGCCCTCCCGGATGCCGGCCGAGGCGTAGAGCGTCGACTCGAAGGTCGGCTTGGTGCCGTCGAGGGTGTAGAAGATGGCGGCCGGTTCGCTCGTCGCGAACCGGATGTCCACAGTGCCCTCGGCCGCACCCGGGCCGGTGACCAGCGTGCTGGTCGGGCGTCTGCGGTCCTTGTCGTAGTCGCGGGCCACCCGCATCAGCTCGACCAGGCCGTTGGCGTACTCCAGGGTCTGCTCGTGCGCCTCGTCCCAGGCCGGCTGGAAGGACGTGCCGACCTCGAAGTTCCAGGCGTAGATGCCGTACTTGTACCAGAGCATGTCGCCGGAGTTGCCGGCCGCCGAGTAGAGCACGTCGGAGATCGGGCCGGTCCGGGCCGGGGTGACCGCCAGGTTCCGGTGCCGCTTGATGGCGGTCAGGATCCGCGACGAGGCGCCCCAGAAGAACGACTCCTCGGCCAGGGTCGGCCGGGGCGCGGAGATCCGGCCCGGGGTGGCGTAGGCGCCCGGCGACCACATGAAGTAGTTGCCGGACGAGTGCAGGTTCATCGAGAACCTGATGTTGGCGCGGCTGGCCAGCCAGTCCAGGTTGCGGTTCTCCGGCTCGGAGAGCTCCGCCGGGCCGGCGAAGACGTCGCTGGTGCAGCTCGTCGACGCGCCCGAGTAGCCGTCGAAGAGGCTGTACTCGCTGTAGTTGCGGTTGTTGTCGACGCCCCAGGAGTTGCGGGCCAGCGCGTCGGTGGCTCCCCCCTCGGCGCAGTGGTTGGTCATGTTCCGCCGCTGGGAGGCGAAGTCGTAGAACGAGTAGTGCCCGCCGTCGGGGTTGATCGACGGGGCGATCCAGATGTCGAGGGAGCGCAGCAGCTGCTGGGTGTTCTCGTCGGTGCGGTGGTTGCGCAGCAGCCGCTCCGCGGTCTCGATCGCCACCAGCGGCGGCACCCACTCCCGGGCGTGCTCCTGGGCGTAGGCGAGGACCCCGGTGCGGGAGCCGTCCCGGAACTTGCCGATCCGCAGCGCGTACACCGGGTGCGGGTCGCGGGAGACCGACGCCGGGGCCCGCAGGTTGTCGGTCAACGGCGTCGCGGCGACCGGCGTCACCACCCCGCCGCCCTCGTCACCCCGATACGGGTACGCCTTGACCAGCTCGCCCGCGGCGGCGTTGACGGCGGCGGCTACCTGGGCGGCGGTGCTGACCACCGCGCCGGTGGCGTCGGTGGCAAGGCTGACCCGGATCGCCGTGCCGGTCACGGTGACGGCCAGCGCCTGGTCGGCGGCGGCCGGGTCGGCCAGTTCCACGGTGATGTCGTTGCCGCCCTCGTGCCCCCAGGCCAGCGAGTCGACGGCGACCCGGCTGGCGTTGGTGGAGCCGAGCACCACCTGCGCCGGACGCCGGTAGCCGTTGGTCTGGTGCGGCAGCTCGACCACCTCGGCGAGGTGCGGGAACTCCTCGGCGAGCCGCCTGATCCGGTCGTAGAGCTCGGTCGGGGTCAGGTAGCTGGTGACGAAGTCCTTCTGGTAGCCCGGCCCCTCCGGGGAGTCGTCGGGGATCGGCAGCCACTGCTTCACCTGGGCGGTCACCGTGTCGCCGGTGGGGCTGGTGAGCTGGATCCGGTCGGGCCGGGCGGTGACCGTGGCGGCGCCCCGGTGGTAGAGGTAGACCCCGGCGTCGACGAACCGGGAGATGGTCTGGGTGCCGCCGGAGCCGAGTTCGGTGCCCGGTCCACTGTCGCGGGTCACCGTCAGCGTGCTGGTCGAGGTCTGGCCCTGGGCCCACTTCGCCTCGACCGAGAGCACCTGGCTGGTGCCGGAGGTGTAGTAGTCGGCTCGGATGATCCTGACGTCGGCGACGTCGGTGTCCTGCGCCAGCCGGGCGGAGAAAGCCCGGTTCTCCGCCCGGTGTTCGGCGATCGTCGCCTCGCGTTCGGCGATCCGCTCGTCGGTGTCCTGCGCGTCGTAGAGGGTCTCGCCGATCCGGTAGCCGCGCGCCCGCAGGCCGTCGATCTCGTTCGGGGTCACCACGGCGTGCACCACGATGCCCGTCTCGGTCTGGGAGACGTGGTGATCGAGATCGACGCCGGTGGCGACCAGCCGGTCGAGTTCGTGGCGGTCGGCCAGCAGCACCTCCACCACGCTGGCCTGCTCGTCGGCGAAGCGTTCCAGGATGGCGTGCACCGCGTCGGTGTCGTCCGGGGCGGCGGCGGTCACCGCGGTGGCCGGACCGGCCAGCAGGAGGAAGGCGGTCGCCGCGGCGACTGTCGCGAAGAGACGTCGGGGGGTTCCGGGCCGGCGTGAGGGGGACATGTCGCTGCCTTTCGCTTGCGGTGCCGCTGATCAGGGGGTGGTGAACAGGGCGGTGCACCGCCGCCGGGTCGGGCGGCCGGATCGAAGGATGTCACCCGCTCGATGGGGTTGGATCATCCTGGACAGACCCGACAGGCTCTGTCAACAGCCGGCCCGGCTCACTCAACTCCTGTCACAGCGCGGCGTCGCGCGCGGTCCACTCCGCGAGCCGGGTGAGCGGCACCGGGGCGGGACGCCGCACCGCCGTCGACAACTCGATCCGCCGGCCCTCGTCGGCCGACCGCAGCAGCGCGGTCATGATCTCCAGGACGTGCAGCGCCATCTCGCCGCCGGCCCGCGGCAGCCGCCCGTCGCCGGCCGTGACCAGGTCGATCAGGCCGATGCCCCGGCCGGCGCCGGCGTAGCCCGCCCGTGGCGGCAGGACCCGCCACCCGTCACCGCCGAGCGGGAAGCACCGGACCTCGCCGTCGAAATAGTTGGGATCGGGTACGGCCAGGGTGCCGGTCTCCCCCTGCACCTCGATCGGCGCGGCCGTCGTGGTGACCCCGTCGAAGCTGGTGGTGATGGTGGAGATGGCCCCGTTCGTGTGCTCCAGCGCGCCGGTCACGTGGGTCTGCACCTGGACCGGCACCGACTCCCCGAGCCGTGGGCCGGACCCGATGATCCGCTCGGCACGCAACCGGCCGGCGGCACCGACCACCGCGCGGACCGGCCCGAGCAGGTGGACCAGCGCCGAGAGGTAGTACGGCCCCATGTCCAGCAACGGGCCGCCGCCCGGGGCGTAGTAGAAGTCCGGGTGCGGATGCCAGCGTTCGTGCCCCGGGGTGACCATGACCGCCGACGCCGACAGCGGGCGCCCGATGAGCCCGTCGTCGATGGCGGCGCGGGCGGTCTGCGTACCGGTGCCCAGGACGGTGTCGGGTGCGCAGCCGACCCGGACGCCGGCCGCCGCCGCCCGGTCGACGATCGAGCGGCCCTCCGGGAACGTCACGGCGAGCGGCTTCTCCCCGTAGATGTTGCGGCCGGCGGCGATCGCGGCGAGCGAGATCTCCGCGTGCGCGGCGGGGATGGTCAGGTTGAGCACCGTCTGCAGGTCCGGGCTCCCGATCAGCCGCTCGGCGCTCGTCACCTCGGCGCCGGGCAGCTCGGCGGCGGCCGCGGCCGCCCGGTCGCTGTCCAGGTCGGCCACCGCGGCGATCCGCACGGCCGGGTGGTGGGCCAGGGTGTCCAGGTACTGGCGGGAGATGACCCCGAGACCTATCACTCCGACGCGGTGCGGGTCGCCCACAGCATGCCCCTCTCGATCACGGTACGCACGCTCGGGTGCTCCAGCACGTCCAGGCTGTGCCCGGGGGTCGTCACCACGATCTTTCCCGCGCCCCAGCGGCGGGTCCAGATCGCCGGTGAGGTGACCGGCCGGTGCCACGGGTGCCACGGGCGGGTGGGATGGGTGGTGGTGGCGAGCACGTCGATCAGGTCGTCGTGCAGCACCCAGTACTGCTCGGTGACCAGGTCGAAGTCGTCGATCCCGGCGGTGATCGGGTGCTGGCGGCCGAGCTCGGTCAGCTGCACCCGGTGCGGCAGGAAGTTGTCCTCCGGCTGGCCGCACCGCGCCTCCGGTTCCTTGCCCGGGTGGGTGGCGAACTGGCCGCCGACCAGGTGCAGGTAGTCCGACGAGGCCCGGAAGGAGTCGGCGATGCCGCCGTGCCAGCCGGTGAAGCCGGTTCCGGCGGCGACCGCCGCGGACAGCCCGGCCACCTGTTCGGCGGTGATCTGCGACATCGTCACGCACTGCACGATCAGGTCGGTGCCGGCCAGTTCGGTGGCGTCGGCGTAGATATCCGGCGACCCCTCCACCCGGACCGTGTAACCGCCGCGTTCCAGGAAGGGTATGAACAGCTCCGTCGCCTCGACCGGCCGGTGTCCCTCCCATCCGCCCCGAACCACCAACGCTTTCAACCCCGCCACAGCCGCTCCTCCCGGTCCGTCCCTGCCGGGTCGGCCGCCACAGGGGCAGGTCACCGATCCCGTCGTCGATCACCGAAACCGTACCTGTGCTGGGCGGCAGGTCCGCGGTGCCGGGGTTGTCGGATTGAGCACTGACGATCCATGACCGGCCGGGTCCGGTTCGGGGGCGGTGCCGGTGGGTAGCCGGCACCGCACCGCCGCCGCCCGGTCGCCACCGGGCGAAGCCACGAGAGGATCGAGATGGCCATCTCCCGCCGAGGTTTCCTGGAGGTCTCCGCCGCCACCGCGGTTAGTACACTGTGGACGCCCGGTGCCCGACCGGCGCCGCCGGACTTTCCCGCCGACATCCCGGTCTACCGCGAGGAGTTCCGCAACTGGGCCGGTGAGATCCGCACCAGCGCGCTGTGGACCTGCGCCCCCCGCTCACCGGCCGACGTCGTGACCGTCACCAACTGGGCGTACGAGCACGGCTTCACGGTGCGGGCCCGCGGTCACCGGCACACCTGGTCGCCGCTCACCGTGCCCGACGGCGCCGCCGGCGCCGACCGGGTCCTGCTGGTGGACACCACCCGCCACCTCACCTCGATGACCGTGGTGTCGACCGAACCGGCGGCGGTCCGGGTGCAGACCGGCGCCGCCATGGAGGACCTGCTCGGCTTCCTCGAAGGGCACGGGCTGGGCGTGACGAACACCCCGGCGCCGGGTGACCTCAGCGTCGGCGGGGTGCTCGCCATCAACGGGCACGGCACCTCGGTGCCGGCCGACGACGAGGTCCGGCCGCCCGGCCACAGCTACGGCACGCTGAGCAACCTGATCCTCTCCCTCACCGCCGTGGTCTGGGACCCGGCCGAGGGCCGGTACCGGCTGCGTACCTTCGACCGCGCCGATCCCGACTGCGCCGCGCTGCTCACCCACGTCGGACGTGCCTTCCTCACCGAGGTGACGTTACGGGTCGGCACGAACCAGAACCTGCGCTGCGTGAGCACGGTCGACATTCCCGCCGCCGAACTGTTCGCCCCGCCGGGCGCCGGGGCACGCCGTACGCTGGCCAGCTTCGTGGCCGCCGCCGGCCGGGTCGAGGCGATCTGGTTCGCCTTCACCGACCACCCGTGGCTCAAGGTCTGGAGCGTCCGGCCGACCCGCCCGCTGACCTCCCGCCCCGTCACCACCCCGTACAACTACGTCTTCTCCGACAACGTCCCGGAGCCGGTCTCCCGGCTCGCCGAACGGCTGCTCGCCGGCGAGTGGGCGCTCACCCCGACCTTCGGACAGGCGCAGTACACCACCGCCGCCGCGGGCCTGACCGCCACCCTGGCCACCGACCTGTGGGGGCCGTCGAAGAATCTGCTGCTCTACGTCCGGCCGACCACGCTGCGCGAGACCGCCAACGGGTACGCCGTGCACACCACCCGCGCCTCGATCCAGCGGGTGGTCGCCGAGTTCGCCAGCTTCTACGAACGGCAACTGGCCGGCTACCGGGCGCGGGGCGAGTACCCGGTGACCGGCCAGGTCGAGATCCGGGTCGCCGGACTCGACCGGCCCGCCGACGTCGGCGTACCCGGGGCGCAGTCGCCCTTGCTGTCCGCAGCCCGGCCGCGGGCCGACCACCCGGAGTGGGACGTGGTGGTCTGGTTCGACGTGCTCACCTTCCCCACCGCGCCCCGGGCGCACGAGTTCTACCGGGAGATGGAGCGGTTCTTCTTCACCACCTACACCGGCTCCTACGCCGGCTGCCGGGTCGAGTGGTCGAAGGGCTGGGGCTACACCGGGACCGCCGCCTGGGCCGACCCGACGATGCTGACCCGCACGGTGCCCGACACCTACCGGCACGGGCCCGACCCGACCTGGGACCGGGCGGTCGCGGCGCTGAACGGCCACGACCCGCACCGGGTGTTCAGCAACCCCTTCCTCGACCGGCTGCTGCCCGGCGGTGCCGACCCGGCCTGACCGTCGACTTTCACCACGATGAACAGCGGATTTGCAGAACCGACATGAGACTGAAACACCTGGCGGCGACGGTGTAGCGACCTCTTGATCATCGTGAGGTGCCCGTCCGGACACCCGGGAGGCGGCTGCCGTCGGGGTGTCCGGTGACCATGGGAGGTCACATGTCAACCACGCACTGGAGCGCGGCAAGTCGCCGCAGCCTGCTGGCCGCCGGGCTGGCCGCCGGAATCACGGCGGGGATCGCCGGCCCCAGCCAGGCGGCGGTGCCCCGGCACCGCGGCGGCCCGAAACACCCGAAGTGGCACCACCACCTCCGTTCCACCCCCGACAAGCTGCACTGGGGCGGGTTCCCGATCGGCTGGCAGCCCGGTCTGACCATGCGGTCGGGCGAGACTGTCCGGGTCGACACCCTCTCCCACCAGGGTTTCACCAACCCGGCCATCAACCCGCGCGACTACTTCGGCGCGTTCGGCGTCCGGCCGAAGGAGATCCTGGCCGACGGGATGGCGTTCTGGGAGACGCTGCCCGAGCGCGAGGCCACCGGCCGGCGGTACGGCGGGCACGTGCTGACCGGCCCGATCTACGTCCGGGGCGCTGAGCCGGGCGACACCATCGCGGTCGACATCCTCGACATCGACACCCGGGTGCCCTACGGCTTCAACAACACCGCCCCGACCGGTGGCGTGATGGCCACCTTCTATCCCGGCTGGCGCGAGGGCGACCAGGGCCTCGACATCCCCGCCGAGATCCCGCCCGGCCTGCCGGCCGGGGTCTGGCCCGACGTACGCACCCACCTCTACCGCACCGGCATGCACCGGGGGCGGGAGGTGGTCTTCTTCGCCGACGACATCATCATCCCGACCCACAAGTTCATGGGGATCATCGCGGTCGCTCCCCCGACGGGCGAGTTCATCGGCAACACCGAGGACGCCCCGCCACCGGCCACCGGCGTGCAGAACTCCACCCCGCCGGGGAAGTTCGGCGGCAACATGGACGTCCGCGACCTCAACGTCGGCACCACCCTCTACCTGCCGGTCTTCCAGCCCGGCGCGCAGATCTTCATCGGTGACCCGCACAGCTGCCAGGGCGACGGGGAGGTCAGCGGCACCGCCGTCGAGCACTCGCTCGCCGGCACCTTCAGGATCACCGTGATCAAGCGGGTGGCCACCGAACTGCCGTGGGCCGAGACCGACGACCACTGGATGATGATGGGCATCCACTGGGATCTCGACCGGGCGATGCGGATCGCGGTCGAGAAGACCGTCGACTTCCTCGTCACCACCCAGGGCATGACCGTCCCGAAGGCGTACTCGTTCGCCTCGATCGCGGTGAACTACCACAACGCCGAGGTCGTGGACCGCACCCAGGTGGTCACCGGATACATCCCGAAGAGTGTCTTCAAGGGCCGCCGGGGCTGACCCCCGCCGGTTCAGCCGCCGACCCGGGCCACCGGCCGGTCCTGCCCGGCCCGGGTCGGCAGCCGGACCACGAAGCTGGCTCCCTGGCCGGGACGGCCCAGCGCCTCGATCGTGCCGCCGTGCCCGGTGACGACCTCGCGCAGCAGCGCCAACCCGAGGCCGGTGTGCCCGCGCCCCCCGCCACCGCCGATGTGGAACGGGTCGAAGATCCGGTCGGTCGGGTCGAACCCGCTTCCGGTGTCGGTGACCGCCAGTTCGACGACGTCACCGAAACGGCGCACGGCCACCTCGATCTGCCCGCCGGCCGGCGTGTGGCTCAGCGCGTTGGTCAGCAGTTCACTCACCACCCGGTGCAGCGCGGAGGCCACTCCCAGCACCGGCAGCGGCACGTCCGGCCGGCTCAGCGTCAGGGTCACCTGCTGCTCGGCGGCCCGGTCCGCCTCGGCGAGGACCGCCGACTCGGCGAGCTCGGCCAGATCCACCAGGTCGGCCATCGGCCGGCCGTTGGGCAGGGCGGCCAGCCGGGCGGAGAGCAGCAGGTCCTCGACGACCTCACCGAGCCGCCGGGTGGTGCCGACCAACCGGTCGAGGTCACCGCGGTAGCCGTCCGGCACCCCGGCGGTGCCGGCCCGGCGGGCGAGCACCTGGGCCCGGGTGTGCACCTGGGCGATGGGCGTACGCAGTTCGTGGCTGACCTCGGCGATGAACCGGCGCTGCCGGGCGAGCGCCTCGGCCAGCGGCGCGACCGCCCGCCGGCCCAGCACCATTCCGCTGGCGATCGCGACGAGCAACCCGACCGCCTCGGCGACGGCGAGGGAGAGCAGCAGGGTCCGCCGGTCGGCGAGCTGGTACCGGGCGTCGAAGATGGCCTGCACGACGTCGTCGCCGCGCGGCCGGGTCAGCACGAAGTAGACGGTGTCGTTGGCCTCCACCGTGGTCTCGCGGGCGGTCCAGGTGGCGGCGCTGGCGTTGATCTCCTCGATCATCGGGAAGCCGGGCGGGGCCGGCACCCGGCCGGTGACCAGTTCACCGTCGTCCAGGATGAAGAGCCAGGTGCAGCCGGGTGGACCGGACGGGTCGCTGTGATCGGCGGTGTAGGCCAGTTCACGTTCGATCTGGCGTTCCTGGCCGCGGACCAGCATCGCGTAGGAGACGCCACCGGCGGCGGTCACCAGCACGGTCGCCGCGACCCCGACCAGCAGCCCGATCCGCCGCCGGGCGCGGGCGACCACCGCGCGTTCCGCCTCGGCCCAGGTCGTTCCGGCCGCGGCCCCCACCCGCCGGCTCGCCATCACAGCTCACCGAGCCGGTAGCCGAGACCGTGCACGGTCCGGACCGAGGCGCGGCCGAGTTTGCGGCGCAGGTAGTACACGTAGGTGTCCACAAGTGACGACGCACTGGCCTCGTCGAAGACCTGGCGGCGCAGCTCGGCCCGGGAGTGGACCACCCGGGGGGCGGCGGCGAGCACCCGCAGCAGCTCGAACTCCCGGGTGGAGAGCGCTACCCGGGTGCCGTCGGGCAGGACGACGTCGCGCAGGGCGAGGTCGAGTCGACCGGACCCGATCGGCAGCGAGTCGGCCCCGTCCGCCCGGCTGCGGCAGAGCGCCCGCAGCCGGGCGGTCAGCTCGTCCAGCTCGAACGGCTTGATCAGATAGTCGTCGGCACCGGCGTCGAGCCCGGCGACCCGGTCGTCGACGGTGCCGAGAGCGGTGAGCATCAGTGCCCGGGCGCCGACCGCCCGGGACCGCAGCCGGGTGAGCAGGTTGAGCCCGTCCATCGCCGGCAGCAGCCGGTCGATCACCATCACGTCGTACGGCCGGGTCAGTCCGAAGTGCAGGCCCCGTTGCCCGTCCCGGGCCACGTCGACGAGGTATCCCTCGTCGGTCAACACCTCGCTGAGCATGTCGGCAAGGTCCGCGTCGTCCTCCACCAGGAGCAACCGTCGCACGACTGGTGACGGCGCGATCGCATTGAGCACGTATTGAGAATCGCACATGAGGTGTGTTACATCGACTGTGATAGATATCTCTAAACCGGACCGGCGATTCGCCCGGCCGCTACTTTAACCTCTCCCGGCCCGGACCGGACCATGATCCGCGCCTCCCGCCGGTTTATCCAGCTCAGCACCGGTGTGGTCATCAGTGTGGTAACGAGCGCGACCAGCACCAGCGCGGTGAACAGCGTCGAGTTGACGATCCCCGCCGCCATCCCCACGTTTATCGCGATGAGCTGCATCAGGCCGCGGGCGTTCATCAGCGCGCCGACCCGCAGCGCCACCGCCGCCGGTTCGCCCCGCAGCCGCGCCGCCGCCCAGCAGGCACCGAACTTGCCGACGATGGCGAGCGCGACGCACCCCACCGCGAAGACCAGCACCGACGGCTGGCCGAGCAGCCCGAACTCGGTGTGCAGGCCGGAGTAGGTGAAGAAGAGCGGCAGGAAGGCGACCTGGCAGATCGGCACGATGGTGGCGATCATCCGGTCGGTGCGCTCGGTGTGCGGCATGATCGCGCCGACCGAGAAGGCGCCGAAGACGGCGTATAGCCCGATCTCGTCGGTGTACCAGGCGACCGCGAAGAGGAGCGCGATCAGGCCGAGCAGCCGGGACTGGTCGCCGAGCCGGTCGCTGCCGATCAGCGCGGCGGCCAGCCGCCGGCCGACGAACCAGAGCAGCAGGCCGAACAGCACCGCCCCGCCGAGCGTGACAACCGCCGGCCCCGGCCGGCCCGACGCGGTGGCGAGCACCACGGCGAGCAGGATCCAGGCGACCAGGTCGTCCAGCGCGCCACTGGCCAGGGCGAGCGAGCCGTACCGGGTGCCGGCGTGCCCGCCCTCGGTGATGATCCGGGCGAGCATCGGGAAGGCGGTGATGGCGAGGGCCACCCCGACGAAGGCGGCGGTCACCCCCGCGGAGGCGCCGGCCGCCAGGACCGGCACCTGCCCGGCGGTGATGAGCACCAGCAGCGCGCCGAGGCCGAGCGGGACCAGGATGCCGGCCAGCGACACCGCCCCGGCGGTGCCCGCCAGCCCGGTCAACGGGTGCGCGGTGAAGGCGTACCCGGCCTGGAACATGAAGATGACCAGGCCGACCTGGCCGACGATGTAGAGCACCGGGTAGAGCGCCGCCGGGAACAGCGCGTTCTGGACGTCGGGCGCCACCAGGCCGAGCAGCGACGGCCCGAGCAGCACGCCGGCCACCATCTCGCTGACCACCGCCGGCTGGCCGACCTTGCCCAGCAGCCAGGCCATCAGCCGGCAGAAGAGCAGGATCACCGCGACCGCGAGGAAGAAGCGGGGCGCCAACTCCACCGGCGTCATGATGACGCGCCCCCCGGGCCCCGGGCCGCCGCCGAACCAGGCAAGATCATTTCCGGATCCCCCTCGAAGTAGGTGGCGCAGAGCCGTTGGCGGCGCGCGTCGAGCACCATCACGCTGCCGAGCGTGAGTTGGACCAGGCTGCGCCAGACGTCGGACCACCGGTCGCGCAGTCGCATCGCCCACAGCCGGGTCCGCCCGGGTGGCCGGACGCCGGCCGGCACCAGGAAGCACGGTCCCCGGTTCGGCAGCGACCGGGTGTGCCGGACGCTGGAGACAAGCGTGTGGTGGCGCAGCACCTCACGCAGGACCGCGCGCATCATCACCGGGGCCACCCCGCGGGCCGGACAGGCCCGGTTGGCGGTGACCCCGAACGGGACGAAGTGCGCCTCGCCGCGCCGCAGCGTGCGCCAGCGGGACGGGTCGAAGGTGTCGTCGGCGGCCACCCCGGTGCGCTGGAAGGCCAGATAGTTGAACAGCAGCACGGAGCCGGCCGGGATGGTGACCTCGTCGTCGACCTCGATCGGTGCCGAGGTGATCCGGTGCGCCACCCCGAAGAGCGGATGGACCCGCAGGCTCTCGTCGATCACCCGGTCCAGCACCCGGTCGCCGTCCTCGCCACTCCCCTCACCCGTGGCGAGGACGGCCGCCAGTTCCCGCTGCGTCGGCGGGTGCTGCGCGACGGCGAGCAGCAGGTGCGCCATCGCCTCCGACATCTGGACGACCGCCGTGTTGAAGTACGTTCCCTGCAGGTACCAGGCCGTCTCCTCGGCGGTGAACGGCGCCGGCAGCGTCACCGGGGCCGTCCCGGCCTCGACCCGGTCCCGCAGGTAGCGGGTGAGCCGCTCCCGGCGGTCCAGATGCCGCAGCCCACAGCACTTGAGCGCGGTGACCACGTCGTCGGCATTGGCCACGATCAGCGCCCGCGCGTCGGCCGGGCAGGGCTCGGCGAAGACCAGTTCGTAATAGACCTCGGCCCAGATCGGCATCATCAGGTCGCGTAGCCGCACGTGACCGGGCCGGTCGGCCGGCAACCGGTCGAGCCCCCGGCGGGCCGCCGCCGCGGCGAGTTCGGCCGACCGCCGATGCGGCACCGCGAGCACCTGCCGGGTGGTGCGGGCGACGGTGCGGTAGCGCTCCCCCGGTTCGAGGTGCTCCTGGTGTACGTGCGGGCCGGGCGCCAGCCAGTACCAGAACAGGTCGGAGAGCCCGGCCCCCCGGCTACGGCCGTTGGCGGCCGGGTGCGCGTACACCCGCTCGAAGTGCTCGGGACCCACCAGCGGACCCGGGATCGGGATTCCCTCGGCACCGTTGACCCGGGCGAAGATCCACTCTCGGAGCCGGACCACGGCCGGAGGCAGCCAGTCCGGCAGAAACCACAGCACCACCCCGGCCACGACAAACACCGACCCGAGCAGGGGCAGCCCGCTCATCGGGGCGGTCCCGGCCGCACCAGGTCCGGGGTGAGGTCGGCGGGGCGGACCGCCCCGGTGAGCGTCATCGCCCGGTCCAGGTCGGCGCGCAACCACTCCAGCACCTGCCGTACCCCGGTCTCGCCCCGGGTCGCGAGCCCCCAGACGACCGGCCGCCCCACCCCGACCGCGGCGGCGCCGAGGGCCAGCGCGGTGAGCACGTCGGTCCCCCGGCGGACGCCGCCGTCCAGCAGCACCGGAATCCGCCCCCGCACCGCGTCGACGACCGCGGGCAGCGCGTCGATGCTGGCCGGCGCCCCGTCCAGCTGCCGCCCGCCGTGGTTGGAGACCAGCACGGCGTCGGCCCCGTGCTCGACGGCCAGCCGGGCGTCGGCCGGGTGCAGGATGCCCTTGAGGACGACCGGCAGCCGGGTGATCCCGCGCAGCCAGTCGATCCGGTGCCAGTCCAGCCGGGCGTCCATGACGATGTCGCGCACCCGGCCGGTCGCCGGGTCCCGCATGTTCTCGCAGCACAACCCGGGCGGCAGATCCAGAAAGCCGTTGCGCAGGTCGCGCCAGCGCCAGCCGAACACCGGCGAGTCGACGCTCACCACCAGGGCCCGGCAGCCGGCCGCCTCGGCCCGGCGGACCACCGACTCGGTGAAGCCGAGATCCGGTTGCGGATAGAGCTGGAACCACAGCCGCGCCCGCCGCCCGTCCTCGTCGGTCGCCGCGGCCACCGCCTCGATCGACGTGGTGGCCGCCATGCTCACCACCATCACGGTGCCGGCGGCGGCGACCGCGCGGGCGCAGGCCACTTCCCCGTCGGGATGCGCCAGCCGGTGGAAGGCGGTCGGGGCCACCAGCACCGGCAGCGCCAGCTCGTCGCCGAGCAGGCCGGTCCGCAGGTCACGAGCGCCCCCGCCGCGCAGCACCCGGGGCAGGATCCGGTACCCGTCGAAAGCGGCCTCGTTGGCGCGCAGGGTGCGCTCGTCACCCGCGCCGCCGGCGAAGAAGTCCCAGTGGTCCGGGTCGAGCCGCCGCTCGGCCTCGATCGCCAGGTCGTGCAGATCGACCAGGGGGCCCGCGCCGGCCGTGGGTATGTGACGCGGGCCCACCTGGTCCGCCACCGGAGGCACGGCTCAGCCCACGGCGCCGTCTAGGCAGCGGTCCAGGAACGAGACCAGCGGAGCCCGGTGCACGTCCGGCCGGTTCCACTGGTTCTCCAGGTTCTCCGCCAGGTGGTGGACCGCTACCACCTGGCCGTCGCGGTGGTGGCGAACCACCGGGTGCAGGTACGCGGCGTCGTGCGCCTGGCCGGCCTCGTCCTGGGCGACCCGGCGCACCGACACGTCGAACGGGTCGACCTGGTCGTGCTCCGGGCCGTACTCCAGCGTGACGAGAAACGCGTCCGTCGCCTCGTGGTCCGCCGTGTTCAAGCCGGTCCCGGTGACGTACCCGACCGGAACCTCCTCGTGGTAGCGGACGTCCGCCCCGGCCACCGTCAGCACGTCGGCGAGCACCCCGAACTGCTGCCACAGCGCGGAGCTGCGGTTGACCCGTTCGATTATCGCGTCGGCCATCGGCTCGGCCTCGGCGAGCACCTTCCGGGCCGGCCACGGCTGGTCGTGGTGGCGCCGTTCGAGGATGTGGTACAGCGCACGCACGGTGTACCGGAAGCCGTGGATGAACCCGTTCGTGGACCGCTTGAAGTCCCGCTCCTGGGAGAGCGTGCCGGCGAAGTACAGGCCCGGCACGTTCACCGACTCGAACGCGGCCGTCTGGGCGGGGAACCGGTCGTTGACGGCGAGCGCCGGCCGGCAGTCGGCGTCGAAGATCGACGCGTCGAACCGGAAGCCGGTGCAGAGCAGCACCCGGTCGTACCGCAGCTCCCGGACCGCCTCGTCGGCCCGGGAGAAGGCGAAGCTCACCCGGTAGCCGGCGCCATCGCGGGCGATCTCGCGGACCTGCCCGTCGAGGACCGCGTTCGCCGACTTGAGCTGGTACGTGTCGAGGAAGTTGTTGTTCACCGCCCGCAGGTGCCCGACGTAGTGGGTCCGCCAGGCCAGCCGGACCGAACTCGGCCCCGCCACGTGGATCAGCGCGGTGGTCTCCATCAGGTTGTCGGCGGTCTCGAACGCCGAGTTGCCCTTGCCGATGATGAGCACCCGCTGGTCCAGGAAGTCCCGGGGGTCGACCGACATCTCCGGGTACGGTTCCGCGTGCTCCACCCCGGGGATCGGTGGGATGTACGGCTGGGACACACCGGTCGCCACCACCACCCGGCGGGCCCGGTGCACGGTGCCGGACTCCTCGGTGACCGCGAAGCCCTCGTCGGCCAGCCGGGCGACGCTGGTGACCCGGCTGCCGTAGCTGACCCGCACCCCGGTGCCGGCCGCGAAGTCGGCCAGGTAGCGGATCATCTCGTCGGCGGGCGGGAAGTACCGCTCGGTGTACCGGGTGAAGCGCAGCGCCGGGTCGTCGGTGAGCAGCGAGTTCCAGTCCAGCCGCAGGTTCAGCTCCGGGTCGTCCGAACCGGTGTGCGGCTTGTTGATGGAGATCAGCTGCCGGTGCCTCGGGAACCGGGTGAAGAACGCCCCGGGGACGTCGGCGGACTCCAGCACCAGGTAGTCGCGGCTGCCGTCCCGTTCCAGCAGCGCCGCGAGCTGGAGTCCGGCCGGCCCCGCCCCGATGATCAGATAGTCGAGCATCTCTGCGGTCACGGAGCAGACCGTACGGCGCGGAACTCAGAGAAAACTCAGGCCCGGAATCTGAGTTATCTCTGAGGATCTGCCGCTATCTTCGCGCGCATGACGCAGGCACAGCAGGCACACCGGACCGGGCGTCCACTCCCGACAGAAGCCGGCTTCCCGCAGGTGGTGCTGGACCTGCTCGCCGCCGACCGGGACCGTCCCGTCTTCGAGCACGGCCGGCGCACCGTCGGCGGCGCCGAGTTGCTGGACCTGATCGGCCGGCTGACCGCCGGGCTGCGGGGGGCCGGGATCGGACCCGGCACCGGGCTGGCCGTGGCGCTCGGGGTGACGCCCGAGGCGTTCGCCGCCACCATCGCGGCGCACGTCGTGGGCGCCCGGGTGGCGGGGCTGCGACCGGGGCTCACCCCGGGCCAGCTCCGGCACATCCTCGGCCAACAGATCGCCGCGGTGCTCGTCGACGACGCCGGTGCGACCGCGTCGCTGCGGTCGGCGGCGGCCGGGCTGCCGCTGCTGGGGGTCGGCCCGGTGGCCGGGGCACCGGACCTGACCACCACCGACGCACCCCCGCACCCGCCGACCCCGACCGCCCGCCCGGACGACATCGCCCGGGTCACCTACACCAGCGGCAGCACCGGCAACCCGAAGGGCTGCCTGCAGACGTACGCCTCACTCGCCGGCGCCTGGGCCGCCTACCCGGACCGGTGGCCGTCGGTGGTCCGCGACATCGCCGGCAGGCTCGACCGGTATCTGCTCTTCGGCTCGCTGAGCAGCCACGTGATGCTGGAGTACGGCATCCTCACCCTGGCCGCCGGCGGCACCATGGTCGTCGCCGAACCGCCCCGGGGTGACCAGCCCTTCTTCCCCGCCGCCCTCGCCCGGCACCGGGCCACCGCCAGTGTGATCACCGTGCCCCGGCTGACGAAACTGGTGGCCGCGCAGCGCGCCGATCCGGTCGACCTCAGCGCGCTGCGTGCCCTGCTGGTCTCGGGCTCCCCGCTCGACCCGGCCCGGCTCGCCGAGGCGATGACCGTGCTCGGACCGGTCGTCTATCACGGTTACGGCCAGACCGAGGCCGGGATGATCGCGATGGTCACCCCCGCGGAGCTGAGCGCCGCCCTGACCGACGCCAACGGCTCACCGCTGGCCGACCGGCTCGACGCGGGCCGGCCACCGGCCGTGCTCGCCTCGGTGGGCCGGCCGCCGGGCGCGGTCGAGGTGCAGATCCGCGACGGCGACGGCCGGCCAGTGCCGGTCGGCACCGAGGGCGAACTGTTCGTCCGCACCCCCGGCCAGGCCAGCGGGTACTGGGCCGACCCGGAGCAGACCGCCGAGGTCTTCGTGGACGGCTGGGTCCGGACCCGCGACCTGGGCCGGTTCGACGCCGACGGATACCTGCACCTGCTGGGCCGCACCCGGGAGGTCATCATCGTCAACGCCAACCTGCAGTACGCGGGCCCGATCGAGCAGGCGCTCGTCGCGCACCCCGACGTGGCGGAGGCGTACGTCGTGGCCGTGCCGGACGAGGAGACCGGCGAGGCGGTGCACGCCTTCGTGGTGCCCGCCCCCGGGCGCGACCCGGAGCCGGCCGCGCTGCGGACGCTGGTCCAGGAACGGCTCGGCGAGGCGAGCGTGCCCCGGTACATCAGCTTCGTCGACGAGGTCCCGATCTCCCCCGCCGGCAAGCCCGACAAGCGGCGCCTGCTGGCCGGCCGGTGAGCCAGGCCGCGCCCGCCGGCAGCCGGTGAGCGCGGCCCGGCCCGGGTGCCGCCCGGTCAGCCGGCAAGGCCGGCGCGGTGGTAGACGAGCGCGGCCTGCACCCGGTCGGAGACGCCCAGCTTGCCGCTGATGATGGAGATCTGGTTGCGTACCGTCTTCTCGCTAAGCGACATGCTCCGGGCGATTTCGCGGGTGCTGCGGCCGTCGACCAACAGGGCCAACAACTGTCGGTCCCGCGGGCTGAGCGAGTCCAACGGACCCGGGCGGGCCGGGGCGCCGGGGGTGTCGTCGGCCACCCCTGGGCCGAACGCGCGTCCACCGGCCCGGACCGTGCGGATCGCCGCCAGCAACGTCTCCGGATCGGTGTCCTTGAGCAGGTAGCCGCGCGCGCCGGCCGTCCCGGCGGCGCGCACCGTCCCCGGGTCGTTCGTCATCGTCATCACCACGACCGCGCAGCCCGGCACGATGGTGAGCAGCTCACGCACCAGACCGACGCCGTCGCCGTCCGGCAGCGCGAGATCGACGAGCGCGCACCGCGGCCGGTCGAGAGTGGCCAACCGGCGGGCCTCGACCACCCCACCCGCCTCGACGACCCGGGCCACGCCGGGCTCACCGGCCAGCAGCGAGACGAGACCACGCCGGACCACCGGATGATCGTCCACCACGAGCATCGTGTCGGCAATGTGCGACTCATCGGACACGGTCAGATACATTACCCTCCGCGGATGTCCGCGTCGCTAGGGTCACTGACCATGTCAACAGAACGACAGCACCCCGTGTCCGGGGCGCGCGTCGCCATCCTCGACGCGCCGCCCGAGGTGCAGGCCTGGGTGGACAGCTTCATCCTGTCCGCGCAGCAGGGCACCGGCAACTTCCCGCACCCGCATCCGGTCATCCCCACGGCGACGATCCCACTGGGGACCCTGGAGCAACTGGTCACCGAGAACCTCGGTTCGCTGCCCTGGGGCGAGATGTCGCTGTCCAGCGGCGAGACGTCGCTGTCCAGCGGCGAGATGTCGCTGTCCAGCCAGGACGGCGGCGCGACCGCCGTCCGGCCGCGGCATGATCCGGAGCACGACACCGATCCGTCCAGCGGCTCGGCCTACCACAATCTCCTGCACAAGATGCTCGGGGACTTCCACTGAGCAGTGCGCGACTGCCGTGGTGGGTGGCGGGCGCCGCGTTGGCGGTGCTCGCCGGCGCCCTGCTCGTCGAACTCGGCCCGGGTCCGGCCGGGGTACCGGCGGAGACCCGGGACTGGCTGCTCGCCGCGATCTGCGCCCCGCTCGGCGCGCGGATCGCGGCGTACGCCCCGCGCAACCCGTGCGGCTGGCTGATCCTGACGGTCGGCGCGCTCGCCGCCGGCGCGGTCGGCGCCGGACTGCTGGCCGACGTGATCTTCGTCTGGCTGCGCGACATCCTCTGGTGGCCGGGTTACGGCCTGCTCATCGTGGTAGCTCTGCTCTTCCCGGACGGCCACCCGGCCGGTCGGGGCTGGCGCTGGGTCACCACCGCGCTGGTCGTGGCGACCGGCGCCGGGCTGGTCGCCCTCGGCTCGGTCGCCGCGCGGGAGCCGCGCGGCCTGCTCGTCGAGCCGGACAGCCAGCTCACCCCGGGCTGGGACGTCGTCGTCTTCCTGCTCGCCACCGTCGTTCTGCTCGGCGGGGCACTGCTCGCGATCTGCTCGCTCGCGGTCCGGCTGCGCCGCGCCGAGCCGGCGCGGCGCGGACCGCTGGGCTGGGCCGTGGCCAACGCCGCCCTGCTCGCCGTGGCGTTGGTGCTGGACACCGGATTCGACGTCCCGGCCGTCTGGCTGGTCGGCGCGCTCGCCATCCCGCTGGCCACCACCGTCGGGGTGCTGCGCTACGGGCTCTATGACATCGACCTGCTGGTGCACCGCTCACTCAGCTACGGCGCACTGACCGTGGTGGTCACCGCCGGCTACGCCGCCGCCGTCACCGTGGCGACCCGGGTGGTGCCCGAGGCGGCGGCGCCGGTGGCCGCCGCGGTGACCGTGATGGCCCTGCTCCCGCTGCGTCAGGGCATCCAGAACCTGGTCGCCCGCGCTCTCTACGGCCAGGGCGCCCGACCGTACGACCTGATGGTGGCGCTCGGCCGCCAGATCGGGCTGGCGCCCACCGCGGAACGGATCCTGGCCAGCGCGGTCGCCGCGATCGGCACCGGCCTCAAGCTGCCGTACGTCGCCGTGCACCTCGGCCACGATCCACAACCCGCGGCCACCCACGGCGAGCGGCGCCGGTGGCCGGTGCAGACCCTGCCGCTCACCTACCAGGGCCGCCGGATCGGCGGGCTGCTGGTGCAGCAGCGGGGGCCGGACGAGCCGTGGTCGCGCCGGGAACGGACCCTGCTCGCCGACGTCGCCGAGCAGCTCGGCCCCTCGGCCGCCTCCGTGGAGCTCACCCGCGACCTGCAGACCGCCCGGGAGCGCCTGGTCCGGGCCCGCGAGGAGGAGCTGCGCCGGCTGCGGCGCGACCTGCACGACGGCATCGGATCCAACCTGGCCGGCGCCCGGATGCTCGTGCACGCCGCCCGCCGGTGCGACGAGGCGCGCCGCCGGGAACTGCTCGACCAGCTCGACGGCGACCTCGGCGACGCGGTGGCCGAGATCCGCCGGGTCATCGACGATCTGCGGCCACCCGCGCTGGACCGCGGTCTGGCGGCGGCGCTGCGGGCCGCGGTCCACCGTCGGGAGACCGCACCGGTGACGATCACCCTCGACCTGCCCGACGGCCCGGACGGGCTGGGCGAACTGCCGGCGGCGGTCGAGGTGGCCGTGTACCGGATCACCGACGAGGCACTGACAAACGTGGTCAAACACGCGGCCGCCACCCGGGCCCGGGTCACCGTGGTACGCGACGCCGGCCGGTTGCGGCTCACCATCGACGACGACGGGACCGGGATCGCCGGACCGCGCGCCGACGGGGTCGGGCTGGAATCGATGGCGCAGCGCAGCCAGGAGCTCGGCGGGACGTTCGAGATCGAACCACGGCACCCAGGCACCCGGCTCGTGGCCACCCTGCCGCTGGTCTGACGCCGTCGGCCATGCCGCCGGCTCGACGCCGTCGGCCGTGCCGCTGGCTCGACGCCGTCGGCCGTGCCGCTGGCTCGACGCCGTCGGCCGTGCCGCTGGCTCGACGCCGTCGGCCGTGCCGCTGGCTCGACGCCGTCGGGACGGTGTCCCGGCGCGTCGGGCGATCGTCCCGGGCGGTGCGGGCCGCTGTCCCTGCCGGCCGGGCACCACTCGGCAGCAGGCTGAGGACGTGCCCGGGAGACCGGCACAGTCCACGTTGATCAGCAACCGGGGCAGCAGGCCCCGGCGCCGAGCCACCCGGGAGGGCCACCATGCCCGAGCCACCCGCCACCGCGGCGCTTGTCGTCTGGGACATCACCTATGCCTGCCCGCTGCGCTGCGTGCACTGCTATTCCGAGTCCGGTCGGCGACCTGCCCGCCAACTCGGCCACGCCGACCTGCTGCGGGTGGCCGACGCCATCGCCGAGCTGCGCCCGATGGCCGTCGCCTTCGCCGGCGGCGAACCGCTGTTGATCCCGGGACTCGCCGAGGTCGCCGAGCGACTGCGGCGCACCGGCGCCAGGATCGGCCTCTACACCAGTGGCTGGCGGCTCACCCCGGCGCAGGTGGAGATGATGGAGCGGGCACTCGACATCGTCCACGTCAGCGTCGACGGGGCGACGGCCGCGGTCAACGACCGGATCCGGGGCCGGGCCGGCGCGTACGACCGGGCGATGGCCGCGCTCGGGCTGCTCGACGCCGCGGCGGCCCGGCGCCACGCCGCGGGGCGCAGCGGGTTGGAATTCGGCATCGACTACGTCGTCACCCGCGGCAACCTCAGCGAGGTGGAACTGTTCTGCCGGGAGGTGCTGCCGAGGTTCCCCCGGCTGCACTCGGTCTCCTTCGGCGCGGCGGTGCCGTCCGGGCTGGCCAGCCGGCCGGGCTTCGTCGAGCACGAACTCCTCGACGACGCGCAGTGCGACCTGCTGACCGATCCCGGTTACCTGCGTCACCTGCGCTCGCTCGCGCCGGCCGGCACCCAGGTGCTGGCCGTCGACAACCGAATCCTCGCCGTCCACCCGGACGCGGTGGCCCAGGGACGGGCACTGCCGCTGATGCAGGTGGAGCCGGACGGCGGCGTTCGGGCCATGGCCATCTACGAGGGCATCGTCGGCAACCTGCTGACCGACCCGCCCGAGCAGGTGTGGCGGCGGGCCGTGCAGCGGTGGAGCGACCCGGTGGTGGTGGCCGCGCTGGAACCGGCCCGCACCATGCGGCAGTGGGCCGAGGCGCTGCGCAAGCTCGACCACCACTTCGGCACCGACGACGACCGCGCCCGCATCGACCGTCGCCCCGCGTACCAGCCCTGACCGGCACCCCGCCGCTCGTCCCGTCCAGCCCGTCGACCCAGTTGACCCCGGGAGGTCACGCCGTGCACGCCGAAGCGACGACAAGCAACGACGAGGCGCTGCTGATCGACCTGGTCCGCCCCATCGTGGCCCGGTACGGCGGCGACGACTGGACGGTCACACCGACCGCCTTCTGGTGCCACGTCGAGCCGGACGGCCGGCGGCACCGGGTCCAGGGCTGGAAGCTGCACCTGTCGGCCACCCCGCTCTCCGCGCCGCTGGTCCTCTCCCGCGCCGCCACCGTCCTGGCCCGCCACCGGGTGCCGTTCAAGTTCGCCGGGACCCTGCACCGCGCGGCGGAGCTGGTCTCCCGGCACTTCGAGCGCAGCGGCGGCGGCAAGTTCATCACCGCGTACCCGGACGGCGGCGACGACGAGATCCGCGCCCTCGCCGAGGAGCTGCACCGGGTGACCGCCGGCCTGCCGGGTCCGGGAATCCTCTCCGACCGGCCGCTGCGACCGGGCAGCCTGGTGCACTACCGGTTCGGCGCGTTCCGGGGCGTTCCCGCGCTGGGCAACGACGGGGTCTACGAGGTCATGCTGACCGCCCCCGACGGTACGGCCGCGACCGACCAGCGCCGGCCGTGGTTCACCCCGCCGCCGTGGGCCCCGACCGACCCGTTCACCGGGCGACCGGCCCGACCGCCGTCGTACGGCACGCCGACCGCCGCCCGGCCGGTGCTGCTCAACGACCGCTACGAGGTACGCGAGGTGATCCGGCACGCGTACACCGGTGGCGTCTACCGCGCGATCGACAGGCGCACCGGGACCACCGTCATCGTCAAGCAGGGTCGCCCGCACGCCGGCGCCGACATCACCGGTCGGGACGTCCGCGACGCCCGTCGGCACGAGGCCCGGATGCTGCAGCGGTTCGACGGCGACGCGCGGGTTCCCCGGCTGGTGGAGCTCTTCACCCAGCAGCAGGACGTGTTCCTGGTCCAGGAGGCGGTGCCCGGCACCACGCTGCGGCGCTGGGTCGCCGACCGGACCGTGCCGGCCGACGCCGACCGGTGGGGCCCGGACCCGGCGACGGCGGTGCGCGTCGCCGGCGACCTGGTCGGCCTGGTCGAGATGGTGCACGGCGAGGGACTGGTGCTGCGGGATCTCAACCCGAACAACGTGATGATCACCGACGACGGCGAGCTGCGCCTGATCGACCTGGAGGCCCTGGCCGGCAGCGGCGACCCGGTGGTGCGGACCTACACGCCCGGGTACGGGGCGCCGGAGCTGACGCGTGGTGCCTTCGTCGGCCCGCCGCCGGAGCCCGCCGCCGACCTGTTCAGCCTCGGCGCGACGCTCTTCCATCTGGTCAGCGGGGCGGATCCGGTGCTGCCACCGGACGAGCCGCCGGCCCGGCCGGACCTGGATCGCCTAGACGCGTGGCTGGCCACGATGGGGACCGGCAACGCCGCCGCCCGGCACCTGGCACCGGTGATCCTCGCCCTGCTCGCCGACGACCCGGCGGCCCGGCCCGGCCCGGAGCGGCTCCGGGCCGTGCTGCGGGCCGTTGCCCGGCCCGCCCCGGCCACTACCCGGACCGGTGCGGCGACCGAGGCTGCCACCCCGACGTTGGCTGCGGCCGGTGCCGCTGACGCCCGATGGGACCGGATGATCAGCGACTCGATCGGGTTCCTGGCCGCACAACGGCAGGTCGGGGCGGCCGACCGGCGCTGGCCCGCGCACCCCCGGGACCCGCACACCGACCCGTACAACGTGCAGCACGGCGCCGCCGGGGTGCTCGGTGCGCTGACCCGCGCGGCCGGGGCGGGTGCCGACCCGGCGGCCCGGGAACTGGTCGCGGAGACCGCCGGGTGGTTGCGCGCCCGGGTCGCCCGGGAACCGCGCATCCTGCCCGGCCTGTACCTGGGCCGGGCCGGCACGGCCTGGGCGATGCTTGACGCGGCCGGCGTACTCGGCGACCCGCAGCTTGCCGCCGACGCCGCCGACCTGGCCCGGCGGCTCCCGCTGAGCTGGCCGAATCCGGACGTCTACCACGGGCTGGCCGGGGCTGGGCTCACCCACCTGCGCTGCTGGGAGGCCACCGCCGACCCGGACTTCCTGCGCCGGGCCGCGGCGACCGGTGACGCGCTGGTCGCGGCCGCCGAACGGCACGGGGGCCAGGTGCGCTGGCCCGTCCCACCCGACTTCGCCTCGGCGCTGGCCGGTACGCGCGGCCTCGGCTTCGCCCACGGGGTGGCCGGCGTGGGCACGTTCCTGCTGGCGCTCGGCCGGGCCACCGACTCCCGGGCCTACCTCGACCTGGCGAGTGCCGCGGCCGGCACCCTGGCCGCGACCGCTCTCGACGACCGGGGGGCGGCCTACTGGCCGAGCGGTGAGCGGCCTGGTCCGATGACCGCACACCTGTGCAACGGGTCGTCCGGGATCGGCACCTTCCTGGCCGGTGCCTGGCGGCACCGCCCGGACGAACGGCTCGGCGCGCTGGTCGCCGCGACGGCGCGGGCGGTCCGCCGGATGCGCTTCTGCGCCGCCCCCGGGCAGTGTCACGGCCTCGCCGGTGACGGCGAGTTCCTGCTCGACCTCGCGGGGCTGCCCGGGCTGGCGCACTGCCGGGGTTGGGCCGCGGAGCTGGCCGGCAGCGTCCACGCCCGGCAGGCGCTGCGGGCGGGGCGGTTCGTCAGCGCCGACGAGAGCGGGGACACCTTCCGCGCCGACTTCGCCGCCGGCGTCGGCGGGGTGCTGGCCTTCCTGGTCCGTCTCCGGCACGGCGGCACCCGGTCCTGGCTGCCCCGGTCCTTCACCGACCTGTTCGAGCCGGCCGCGCCCGCCGAACCGGCTGCGGCGCCGGCCCTGATGGCTTCCGCCCGGAGCTGATTTCCGGGCGGACCGTGATCCCGACGAGGAGACCGAGGAGGTGAAACAACATGGAGCTCGACGTGAACGCTCTGCAGGTTCTGGTGGAGGCCGAGACCGAGGTCGGTCTGTACCCCTGCACCTGGATCAGCTGCACCCTCACGATCTCGATCTGAGATCGCGGGCCGCGGCGGCGGGCCGCCGGTCCCCGCAGCACCGCGGGGGTCGGCGGCCCGAACCAGGGCGGGGCCGGCGGCGTCGAATGCCGTCGGCCCCGACACCCGGCGAAAGGAGTCTTCCGTGTCACGAAGCAGCGAGCCGGACCGGCGGGCCGAGTCACCGCAGCAGGCCCGGCTGAATCTCCGTTTCGACGCCCGCGGCGTACGGGCCGCCTGTCTCGGGTCCGGCTCCGACGGCGGGCTGGCCGTGGAGGAGTGGGACTGGTCCGACACCCGGCCGCTCGTCCGCCGGCTCGGCACCGGGCGTCCGGTGACGGCCGCCTGCCAACCACTTCCGGTCGGCGATGGCCGGGTCCTGGTCGCCCGTCCGGACGGAACCCGGCACACCCTCCGTCTGCTGAACCCGGGGACGCCGGACACCGAGGAGACCGTGGCGGTGCTGCCCAACTCCCGGCTGGCGACGCTGCCCAGCCACGACAGCGACCTCCTCGCCTGGTTGATCGCCACGGACGGCGGCGAGACAACGGTGCTCGCGGTGGACGGCGCCGACCACCCGCTCCGACCGGTGGTGGCGGTGCCCGGCCGGCTCGCCGGGGCCGGCTGGCTTGCCCCCGGCCGCCGCCTGGCGGCGAACCACGTGACCGGCGGGCGCAGCGTGCCGGTGACGCTGGACCTGGCGGCCGGGTCGGTCGAACCGCTGTCCACACCGGACATCGGGGTGCTGCTCACCTGCCACCGCGCCGGCTCGGCGCTCGTCGCGGGGCGCGGGCCGGACGGCATCCGGCTCGGCTGGCTGGACCCGGCCGCGACCGGGGTCCGGTGGCCGGCCGGGCTGGCCGGGATCCGCGGCGAGGTGCTGCCCCTCGCCGCCGACCCCAGCGGCCGATGGCTGGCGCTGCGGGTCACCACCGGCGCCCGGTCCCGGCTGCTGATCCACGACGACCGGCACGACACCAGCCATCCGGTCGCCGCACCGCCCGCGGTGGTCCGGCTCGCCGCCTGGGGTACGGCGGGACTGCGGGTCCTCTACTCGGCGCCCGACCGGGCGGCGGCGACCGGCACGGTCGAGCCGGACGCGACCGGCTGGACGTTGCGGCCCACCGAGCCGGCCACCGGCGAGCCGCCCCGGATCGAGAATTTCGCCGGAGCGGCCGGGCCGGTCGAGGCGGTGGTGCACGGGCCGGACTGGCGGACCGCCCGCCGGGTGGTGATCGCTCTGCACGGCGGCCCGGAAGCCGCCTGGGACCTGGGGTACCAGGCGGTTCCGCACCGGCTCGGCGAGGTGGGCGTGAGCGTCATCGCCCTCAACCAGCGGGGCAGCACCGGCTACGGCGCGGCGCACCGCGGCGCCATCGTCGGCGCGTGGGGGGTGCCGGACCTGGCCGACATCCGGGCGGTGGCCCGCACGGTACGCACGGCGCGTGCCGGTCCCGGCCGCGAACGACCCGGCCTGTACGGCGTCAGCTACGGCGCCTTCCTCGCGCTGCTCGCCGTGGCCGCCGATCCGCACGCCTGGACGAGTTGCGTGGCGGTGGGACCCTTCACCAGCGCCCCGGCCCTGCACGCCGAGGCGGCGCCCGCGGTCCGCTCGCTGATCGAGCGCCTCGGCGGGCTGGTCACGGCCGAGGACCGGCTCGGTGCCCGCGACCTGATCCGGCTCGCGCCTCGGCTGCGTACCCCGCTGTTCGTGGTGCACGGTGAGCGGGACCCGATCATTCCGGTGGCGCAGTCCCGGCGGCTGGTGGCCGGGTTGCGGACCGCCGGTCACCTGCCCCGTTACCGGGAGGTCGCCGGCGGGGGCCACGACCCGCTCGGCGAGCCCGGGGCGGAGCCGCTGCTGGCCGAGGTCGTCTCGTTCCTGACCGGGACCGCCCGCTGATCTGCGGGCCGCCGCTGGTCCGCTGACCGTCGGCTAGCGGCGTTCGTAGAAGGTGATGCTCACCCCGCCCGGCGCGGAACCCGGGTCGGAACTCAGCCAGGTGTTCGCGTTGAGAAACGCGTACGGGCCGGCGACGCGGGCCTCGAAGGTCGGCACCAGCCGGCCGAACGGTCCGCAGTTGCGGACCAGGATCAGCTCCCGGTCGTTGGTCAGCAGGGTGTATCGGGCGTCCAGCGTGGTGGTGGAGCCGATCAGCTGGTAGTCGGCGCCGCCGGCCAGGATCGATCCGGTCACCCGGCCGCTGGTGGTACCGCCGGTGATGGGGATGATGTTGCGGGTTCCGCGTTTGCTGGCGCCGACGGAGAGGCTGCCGCCGAGCGTGACGGTCTCGGTGAAGATGGCGGCGCCGCGCGTGCCGCTGCCCGGGGCGCAGTTCCAGAGCTGGTTGGGCTGGCCGGCGGGATCCGACAGCTGGATCCGCGGCTCGGCCGGAGTCACGCCGGAGACGTCGTACACGGTGAGTTCGAGGGTGTTCGTCGCGGTGTCCACCACCCGGGTGCCGACGAACGTCCCGGTGTTGAGCCAGGCGTGCGGGCTGGAGTTCGGGGCCTCGAAGTCGGGGACCATCCGGACCGTCGAGTCACCGGCGGGCGCGACCCCGCAGCTACGGAGATAGATCAGGGTCCCGTCGCCGGCCCGCAGGACGGTGATCTCCTCGACCTCGATCGAGCCGTTGCTGAGGGTGAGTTCCAGGTCGAGGCCGCCGGTGAGGACGGTGCCGCTGACCCGGTCCCCGGTGAACGTGCCGCCGGTGATGTCGAGGAGGCGGCGGTGGCCGTACTGGGTGACGCCGACGTCGCGGATGGCACCGAGCCGGGCCGCGACGCGCAGGACGAGCCGGCCACGCACGGGTGACACGATGCCATTGGGCACGCTGCATGTCCACGACGGGTCGGGCACGATCGTCGACTCCGGGCCGCCCGGCGTCGTACTCGGGGTCGGGGTAGGGGTTGGCGTGGGTGTCGGGGTTGGCGTGGGCGAGGGTGTGGGGCTGGCCGGATCGGTCGGTGAGGTGGTCGGGTTGACGCTGCCGGTGCAGGGGGTGCCGTTGAGCGCGAAGTCGGTCGGCACCGGATTGCTGGCGTTGTTCCACGACCCGTTGAACCCGAACGACGCGCCCGTCCCGGTGGCGAGGGTGCCGTTCCAGGTGGTGTTGGCGACGGTCACCTGGGCACCGGCCTGACTGACTGTCCCGTTCCAGAGCTGGGTGATCCGCTGCCCGGCGGTGAACGACCAGGTCAGCCGCCAACCGCTGATCGGGTCGCCGAGGTTGGTGACGGCGACGTTGGCGCCGAAACCGCCGGGCCACTGGCTGGAGACCGTGTAGGTGACCCGGCATCCGGTGGCGGCGTGCGCCGAGGTGGCGAGGCCACCGGCGGCGACCATGACGGCGGCGGCGGTCGCCAACGCGAGCAGCGGCCGACCGTGCACGATCCTCACCGGGTCCTCCCACAGCGGCGACCGGACGCCTCGTACGCAGGGCCGCGCTACAAGCAGTCTCCTGACTCAATCGAAGTTCGTCAATTGATACCGCCGAATGGGTGGCCACCGCCTCGGCGTGGGCGCACCGGACGGGCCTATTGCTTCGTCAGGTGCCGAGGTAGCGCAGGATCGCCAGCACTCGACGGCTGTAGCCGGTGGCGTCCGACAGGTCGAGCTTGTCGAAGATGGTGTTGACGTGCTTCTCGACCGCGCTCTGGGAGATGTGCAGGCGGTCAACGATGCCGGCGTTGGTGTGTCCCTGCGCCATGTGTTGCAGCACCTCGCGTTCGCGCGGCGTGAGGCGACCGAGCGGGTCACCGTGGCTGGTGGCGGACATCAGCTGCCGGACGACTTCGGGATCCAGCGCGGTGGCGCCCGCCGCCACCCGGTCGAGCGCGTCGAGAAAGTCGTCCACCTGCGCGACGCGGTCCTTCAGGACGTAGCCGACCCCCTCGGAGCGGTCCGCGAGCAGTCGGGCCGCGTAGCGCTTCTCCACGTACTGGGAGAGAACCAGTACCCCGATGCCCGGCCAGGTTCGGCGGATCTCCAGCGCCGCGCGCAGGCCGTCGTCGGTGTTGGTGGGCGGCATCCGCACGTCGGTGACGACCACATCGGGCTGGTACCGCTCGACAGCGGCGCGAAGTTGGCCGGCGTCCGCAGCGGCCGCCACCACCTGGTGGCCCTCCTCGGCGAGCAGGCGAACCAGCCCTTCCCGCAGCAGGGTGGAGTCTTCGGCAAGAACTATCCGCACGGCAGCCCCACCCTTATCTCGGTCGGCCCCCCGGCCGGGCTGGCCAGCTCGAACCGCCCGTCCAGCGCGGTGACCCGACGGTTGAGGCCCTGAAGACCACTGCCCTGCGGGTCCGCGCCGCCGGCACCGTCGTCCCGCACCAGCATCTCCACCCCCGCGCCTCGGGCGCTGATCTCGATGCTGATCACGGTAGCTCGGGCATGTTTGGCGGCGTTGGTGATCGCTTCACGAGCGACGAAGTAGAGCACGGTCTCCACGGCCCGGGGCGGCCGGACCGGAACGGAATAGCTGATCTTGACGGGTACGGGCGCGCGTTGCGCGACCTGGGCCAGAACTTCGTCGAGAGGACTGTGGTCGAGCGCCGACGGATAGACCCGCCAGGCCACCTCGCGCAGTTCCTCGATGGCGCGTTGGGCGTCCTCGTGTGCCTGGACCAGAAGCTCCCGCGCGGTGTCGGGATCGCGGCTGCGTCGGGCGCGGCCGAGCTGCATACCGAGCGCGACGAGACGTTGTTGGAGCCCGTCGTGCAGGTCGCGTTCGATGCGTTGCCGCTCGGCGTCGACCGCGGCCAGCACGCCGGCACGGCTGGCGGTCAGCTCGCTGATCCGACGCTGCAACGCCTCCCGGCTGCCGTCCTCCAGCAGCCTCCGGGCCAACCGCCGGTCGAGGGCGGCGACGCTGGCGACCGCCTGCAGGTTGACCACCAGCAGAGCCGACCCGATGAGCACCTGCAGCAGCAGCTGCGGGACGGACAGGGTGCCGGCCAGCACCGAGCGCACCACGATTGCGGCGAGCAGCATGCCGACGCCGAGCAGGCCGAGCGTCAGCGCGCCGAGCAGGCCGGGTAGCAGCCGCGCCGCCAGGTAGGCGAGTGATCGCGCCCCACCGACCCGCAGCGGCGGTGGATCGGGCAGGCCGGCCGACCGCGCGAGGCGGCGCCGTTCCCACTCGGCGACCTGCCGCGCGTACCCGAAAATCACCGTGACGACCCGGCGGCGAGCGACCGGTGCGACGGACGCACCGGCCGCGACCACCCCGGACAGCAGCAGCGCCAGCGCCTCGCCCGCTGCGGTCAGCACGCCGACCGTGACGCCGGCCAGTGGCTGGCCCCACCTGGTGAGGACCGTGAGCCGGGACCGGCTGGGTGTCGCCTCGTGTTCTGCCACGTCGTCCGCCCCGTTGCCTCTCAGCGCACCGTGGGTGGCGCGGGTTTGGTAGCCCCGCTCCCCGATCGGTTGTCCTCCGCGTGACGCGGCGTTCCGTACACCGTGCCACGCCCGGCTGACGATGCCCGCCGGGGACCGGCAGCCGGGTTCGACCGGCGGTTCCGGCGCGTGCGCACCAGCCTGGAGACGACAAGGTACGCGACCACGAGCGCGCAGGCGACGATGACCAGGTTCTGGAACGCGCCGACGTAGGACTCGACCGCATGCCAGTTGTCGCCGAGCAGGTAGCCGGCCATCACGAACGCGGTGTTCCAGATCAGGCTGCCCAGCGTGGTGTAGAGCAGGAAGGTCGCGAGCGGTATCCGCTCGATTCCGGCCGGAATCGAGATCAGGCTGCGGAAGATCGGAATCATCCTCCCGAGGAAGACCGCCTTCGCGCCGTGCCGGGCGAACCACGCCTCGGTGCGGTCGATGTCGGCCAGCTTCACCAGCGGCAGCCTCGCACCGATCGCCCGGACCCGGTCCCGCCCGAGCAGGGCGCCGAGGTGGTACAGCGCCATCGCACCCACCACCGAGCCCAGCGTGGTCCAGGCGATGGCGGCGAACAGGCTGATCCTGCCCTGACTGGCGGCGAAGCCCGCCAGCGGCAGAATCACCTCGCTGGGAATCGGCGGGAACAGGTTCTCCAGGGCCACCGCCAGGCCCGCACCCGGACCACCGAGCCGCTCGACCAGGTCAGCCGCGAAACCGGCCAGATCACCGTCCGGCGGCTCCGCCTGGGTGGCAACCACTTCGGCTCGAATCGACACGTACCAGGAAAAGATCATGCCCCGACGCTACGAATCCCGCGCGGCCAGGACCATGAGGTCGACCATCGACCTCAGCCGGCCAACCTCAACGGCAGAGGTACGGAAAACCGCACCCACGGTACGAGTCGAGCCGGTGGTCCGGTTGTTGCCAGATCGCGTGCACCTTGTCGGCAGTCGTTTGCGGGTGACGACGCGGTTTCGAAACGCTGGCTCACGCAGTCGCTGCAGGCCCGAAATGCTCCGGACACACCCGGTCGTTGTGCGGACCTTCTAACGCCTGCTTGTTCCGGATGAAACCGCGGCGAAATCGATGCTGCCTTGACTGCTCTCACGAACAGCGCAATTCCCCTGGTCGGATGAGGTGCCGCCATGCCGGAACGGTACGTGTTGGTGCGCTGGCCTGACGGGTCGAGGCAACGGATCTACTCGCCCTCGACGATCGTCGAGGACTACTTCAGACCCGGGCAGCGACTGCCGGTCGCGGACTTCGTGGCCCGGGGGCGCGCGGCACTGACGACCGCCAGCGACCGGGTCGAGGCGGCATTCGGCTTCCCCTGTCAACGAGCGGTCCGGTCGATGGCGGACATCGCGAGGGTCGCCGCCTTCCACGGCGACGGGGACGTCACCGTGGAAGGGATCGAGGCGTGAAGCTCGACGGCACACACCGGGCGGTCGCAGTGGTCGGCGGCGGGCAGGCCGGCTTGTCGATGAGTTGGTACCTGCGGCAGTACGGTGTCGACCACGTCGTCATCGAGCGCGACCGGGTCGGGCACGAGTGGCGCGACCGCCGGTGGGACTCGTTCTGCCTGGTGACCCCGAACTGGCAGTGCCAGTTGCCCGGCTTCGGTTACCAGGGTAGCGATCCGGACGGCTTCATGGTCGGCGCGGACGTCGTGAGCTACCTGGAGAAGTACGCCGCCAGCTTCGACCCACCCCTGGTCGAGGGCGTCGCGGTGAACCGGCTGCGGCGTACACCGGATGGGGTATTCGAACTGGTCACGACGGCTGGGACCTGCACCGCGGACCAGGTGGTGGTCGCGACCGGGCCGTACCACAACCCGGCCGTGCCGCGGATCGCCGAGCGGCTGCCCGGCGACGTCACACAGCTGCATTCGTCGCAGTACCGCAACCCGGACCAACTTCCGGCCGGCGCCGTGCTGGTGGTGGGTACCGGCCAGTCCGGCTGTCAGATCGCCGAGGATCTGCACCTGGCCGGACGGCGCGTGCACCTCGCGGTGGGCAGTGCCCCACGCGCGGCCCGCCGGTACCGGGGCCGCGACACCCTGGCCTGGCTGGACGAGATGGGCCACTACGCAAGGGGCATCGACGAATTCGGCGACGCGGACGAGGTACGGCTGCGCGCCAACCACTACATGACCGGCCGGGACGGTGGCCGCGACATCGACCTGCGAGCCTTCGCGACCGAGGGGATGCGGCTGCACGGACGGCTGACCGGCGTGCGCGGATCGACGGTGACCTTCGGCGACGATCTCAAGGCCAATCTGGACAGCGCCGACGCGGTCGCCGAGGGCATCAAGGATGCCATCGACCGCCACATCACCGCGGCGGGCATCGCGGCACCGGCCGAGGACCGCTACGTCCCGGTGTGGCAACCCACCGACGGCGCGACGGCGATCGACCTGACCGCCGAGGGCATCAGGGCCGTCGTCTGGAGCACCGGCTTCCACCGCGACCACCGCTGGATCGAGGTACCGGTCTTCGACGGCCGCGGCTACCCGACCCACGCCCGCGGCGTCACCAGCTGCCCCGGCCTCTACTTCATCGGCCTGCCCTGGCAGTACACCTGGGGCTCCGGACGGTTCGCCGGGGTGGCCCGCGACGCCGGCTACCTGATCGGGAGAATCGCCGCGGCCCGCCGCGAGCGGATCACCGAGGGCGTCAGCTGGCTCGCCGGCACGCCGACCGAGACGTACCCGGACCTGGACTGGTTCACCCAGCGGGCCGCCGCATGAGAAGCAGCCTGAACGACGCGCACCGGCACCTCGGCGTGCTGCCCGCGTACCCGTTCTACGGCGGACCGCCGGTCAGCCCGGCGACCACCGCCCGCGCCACCATCGACGAGCTGATCGCCGACCTGGACGCCGAGGGAACCGCCCGTGCCCTGGTCCTGCCGAACTACGGCGTGCCCGACCCGGATGTCGCGTTCGGCTTCAACGAACTCGTGGTCGAGGCGGCCCAGCGCGACGACCGGATCCGCTGCGGACTCTGGGTCTCGGCGCAGGACCGCGACCGGGAGCGGACCGCGGCCGCGCTGCGGTTGGCCGGCGAGGACGGCGTCCGCGCGCTGAAGGTGAGTTTCCTGCTCGGCGGGACCGTCGACGACCCCGGCCTGGAGCCGATCTTCGCTGCGGCCCGGGCCCACGACCTGGTCGTCCACGTACACACCTCGCCCGGCGCCGCCTCCGACATCGACCGGGTCGGCCAACTGGTCGACCGGTACGCCGACGACGTCCGGGTGCACCTCGTGCACTTCGGCGGCGGGATGAGCGGCCACATCAAGCTGATCGGCACCCGGTTCTTCGACTGGGTGGCGGCAGGAAAGCAGGTCTACACCGATCTCTCCTGGGCCATCGGGTTCGCCCCGCGCTGGCTCGTGTCCGAGATCGACCGCCGGGGCCTCGGGCACGACCGGGTGCTGTTCGCAAGCGACGAGCCGTGGGGCGACCACGCCGGCGAGCTGGCCCGGCTGAGCACCGCAGTAGGCGGTGCCGAACTGTCCGAAGCCGTTTTCCAGACCACGTTCGACAAGCTCTACGCCTGAAGGAGAAACCGACCATGACCGACCTCACCGAGCTCGAACAGCAGAGCCTGAACGAGATCCCGCACCCCGCGCTCGCGGAGGGCTCCAGCATCTACGGCGGCACCAAGGTCTTCCCCGACTACAAGGCCGAGGAGGGGCAGAGCTACTTCACTCTCGTGCACGGCATCGCGCACGAGTCGTCGGTCAGCTTCGTGGCCGTGCTGCAGGCGACCCGGGCGCTGCGCAAGGGTTTCGAGTCGGCCATCTACTTCTACGGACCCGGCTCGCTGAACTGCCTGGCCACCCGCGGCTTCCCGACCACCGGCGCGTCGGCCTTCCCGGGCGAGCACAACATCAACAACTCGCTCAAGACGTTCATCACCGAGGGCGGCAAGGTGTACTGCTGCCGGTTCGGGCTGTCGTTGCACGGCGCCCGCGAAGAGGACCTGATCGAGGGCGTCATCCCGACGCACCCGCTCGACGTCCAGGACGCGCTGATCCACTACGCGCGCAAGGGCGCGATCATCAACTCGACCTACATGTTCTGAGGTGGCAACGGTGAGCGTTGGCATCCGGACTGACATAGCCGTGCGGGGTGTGCGGGTCGAGGCGCCCGTGCGGCGCCCGGCCGGCGCCGGGCCCAGCGACGATGGGCACCTGGTCATCGACGGTGCCAACGCCGCCCTGCCGATCAACCCCGAAAGCCCATATCAGGTACGCGGTGAGCGGCTCTGGCTCGGCGAGGTCGACACCGGCCTGTCGCTGGAGCTCGTCCGCCGGCCCAGGTTCTACGACCTGAGCACGGCCGACGGCGTGCCCTACGAACAGATCGCCCGGCTGCACGGCAGGGACGTGCTGGCCACGACCGTGGTGCAGACCTGCATCCGGTACGCCGAGGAGCAACGCTGCCGGTTCTGCACGATCGAGGAGTCGCTGCGCGCAGGCGCCACGGTCGCGGCCAAGACGCCGTCGCAACTGGCCGAGGTCGCCGCGGCGGCGGTGCGGCTCGACGGCGTCAGACACATGGTCATGACAACCGGCACCACCACCGGTCCGGATCGCGGCGCGCGCAACCTGGCCCGGTCCGTGCGAGCGGTACGCGAGGCCGTACCCGGCCTGCCGATCCAGGTACAGATCGAACCGCCCGGCGAACTCTCGGCCATCGACGAGCTGCACGCGGCCGGCGCGGCGTCGATCGGCATCCACGTCGAGTCGCTCGACGACGAGGTACGCCGCAGGTGGATGCCGGGCAAGGGCGCCGTTCCGATGGCCGAGTACGAGGCCGCCTGGGACCACGCCGTACGCGTGTTCGGGCGCAACCAGGTGTCCACGTACCTCCTGATCGGTCTCGGGGAGGATCCCGACGAACTCGTCGCCGGCGCGGCCGGGCTGATCGACCGTGGCGTCTATCCCTTCGTGGTGCCGTTCCGGCCGACGGTCGGGACGCTCGCCCGCCGCGACGGGGTGCCGGGACCCACGCCGGCGCTGGTCCGCGACGTCACCGTGCGGGTCGCCGCGCTGCTCACCGACGCGGGCATGCTCGGCACCGACCAGAAGGCCGGCTGCGCCGCCTGCGGCGCGTGCGGCGTACTGCGGGCGGCCGGCGCATGACCGGCCGGTCAGGGCCTGCCCGCGGAGGTACGGCATGACCGATCTCGTGCCGGCCCTGCTCGGACCGCACGTCATCGTCGAGCGGGCCGAGGAGCTGACCGGCTACCACCGGCTGCGCGAGCGGGTCTTCGTCGACGAGCAGGGCCTGTTCGACGGCTCCGACCTCGACGACCGGGACGACGATCCGCGCACGGTGGTGCTGGTCGCCCGGTCCGCGCACGGCGAACTGCTCGGCGGCGTGCGCGTCGGCCCGGCCGCCGACGGCCCGGACCTCGGCTGGTGGGTGGGGGGCCGGCTGGTCGTCGACCCGGCGGTCCGCGGGGCCAAGGCGATCGGACCGACTCTGGTGCGCGCGGCCTGCGCCTACGCCGAGAACGCCGGTGCGTTGCGGTTCGACGCGACCGTGCAGGCCCGGCACGAGCGGCTGTTCCGGCGGCTCGGCTGGCGGAGCGTGCGACCGGTCACCGTGGCGCGGCGGCCGCACACGCTGATGCGGTGGCCGATCGGACGGTTGGCCGCGCTGGCCGCCGCCACCAAGAATCCCCTCGGCCAGCTGCTGCACGACCTGGCCCCGGGTGGCCCCGGGTTCGTCGGCGACGACGGGGCCCCGGTGCCCGGCTCCGACCTGATCGCCGCGTGCGACGCGATTCTGCCGTCGATGGTGGAACGTGACCCGGACTGGGCCGGCTGGTGCGCCGTACTGGTCAACATGAACGACCTTGCCGCGATGGGCGCGACGCCCGTCGGTCTGCTGAATGCGGTCGGCGCCCGGGACGCGGCCCTGGCCGCCCGGATCCTCGGCGGGCTGCGGCGGGCCGCGCGGGCCTACGGTGTGCCGGTCCTCGGCGGGCACACCCAACTCGGCGTGCCCGCGGCCCTGTCCGCGACGGCGCTGGGTCGCACGACCCGACCGGTCCGCGGCGGCGGCGGGCGCCCCGGGCTGCGGGTGCGACTCACGGCGGACCTCGGCGGTCGGTGGCGGCCCGGCTACCACGGCCGGCAGTGGGACTCCACCAGCCACCGTACGGCGTCCGAACTGCGCGGCATGCTGTCGTTCGTCGCGAACGCGTCGCCCGCTGCCGCCAAGGACGTGTCCATGGCCGGCATCGTCGGGACGCTGGGGATGCTGGCGGAGGCCAGCGGATGCGGGGCGGTTCTCGACGTGGCGCGCGTACCCCGGCCGGCCTCCGCGACCGTCGGAGACTGGCTGACCTGCTTCCCGGGCTTCGCGATGGTCACCGCCGGCGATTTGGTCGACACCGGGGCCGGACCGGCGGTCGGGGCCGACTGCGGCGAACTCACCACCGGTCAGGGCGTCCAACTGCGGTGGCCGGACGGGGAGCTCACCGCCGCCATCGACGCGGGTGTCACCGGGCTGGGAACGGCGGCATGACGGGCCTCCGGTGGCCCACCGGGCGCACCGGACACGGCGCTGGCCGCGACGGCACACGAAAGGCGGGCGAAGCATGGCGGCAATCAGGATCGGCGCGGTGGCGGAGGCGTTCGACCGGGACCTCGAAGGGGACTTCGCGACGATCGAGAAGCTGATCGCGACGGCACGGGCGGACGGGGTGCAGTTGCTGGCGCTGCCCGAAGCGTGCCTCGGCGGATACCTCGCACACCTCGACGGGGGTGCGGACGAGCCACCGGCCCTGCGCGTCGACGGGCCGGAGATCGCCCGACTCGCCACGCTGGCCGGGCAGATGGTCGTCTGCGCCGGCTACTGCGAGGCCGACGGCGACAAGCGGTTCAACAGCGTGGTCTGTGTGCACGACGGTCGGGTCCTCGGCAACCATCGGAAGGTGCACCAGCCGCTGCGCGAGAACGCCAGCTACGACTCGGGCGACTCGTTCACCGCGTTCGACACCCCGGTCGGTCGGATCGGGCTGCTGATCTGCTACGACAAGGCGTTCCCGGAGTCGGCGCGGGTGCTCGCGCTGGACGGCGCCGAGATCATCGTGGTGGTGTCGGCGTGGCCGGGCAGTCGGACGGACGCACCGGCCGACCTGGCCGAGGACCGGTGGACCCGCCGGTTCGACCTGTTCGACCGGGCCCGGGCGTTGGAGAACCAGGTGGTCTGGGTGTCGGCGAACCAGGCCGGCCGATTCGGGTCGCTGCGCTTCGTCTGCAGCGCGAAGATCGTCGACCCCGGTGGCGACGTGCTGGCCTCGACCGGCACCGCCCCCGGCCTGGCGGTGGCCGATGTGGACGTCGCCTCGGCGCTGGCCGCGGCCCGCCGCTCGATGGGTCACCTCCGCGACCGCCGCCCCGACACCTACCGCACCCACGCGGCGTCGATGATGTGCCGGTGATGACCCGGATCGCCGCTGCCGCGGCCCACTTCGGCCGCGACCTCGACCACGCCCTCGGGCGGATCGGCAAGCTCATCGACGACGCCCGCGCCGCGGGGGCCGAGCTGCTGGTGCTGCCCGACGCGGCGATCGGCGGATACCTGGCCGACCTGCGTCACCCCGACCCGGCCGCGTTCCCACCGGCGCTCAAGCCGGACGACCCGATCTTCGAGCGGATCGGCGCGATGGCCCGGGACATGGTGGTCTGCGTCGGGTTCTGCGAGGCGGCCGGCGACGACCGGTACAACGCCGCCGTCTGCCTGACCGGCTCGGGCGTACTCGGCCGGCACCGCAAGGTGCACCTGCCCGCCGCCGAGGGCGTCGCCTACCGCGCCGGGGACACGTTCGCGGCGTTCGACACCCCGGTCGGGCGGCTCGGGATGCTCATCGACTACGACAAGACCTTCCCCGAGTCGGCGCGCACCCTCGCACTGGACGGCGCGCAGATCGTCGCCTGCCTGTCCGCCTGGCCAGCGAGCATCACCAACGCGGCGCCGAAACTGTCCCAGGACCGCCAATCCCGACTGTTCGACCTCTACGACTGCGCCCGGGCCGCCGAGAACCAGGTCGTGGTGGTCTCCTCCAACCAGACCGGCGCGGCCGGCGGGATGCGCTTCCTCGGCCAGGCCAAGGTGGTCGGACCGGCCGGCAACATGCTGGCCCGCACCTGGGCGAAAGCCGGACTCGCGGTGGCCGAACTGGACGTCGCGCGGGAGATCGCGACGGCCCGGCGGGTGCTGAACCATCTGCGCGAGCTGCGGCCGGCGACCTACCGGACGGCGCGGTGATGCGGATCGCGCTGCTCAGCTACTCGACCCGGCCACGCGGCGGGGTCGTGCACACGCTCGCCCTGGCCGAGTCGCTGGCCGAGCTGGGACAGGAGGTGACGGTCTGGACGCTGGGCCGGGGCGGCGACGCGGGCTTCTTCCGGCCGGTCGACCCGCGGGTACGGCTGGCCGTCGTACCGTTCCCGGACAGACCGAACGAGGGTGTCGGGCCGCGCATCCTGCGCTCGATCGCGGTCCTGCGGGCGGCCTTCACCCCCGAGGCGTACGACGTGGTGCACGCCCAGGACTGCATCAGCGCGAACGCCGTCGATCGGTGTGTGCGCACGATCCACCACCTCGACCAGTTCACCACCCCCGAACTGGCGGCCTGCCACGAACAGGCGATCGTCCGCCCGTACGCGCACATCTGTGTCTCCGCCGCGGTGGCGGCCGAGGTGCGGGCCGGTTGGGGTCTGATGCCGGTCGTGATTCCGAACGGGGTGGACGCGGCCCGGTTCGCCGCCGCCAGGCCGGACACCCGGCACGGCTCCTATCTCCTGGCCGTCGGGGGCATCGAGCCCCGCAAGGGCGCGCTGGACCTGCTCGATGCCTACGCGCTGCTGCGCCGGGACCTGCCGGAGCTACGACTGGTCATCGCCGGTGGGGAGACACTCTTCGACTACCGCGCCTACCGCGCCGCGTGGGAGGCACGCGCCCACGAGCTCGGTGTCGAGCCGGTGGTCCTCGGCGCGGTCGCGCACGACGAGCTGCCCGGCCTGGTCGCCGGGGCGGCCGCGTTCGCCTTCCCGTCCGTCAAGGAGGGCTTCGGGCTGGCCGCCATGGAGGCGTTGGCGGCCGGAGTTCCAGTCGTCGTGCGCGACCTGCCGGTGCTCCGGGAGGTCTTCGGCTCCGCGGTCGGCTACGGCGCCGATCCACCGTCACTCGCCGCGGCGCTGCTGCGCGCCGTCACGGAGCCCGATCCGACCCGCCGCGCCCGAGGCACGGCGCTGGCGCAACGGCACACGTGGGCCTCGGCGGCGGCCCGGCACCTCGACTTCTACGCCTCGCTGTAGCCGGCGGCCACGGAGTGGATCGTGGAGCGCGCCGACCCCGCAGTACGGGCGGGCGGTGCTGGTCTCGGCCGGCTACATCGTCGCCGCCAAGGCGGTCAGCGCAGCATCGATCGGCGATGCCTACGGCTTGCTGACCATCCAGACGACGACGTGCAGCCGGTACGCCTGGCGGTCAGGTGGTACGCAACCGCCAGCCCTCCACATGGGTCGGTGCGATCGCGTTCTGCGGGTAGTAGCCCCACTCCTCGCAGCGGTTGTTCGGGCCGGGCGGCTGCTTGTTTCCGGCGATGCGTTCCGTCCGGTAGGCCTCGATGGCGTAGCTGACCTGATACGCCTCCACCCCGTACTCGGCGAGCAGCCGGGTGCGGGGTGGCACCGTCGTGCTGATGCTCACGCCGCGCGCTGTGGTCACGCTGGACACGATCGAGGTGTTGACCGAGGTGGTCAGCCACTGCGTGGGCTGCGTCTGCACCCCGACCGTCGCGGTCACGCTGTAGGTGCGGGACACGCTCGACGTGATCGTGTAGCTGACGCTCAGGTCGGTGCCCGAGTTGTCGAGCAGCTGGCCGTCACTGACGAGGAAGGTGGGCACCGCGGAGTGCAGCGTGTACCGGTAGCCCTCCCAGATCTGACCGCCCCGGCTGCCGTGGACCACCTTCCAGCCAGTCAGGCCCGCGGGACAGGTGACCCAGGCCCCCGCGCTCGCCGGGGCCTGGGTCACCGCGAGGCCCACCGCGGACAGGAGCCCGGCCAGGGCGCTCACCACGCCGAACCGCCTGCGCCGGACGCCGCTCGTACGTCGCACGGTCGTCGCCACCATCACCATCTCCTCTCGTCGATGGTGGAGACGATCGATCCACAACCGTTGTCCGGTCAAGGCATGCGGGGATGGATGGTGCGAGGTTGCGTCAACCCGCAGCGCGGCGCTACAGAAATTCGCAGCCGCCACGACCGGCAACGCAATGGACCCCGCACACACCCACTCAACGCGAAACAGAACGTGCCCGCGACGTCACGCAAGAGATAGCCGTCACCTCGCCAAAGGTACCCAATAACCAGTAAAACGGCCAAAGTTAAAGTAAGTGGGCCGGCATCCGCGGCGTCTACGCCCACGTCCCCGAACCCATGCACCAACCGCTGCTCACACCCTGCAGAGCCGATGGCTGGGCAGCGGCGGCTCCTGGTAACGACCGATCAGCAGCCTGGTCCGTTACCCTGGGAGCAGAACCGCTCCCACGAGCCAAGATCACACTCGCCAGTAGGCGCTGATCAAAGCTCTGACCAGCGGTTTTGGTGGGCGATACTGGGTTTGAACCAGTGACCTCTTCCGTGTCAACACGGTCCACCCAACGCCGCGATCTGCCCAAACCTCGTCCAGGCAGGTCACGGCATGTCCCTTGAACGCCGTTGACATCCGTTCGACGCCGTTCACGTCCGGCCGCGGCACCCCATGATCCAATCCGCCAGGAAGGGCAACCGGGGAGCACCGCAACCGCAACCACCCGACCACACCGGACGAACATTGCGAAACGCTCCTCTCTTCCAAGCGAATCGCCGCGCCTGATCAGCGCAAACACCTCGACCGACGGGAGTACTCACACCGTCACCACGAGTCCACGGAGTCCGACCTCAAACCATGATCAAGCGCCTGGCCGAACAACTCGGCGTACATCTTGAGGCGCTACAGTACGCAACTGGACGGCCGTGGGCACCAGGCCACGGCTGCCTTCGTCGGTGTCTTCAAGGTGTTGCGCATCTGATCTGGTACGAATACGTGGGCGTTTGTACAGCCCCTGCTGTTGCGCTCGCCACTGTTCAATTGCCCGGTCGTCAACGTCGGTCTCGCGGATCGACCGGTCCGGGCGCGGTCTCGGCAGCCCGCTGCAGGATATCTAGCCACCGTTGTGCGGCTTCGACACCGACCATGAGCTGTTCGGTACAAGCGTCACGGCGCCGGCGAACCCCCATCCGACGATTGATCCACCCATTCACGTGCGGGTACGGGCCGGCGCCGACGGCCACGAGTCTGCCTGCGAGACGGTGCAGCACTGCCGCGACCGCCAGGTCGCGGCCTTCGTTCTCAGGAAACGGGTTGTCTATAGGTACCGACGCGCAGGGCTCGCAGTATCCGAACATCCTCCCCGCCTGCCCGCTACGGCACCCCACGCAGATGTACCCGTCGCATACTGCGCACAAACCGTACGAGCTGTCGCTGTGGTCGTGCCGCTGCTCGGGGAATGCCGCGTCCCACGCTGCGGCGACCGTGATGCAGTGACCAGTACACACCGGCTTGGGAGGTGCCGGAGGCCGGGTCGCCTCGTACTCGCAGAACCGGCAGCGTTGGAACTCGTAGGCAACAGGCTCTTCTTGGCAGTCGACGCATACCGGCTCACCGCAGGAAGCGCAGCTCACCATCGACCCAGCTGGGACCTGCCATACCCGGTACTCGGACTGGCAGCCGTCAGGGCATGGCCAGCGGACGAACCACCACGCCTCTTCTGCGTCTCGTCGGATTCGCGCCGCCTCATCCGCCTCATCCGCCTCGTCCGCTTCGTCCGGCACTGGCACGATGACGGCGGCATGAAGGTACGGCTGGTCTTGCTCAACCATTCGCTGACGGGCGGCACGCTTGCGGGCCTTGTGACGTGTCATCGCGTTCCCCAACCGGCGGAGCCCCGCGCACCCCCGCCGTCACGACAATGACAGCCCGATTCCGGGCACGACGAAGTTAGGACCACGCGAGTCGGAGACCCTTTCCCTCCTCACAAACAGCCCCCACGCGGGCGAAGGCTGGACCGGAAGGTCGGCAGGCGCGAGCTGCCGTCCGACAGCATAGCCGTTCTGATGTCACAGCCTCCTAAAGACTGACCCCCAGGAGTCTCCGAATTTTGACAGATCCTCTGCGGTATTTGAAGAGAGTGCTGAAAGTGGAGGATTGGGCGGAAATCCGCCGTTTGCGTCGTGCGGAGGGCGTGCCGATCAAGGAGATCGCTCGGCGGCTCGGGGTGGCCCGAGATACGGTGCGGGCTGCGTTGGCTTCTCACCGGCCGCCGAAGTACGACGCCGTCCGCAGGGTTCGATCGTGGATGCATACAAGCCGCAGATCAGAGCGTTGCTGGCGGAGCGGCCGCGGATGCCCGGCCGGTCGTGGCTGAACGGATCAAGTGGCCGCACTCCATGCCGCCGTTGCGGAGGCGGCTGGCGGTCATCCGGCCGGAGCATGCCGGTATCGATCCGGTCGACCGGACGGTCCACGAGCCCAGCACGAAGCTGCCGGTGCTGGTGATGACGCTGGGGTTCTCCCGGTTCATGACCGCGGTGATGATCCCGTCGCGGCAGGCCGGGGACATCTTGTCCGGGATGTGGCAGCTGATCTCCGGGATCGAGCGGGTGCCCCCAGGACCCTGGTGTGGGACCGAGAGTTTGCGATCGGTGGAACCGGCCGGGTCTCGGCGCCAGCGGCGGCCTTCGTAGGCACCTTCGCCACGCAGATCCGGTTGGCGCCCCGGTACGGTTCGGTCGATCGTGGACGTGACCGTCTTGCCTCGCGACACGACCTCGCCGCCTCACTATCTATCTGCGTCCCGTACCGCGTACTGCCCCGGCGGGGCCGGACGGCCGCGGCATTACGAGCATGGCGCAGGGGTACGACACCGCCGGTGTCGCGGCGAGCACCCCGAAGTAGGCGCAGGCCCGCGAGGGCCGTCGCCGGACAGGTCGCCAGCGCCCCGCGTCGTAGAGTTGACCGCGCGAACGGAGGAATAGACGGTGGCACACGCAGCGGTACCGGACTTCGAACAGCGCCTCGTCGACTTCGGTTCGGCGAGGTTCACTCAGCTCCGGCCGGGCCAGCGCCAAGTGCTGGCCGCGTACGCCGAGCAGCACCTCGACACCGCAGACCTGGCCATCGAGATGCCGACCGGCGAGGGCAAGACGCTGCTGGCCTTGCCGATCGCCGACAACGCCCTTGACCGCGCGGATGGTCGGTGGCCTACCTGACCGGCACGCGCCAACTCGCCGAACGTGTCGAGGAGGAAGCTGAAGCGCTGAGACTGGATGTCGTCCGGATCTACCTATCCGCCACCCTCGGCTCGATGGACGACCTACAACGGCGCGTCGGTGGCCGTCCGGTCACCCGCCTGACCACCGCTGAACCGCTGCCGCCAGGCGCGACGGGCGAGCGACTCCTGGTACTTAACCCCAGCGCGGGGCAGCCCTTCGACCAGGACGTCCTCGGCTGGGCACTCAACCAAGCCCAGGCCGCGGGAGGCCGGGCCGCCTGGTTGTGCGGCAGCCACGCCGAAGCCGACACCCTCCAGGAGATTCTCACCACAGACGGCCAGCAGGTCTACCGCCTTCGCCCCGGCGACGACGCGATGGTCGACACCTGGAGCCGAGTCGCGAACGGGCACCTGATCACCGCGGGCCGCTACGACGGACTCGACCTCGCGGGCGATGTCTGCGATCTGGTCATCATCACCGCCGTCCCGCAGGCCAGCAGCGAGTTCGAACGGTTCGTCGTCGCCTACCTCGGCGACGCCAGTTTCATGCGTCACCGCGTCGGCCAGCGGGTCACCCAGGCCCTCGGCCGCGCCAACCGCGACGCCACCGACCGATCCCTCTACCTCGGCCTGGACCCCACCTTCGCCCATATGCTCGCCGACCCGGCAGTCCGCAAGTCGATCCCCGCCGGCACCGAACCCACCATCCGCACCGCGCTAGAAATCTATGACCAGGGCTGGGACGGCACCCTGCGCGCGTGCTCTGCATTCTGGCAACCAGCCGGGCACACCCTAACCTCGGCCCGGCCCGTCGACGCGGCGGGTTCTCGACGCAAGGCGCGACCTGGCCGCAACACTGGTGGAAGCGGCGACGTATCCAGTGCCGACGCTGAAGTCTCAGCGGCGACCGACCTCTGGCTCGGCGACCACGCGGGAGCAGCCAAGAGGGCTAGCGAAGCCGCGACCCAACTCGCTGCCGCCGGAGAAACCGAGCACGCCGCGTTCTGGCGCTACGTTGAGGCCCACGCACACTTCGACCGAGGACGCCCGCAGGACCTGGCCGCCGCACGCAAGGCGCTAGAGGACGCCACCTCCAACGGCCCGCGCACCACCTGGTTCCGCCGGCTGGCCCGCACCGTCGCCGACCTCGAAGGCTACGAGCAGACAGCCGACGACACCGACCGGTTCTTCCTCGCCTGGGACGATTGGCGCCGCGAGGCCGGTGCTCGGTTCGACCGTGTCCTGTCCACGGGTCGCGCCCTACTCACCGGCAGCCACGACGAACAGTGCGAAGGGCTGAGATGCTCGCCCGCCTCGTGGGCGCCAGCGGAGAACGCCCACCCAAGACCGAGCAGAGCGCCACGGACTGTCGTTGGACCTGGTCCACGGTCAAGCGCGCCGAACGTCGGGTCTGGGAGGTCAAGACCATTGCCAAGGGCAATCCCAAGCCACTCACGCGCGGCGACGTGAACCAACTGCTCGGGCAAATCGAGGTCGAGAACAGGCGCTCGGCGAAGACCCGCGTCTACGGCTGCTTGCTTACCCCGGCGAGCACCACCACGGACGACGCCGCGGAGGCGGCCCACGACAAGGTCGTGTTGGTCAACCACGGCGCGGCTGTCCGGCTCTACGACATGCTTGCTGACAGGCTGCGCCAGTACGACGCGCTGTGCGGCAACGGCAACGCCGAAGCGCGCGGTGAAGCCCGCACCAGGATCGAGGCACGCCTACCTCAAGAAGACGGCTGGCTTGGCAAGCTACTCAGGCCGTCGCTCGGGAAGCTCGTCACTGTCGACGACGTAGCCGTCATCTTCCCGTCGACCTGACCGGTGCCGTTGACGGACGTGGCGCGGAGCGCTCGGCCCAGTCCCGTCCCGGACCGTACCTGGACGCTGGGGCGGGTGCGTGGGAGCTGCCAGCGGCGGCTTCGTGTGGCAGGTAGGCGTAGCAGGTTTGAGCGAGCGATACCATTGTCGGCCGACGACATGTTGCGGCACATGAGATCGGAGATCCATTTGATGATGCCGGGTCAGTCCACGTGGACCGGTGGATGGGCATTGCTGGAACGGCTCCTCACGCAGGCTATGGACTTGTCCGGTACGGGCGTCCCGGTGGTCGTAGACATGGAAGGCGATCCTCTATCTGCGTTAGCGATCGCAGGGTGGGAGCATGAGCAGGCTGTCTCGCTAGAGGACATGGTGGATGTCGTCCACCGGCGGCTGCCTGACGGCCCAGTGGTCCTAGTGCCACCTTGGGATCGGCTCCGACCGGAGGTAGCGACGCTGCACCAACGCGGAATCGCGGTACGAAACGCCCACGAACTGGTGCTGGCGAACTGCCGCCCAGCAGGGGATGACCCAGTGCTTCTCACGCTTGTCCCGGCGAGCACTATGACGGACCTGGGACGCAGTCAACTACGGGCAGTCATCGCACAGGACTGGCAGGCGACGCTCGTGGTGTTCGCCCGCGGGTTCCTGCCGCATATACATGCCACCTTCGAGGTCGCCGCCATGCTGCTGCGCCGACGCACGTTGGAACCGAGGCCATCGCGGATCTTCCGCGTTCCAATGAACGAGGACGCCAAGGTCGTGGAGGCGGACTTCACCCGCCTGCTGAAGATGGCGGGTGGAAGACGGACCTTCGGCTACGTCATCCGCGATCCTCTACCACCCGGTGAAAGTCTGGCGTTTGACCGACACGACCCTGCGGTACTGGACCGGCGTACAGCGCTGTCAGAATTCGGCCGGACCGTGACGCTCGGGGACATCTTCGACCTGCCGGCATCGGCTATCCATCCGACGCATGACCGTCAGTTGCTACACAACGATCCCACCAGCGGCAGCGTTCGAGTGATCACGGGCCGAGATGTCCGGCCCAACGGGATCATCGCGCCGCCTGATGAAAAGACCAAATGGGCTGATGTGCCACTGGATCCTTGCCTGCGCCCCGGTGATCTGCTGGTCCGGTCGATTTACCAAGCCCACGACCGGAGCGGACTGGTCGTCGCCGAGGTGAAGGCCCACGACCTGCCCGCCGTTGCGGGTGACACGGTGATCGTGCTGCGCCCGGGCACCTCGCTGCGACCATACGAGCTCTCGTTTGCACGGCAGTTTTTGAATACGCCTCTGGCGAAGACGCTGGCGTCTTATGGTGGCGGGGCTCGTATCCTCAGGAGCGCCCTGTGCGAATTGCCCGTGCCTCAACCGGACGAGACGCTCTCCTCGGCATTGATCGACCTCACCAGAGCGGCTGAACGGCTGGACGAGTGGCGGGCCGAAGCAGTCAGCCTTGTTGAGTCGGCGCTGGCGGAGGAGCCGCAGAGAGCTAGGGCTCGGCTGCTCCGTTCGGGCCGCCTCCTGCGGATGCGGACGGAGGCAGCCGCGCTGCTCGACGACCAGGGGCACGCCATACGCACCAGGTATCCACACCCCATCGCATACCGGTGGCGTCAAGTTGAAGCCGAGCTGAGCGGCGAGCCGTCCTTGCACGCATACGATGCCGTGTTGGAGGCAGCCGAAGTACTGCTGAGCTACACGGCGATCATCGCCATCGTGATGGCAAGGCATGCTGGCGTCGAGATCTCCACGGTGAGAGGCGTTCGCGACAAACTCGCTGGCGGCCGAGCCGGCCCCACGTTCGGTGACTGGGTCGCAGTCCTCACCGAGGTGACCGGCAAGAAGTTCAAGCGTCTCCCGAACGACCAGCCTCTGATTGAGGTGCGCCGAATGCTCGCCGCCAAAGAGATGAGGGACGCCTGCGCTCGGCTGGCTGAGCATCGCAACGATCGAGCACACCTACGTCGCGGCGACCTGGCCGAGCTGCTGCCGGATGCCTACGCAGGACTCAGGGTCCTCTTAGCGGGTGCGGAGTTCCTCAGCGACCTACGTCTCGTTCACTTGTCAAGTGTCCGGTGGGATGCCCTGCGAAGGTCGGCGACGGTGTCGCTGCAGGAACTCATGGGCGACCACTCCGTCGTTCCGGCGACGGTGATCGAGTACCCGAGCAATGAGTTGGAACGAGGAAGTCTCTACATAATGGACGCGGAAGGCAGCCTGCACTTACTCCGCCCGTTTCTCATTGGAAGAAACTGCCCCACGTGCACACAGTGGTCCACGTTTCATGTCGACCTGACGCCGCAGAACAGCGACGTCGTTCTCAAAAGCCTCGAACACGGACACACGATGAACGACGACACCATGCGTGAGCCATTGCGACAGGTAGGACTACTCCCTCCGGAATAACCTCGATCAAGATCGCTGCCAGTCTGATCTGACCCGTCGCAGTGTACGGCGAACAGCCATCAGGCGACTTACGCGGTATACCTCTACCTTAAGGTGAATCGCCATACACGTCAGGCATCCAGGATTTGGCGCGCAAGAGAAAGAATTCAAGGCGCCGTTCCCGCATAAGCGCATCAGCGATGTCCTTGGTTGCTACGCCAGCTTCGCGGAGCATTAGGGCGACCAGGGTCCAGTACAGAGACTCTGCGAGGATCAACTGTTCCTGCTCAGAAATCGGGGTATCTCCGTGTAACTGGTGCGCCATCCGATTACGGGCCGCTTTAACTTTACCTACCCACAGATCCGGCCTTCGGCCAAATACTTCCTGATTAATTTCGCCCATCTCTCTAATTATCCGCAAAAGTCGATGACCAAATGTGGGCTGACCAATAAATGACAATCCGTCATTAACCGCCTTAAGCACGTCCGGACCGAAGCGACCAAATATGCGGCGGCCAGCTCGACGAACCACTCTTGCCACATCCTTAGCCATGCGTGGCTCATCGTCGTAAAACCTTCGATGCATACCTTCTACCGCAGACGCCAACTGAAAGACCGTCGTAGACAGGTCCTGCTCTCGTAAAAACCTCGCGGCGGCTACCGCCGAACCAAGCGGATCTAGCTTTGCATGCATGGAGATCCACTTAGCAATTCGCGACAAACCGACTGCAGAGAACTCGATGAAATGGGCGGCACGCCGCTCCTCGTCATCGCGCAATTTTCCCCAAACCGTCGGACCATAAACGCGAAACCATCTCTCCGACATGTCCGCCGGTGCCACGTAAACGCTTCGCACGTCGCATTCGCCATCCGCGCATATTGTGGTGAGAACCCTAAGCGGATCAACATGGTCAGCAACTATCGCATCAAGATTTCTTGGCGCTAGATCACTAACCCAATACGACACGGCGCGCCATAGCTCCAACGATAACGGACCCGATCCCCGCTTGCCGTACGAGCCAAAAAAGGTCAGCCTTCCGTCTCCACTCGGAATTTCAACGGGATCAACCTTCGGACTATGAACGGTCGCAGAAACGCCCTGCGGCCCGAAGTTCCACGCCAGCCCTTCCTGCCCGCTCCAGCCCTCAAGACCCGTAAGCTCGATGCGGATACCGACATATTGATCATCCGCGTCCGCAAGGAGTCCCATCGCCGTCAACGCATATCTCGCACGGATCTGTTCCCTCTCCCCCACTGACGAGAAGGTTTGGCGGGCGACGTACGCATCAAGGAGCGTTACATTTCCAAGTTTGTCCAAATTGCCATGAATTGTCATCCGGGCCGACGATGGTCTACCGAACGCTGTCAGGACACCAGCCAGTTCAAGAACGGGCGCCTCGCCCGCTAGGTCGAGCCTGCCGGCCACCTTGTTTTCAGTGCCGGCTAGCCAGAACTGACCCTCGACGACCATGTCTGTCCCTCCAACCTGTCCCGACTGTTTGGCCTACTCGCTTCTACTCCATCGCCAGCCGCCACGAAAGTAGCCAAACGTACGGGGGTGCCGCCCCCACGGAGCGGGCGGACGGTATGACCCATGAGGTGCCGAATCCGTGCCCAATGTCGAGCGGCCTGCCCTAGAACACCACTTGAACAACGTCATCGACTGGACCCCGAAGTCCTTCGCGATCTCCTCGACCGTTACACCCGGGTCGCGGTCACGGGCAACCCGCCCGACCTCATCGCGGAGGCTTAGGCACAGCGACATCCTTCCAGGCCGCCCACGGGGCAAGCCATCTCAGATATCACCTACCGGTGCAGCAGACCCCGGTGACATCCTCGGCCGATGACGAAGAGTGACAGTGAGGCGAGCGCCGCCCGGCCCGAGAACGGCGGAGCGCCAAGTCAGATGGCAGCGCCACACGCCGCTCGACGAGAGGCGCAGCGATCACTTCTCGCGATCGCGCTCCTCGTCCAGGTTTTCCAGGTCAAGCGTGCTGGCACCTACCGTAATGGTGAACTCGCCGGTGAGGCGCCCCCGGACTTCGGCAGCGGTTGCGGACCATGTTGCGGTCAGCGTGGCGCCCGGTTCTTCCTGTACGAGCAGCGGCACCGGCTCCAAGGTCACAGCGTCTTCCGCACGCAGCTCGAAGTCGTCGTACTCGATGGTGACCGAGCCGCTGTCTCGCACTGTGAACGAGGGACCTGGGCCGGGATACACGGGCGTGGGGATGTGCGGTGCGAAGTCGAAAGCCGGAAGGCTTGGGACGAGATTGCGAACGGTGGGCGCGCCGAGTGGCTTCGGGGGGCGCGGGGCATCAGGGCGGTCTCCGTCCAGTGCCTCGACCAGTTCCTCGGGGTAGCCCTGCACCTGCCCAGGGACATGCACGACAAGCCGAATGGCGGTGTAGCCAATGTCGGTAGGATTGGTCACCGTCAGAGTCAACGAGGCGCGCTTGTGCCGGAACAGGTCCCAAGCTCCACGATGCACGAGAACTTCCTGTGCCCCGTCAAGAAACTCTTCAACTTCCTCGGTGTACTGCTCTTCGGTACGAGTGTCTGGGACTGGCCGTAGGAACCCGCTGCGTACGCCCACCATGTCCACGCCGGGATGACGAGCGGGCCGGTGGCGCGCGGCAAGGAGAGCGGGGCGTCGCTGTCCTACCCACCTGCTCACCACATCGTGGATGTCGGGCGACTCTTCGATGGTCGGCGGGGTCGCTGCCACGGTCATCTGCAGACTCGGGGTGCGTTCGAGCAAACGAGCCTGAAGCAGGTCGAGATCGCCGGGGTTGGCTGGATCGGTACGGCCGGTGTGGCGGACAAAGATGGTGGTGGCTTGGAATTTCTCGATGTGCTTGCGGAGGCAGTGGATGGGGTCACCGGGCTTTGGCGGGTCCACGATCACGACGAGGACCTGTTTTCCGTCGACCGTGACGTACTCCGGCGTCCACCGCACCACGTCGCCAGCGTACGGACGCACCCGACCGATCAGGGTCTCCGGGTCGATCGTCGCTATACCGTTGATCGCGCCGGGCTCGACGCCGACGAGGAGGTAGCCGAAGCCGCCGGCCCGCTGAGCGGCGGCGGGCTGACGGTTGGCCAGCCCGATGATGTGCTTGACGATGTGAGCTAGACCAGCCGTTGTGGTCAGGTCAAGGGTCGACTTCCACTCGATCCAGCGATGCTCGTCGTGAGGATCGGCGCCCTCGACAGCTCGAACTAGAGCGGTGAGCTGGCTCGGACGCAGCAGCGGTGCGGAGGTATCGATCTGGAGAACCACGGCAGTAACAATAGACGCGACCGCCGACGAAAGCTCAGCCGTTATCGGCGGCTGGTCGATAGTGGCACGTGATCAGCCGCGTTCGGCCGCGCCGCGCGCCTCCGACAGCAACCGCTGTGCGGTGCGCGGCGAGATGCTGAGCTTCCGCGCCAACTCCACGCCGAGGCCGCGCCGGTCACGCCCGGTGCGATGGGTCTCGGTCAGGAGTGCGATAGCGGCCGACAGCCGAGGGTCGTCTGCGTATGGGTGTGGTTACGGGCACCGGTCGTGCTGGGGGTGCGGCCGGTGGATTGTCGGCCGGTGCGAGCGTCGGCGACTGCCCACACGGTGCGCCGGTACCACAGGCGGCGAAGTCGCCCGTCTGGCAGCTTCGGCCAGGCGGTGCCGTTCCTGGGCGTGGCCTGCGGTGCAATCCTCAACTACAGCTACGTATGGGCCATTGGTCACGCGCTACTTGGCGCAGCCGCACATGCTCCGCCTACTACCTGCAGGGCTCGGCGCCGGCGCTGCCTTAGTTAGGTGGCGGTCGCCGCTAAATCGTTGAGTGCCGCGTTGATGACGGGCCAGCACATACTGACCGTGTCCTGGTCTGGAGCGTGGCCAATCCTTACCTGCGCGTTCGGGTGGACGAGGTTGCGATACTCCCGTAGTTTGCCGGCGAAGCCGCGGACGTCGGCTTGAATCCACTGTTCCCGGTGGGCGGTCTCGATGAGGTCGTGCAGCGTCCACTTTTCTGGTTTTTTTTCGGAGCCCAGCATGCGGGTTTTCACCGCATCGAGCAGGACACCTTCGAGGAGGCTGCCGAGCATGATGAGCGCGCTGACGTACGCGCCGTTGCGGTCGCAGATGCGTGCTTCGTTAAGCCGGCCTTCAAGCACGGTGGCAAGATCGGTGTCGCGGACGAGGTCAGCCATGGTTACGTGCAGGGATACGTCTGGTGGTTGTTCCTGGTCGTTTGGCCGCTTGTAGGGTCGGATGATGGGTCGTCCTTGGCTGTGCGCGATCTCGAAGCCTTCGGTAGCAAGGATCGTGTTGAGTAGCTGGGTGACTTCCGCCGCGGCCAGGGGTTCGTTGCGGTGAACGTATTCTCGCCGATCGGCGAGTCGGCAGACGACCGAGTCGATTGCCCCTGGCACGTGCCGGCGAGTGCGGAGTTGTTCGGTGAGCCAGGCACGCCGTGGTTCGTTGTTGTATCGGGCGACGTTGTCCCAGCCGGCTTGCTGTAGCAGTTTTGGGAGTTCTCCGCCGCGCCGGTAGATGGGGTAGTCGTCTCCCCCGCAGGCGACGCGGGCAATTTCGTCGAGGGTGTTGTCGTCGATGCCTTCGAGCACGGCGTCTCCTAGGAGTCGTCTTCATCGTCGGACAGGAGGGCGGGTTTCCACCGTGCTTGCTGACGGGGAGCCGCGGGCAGGGAACGCGGTTCGATGCCTCGTTGCTGTAGCTGTTGCCACAGGGGTTCGAGTGCGGCAATCGGGTCAAGCAGGTACTCGCTGTCGCGGATGCGGATGAACTGCCAGCCGGCTCGGCGCAGCTCGCGTTCGCGGTGGAGTTTCCTGCTCGACCTGGTCGGGCTGTAGGGGTCGGCTCGGTGTGTCACATTCGACGGCGAGTCGTCCGTTGTCGCCGACGACGACGAGGTCGATGGTGCGGTGGTCGACTGGGTACTGGGGCACGACGGCGTATCCACGACGGCGGAGTTCTAGGAAGACTCGCTGCTGCAGTAGCGAGTCGAAGGGTTCTGCACGGATGTCGGCGGTGATGTCGTCGAGGTCCGGGTCGATGGAGAGGGTGGCTGGTGGGTGCATCATGTAGGTCAGTAAAGAGTGGCGTAGGTCCGTGGGGTTGAGGCTGTTGACTGGCACGGAGGTGAACAGCCACAGCTGATCGCGGGCGCGGGTCGCGGCGACGTTGTACCGGCGTTGCTCGGTGCGGCTGGTCAGGGCTCGTTTGGCCTTGGTGACGACCATCGAGAGCATCACGATGTCGCGTTCGTCGCCTTGAAATTCGGGTGGTTGGCCAACTCGAATTCTTCGTCGTCGGATCTCAGTGGAGTCAATGCGCTCGTTGAGCAGCTTGTCGAGTATTTGTACCTGTTTGCCACCTTGTAAGGCGATGATTCCGATGCTCTTATTCCGGTACATGGGATCGTCGATGATTTTCTTTACGTGGTCGATCACCGTTTCAGCTTCGGCCTGGTTACGTAGGGTGAAGTTGCGTCCTATCTCCGTGGCCCCTTCTACGTGGATCACTTTAAGTGGGTCTAGTCGGTCGGCGCCGAACTGGCGTAGGGGTATCAGGCGGTTGTCATAGAACTGCGCTGAGGACCAACCGATGATCTCGGGCATGGATCGGAAGTGTTCGGATAGCCGGATCACGTCAGGGAAGTGCGTGGATAGTAGTTCGTAGAGGTTGGAGGTAGGGCTGAAGCCGTTGCGGCGGCTTAGGGGCATCTCGCTGAGGTGGCGGTCCAGGCTTTCTTCGATGGTCTTCAGTTCGTTGTGAGATCTGAGGCCGGGGGCACATTGTTTATCGTCTCCGACCACGATAACTCGTGGCGCAAGCCACAGGAGGAAAAGAGCGTCGATGCTGGCTTGGCTGGCCTCATCGACGATGACGACGTCGAACGCATTCGGCTGCGGCGGGATGGTGTCGGTGACGGCCGCCAGGGGCATGACCCATGCGGGGACGGCCTGCTGGGCGTCCTGCATCGCCTCGCGTGCTGCCGCGAGGTAGCGATCTTTGCTCTTGACTTTGCCTCGGCCGAGACTGCCCATGTGGTTCCTGTATGCCTGCAGCGCTTGCCGCTGCCGCTCCGTCATGCGGGTCAGGCATTGAAGGAGGGCTTGTTTGCCTACCAGTTCGGCGGTCGTGGTGCTGAGCTGGGTCTCTACGTCGTCGATGCGTTGCTCGTGATCGCGATCGGCGCCGGGTTCCCGGACGAGTCGGTGGTAGGTGACTGCCGCCCCCCAGGCCCACGCCGCCTCGATGTCGTCGAGCCGTTGTCCCCAGGTCGGGTCGCTGAGACTGTCGGTCAGCTGCTGGGCTAAGGTTGGATGGACGTCGGCGAGCCGGCGGTAGAAGCCGTCGCAGCGGTCTTGAGCGCATTTGTCGTCCCTGGCGCGATCGAGGGCCGCTCGAGCGTCGATGTAGTGTCCAACGTCCCGGTGCCGCAGCGCGGCAGCGACCTTGGCGACCTCGGGGGCGGAGTCGGCCTGCACGGACCATGAGTGCAAGGCGTCGATCGTGCGGGACAGGGTTTCCGTGGCGTGCCGTGCCCCAGCAATGACGGATCGTCCACGAGCGACGCGGACCAGGAGATCCCAGTCCTCGGGGCTGCGGACCGCATACCTGACCCCGTGGCGGCGCAGCACCTGCTCGATTGCGTCGCGGGCGGCGGTGAGTGACCGCAGGGCGGCGGCGGTCTGCGAGACGTCGTTGAGGTGCGCCACCCGTCGGCGAAGCGGCCCGGGTACGACGGGTGCACCGACTGACGCCCATGCCTCCAGCGCGGCGGTTACGGCGGCCTCGGCCTTCAGAACGGTGATCAGCGCGGCGAGGTCCCTGGCCGTCGCCGGTGGGGCGCCGTCGACTGTGCACACCTCGAGCAGATCCGCAGCGTTGACTTGCGCACGGGCAGGTAGATACCTGCGGAGCCGGCCTCCCCGGGAGAAGTGGCTGCGTAGGCGCTTGGCCTGGCCAGCAAGGCGGGTCAGGTTTGCTGTGGTCAGCGGTGTGCTACCCAGATCGATCTCACTGCTACTGAGCGCGGCCAGTGCGCCGACGTGCGGCTCGACGTCTCGCAGTTCCATGAACAGTGCATGCCAGTATGCGGGGCTACGGCGGGCGAGGAGCGCGTCAGCGGCGCTGCGCCGCCAGTCCGAAGGCCCCCAGTCCGAGATGAGGTCGGGTAAGCCGCAGGTAGCGAGAGCGTCGGCTGCCGCGTCGACATGCCGCTCGATATCGGCCAGGGTGGCATCGTCGAGGGTCGCCATGACCCAACGGGAGCTGGTGTGGTAGGGGCCGAGGATCCGCTCCGCTCGGCTGATCTTGTCAAGCATCGCGGCGACATCAGCCGCAGGCGGGACCAAGTCGGCTCCCGGAATACGTTGCCCAGCACGGGCAACGCGCGCCGGCGTGGCTGAGGTTAGCAAGTGCCACAGCTCTCGGGCCTCGCCGCCGGACAACGGCACACCCGCAGCGGCCCCGGCGGGCAAGGGGTCGATCCAGCTATACCTGTCCCGTCCTGCAGCGATCAGTTGGACCAGCCTCGCCAAGGTGCCGGTGTAGCCGGGCGCTACCGGGGGGTGCGTCAGATACTCCTGCTCACGGACCGATCGCAGGTCTCGGACTGCCTGGGCCAGCGCGGCAACGAGCTCGTTGCGCCGAACCCGCAGGTGCGCGATGTCTCGGCGGAGTTCATCTGTGCTGACGGTGGCGGTCAGGTCCGACAACGCGGTGATGCTGCGCTCAGGTTCGTCGCCGGCGCTGCGCTGCGTCCCCGTCATGAGGACACAGAGCTGTCTCACGGCCGGCGGAAGCTGATCACGCAGTACCCGAAGTGCCTGATCCTTCTGGCTTGTGATCAACAACCGCTGACCGTCGGCCAGCAGGGCACAGATCAGGTTCGCGATCGTGTGGGTCTTTCCCGTTCCCGGCGGTCCCTGCACAACGACCGTCGTGTCAGCATTCAGCTTTTCGAGCACCCTACGCTGCTCGCGGTTACTGGCCAGGGGGAACAACGGATCGCCGCTGACGCTCGGACGATCACCCCTGCCTTCGTTCTTCAGCATGGCCAGACGATGTTCCGGCTCAATGGAGGTAACCAGTTGTGCCAGCCCAAGAGGCGCCGGACTGTCTTGACCATCGAGGCTGTCCGCGATCGCGCTGTAGAACCTCTCCAGCCCGCTGCGGTCGCGAGGACGCAAGAACAGAGCAGGGGCCAGCGTCAACCGAGTCTCGTCCCCCTCGATGAGGGCCGGCGGCTCCCGCTGATCCGTGGCGAGCTGCAGCGGCCGGTTCCAGAATCGCCGCTTCCACTCCTCCAACCACCGAGACAACTGCGGTGAGAAGGGGTGCAGCCCCGTGGTGTCGGTGTCGGACCAGGGAAGACGGCCCCGGCTGGCTCTGTAGCCGTCATCGGCGGTGAGGAAGTCCTGATGTTCGATCCTCACCCGCTGATCGACGGGCACCACGACCCGCAGTGCGTCCGTTTCCGGATCGCGAGCGATCTTCGCGCTCCAGATGAGTAGATGGCGCCGAATCATCCAACGCCCCTCGACGCAGGAGCTGATAAGGCCAGCGCCGAGGACCAGTTCGTCGGTGTCGATCCGCTGGGAGGCTTCACGTTCGAGCCGCTCCAGCCGGTCGTACACCGCACGTTTTGCACGGGTGCCACGCTCATGCTCAGCCCATGTCAACCACTGGGGGAGCAAGCTGTCATAGATCCGCTTCGCGGAGTCGGGTTCGACAGGATCAGCAGGCGTCATACCGCTGGACACACTGCCCAACTGCGGCGGGGATCCTTCAGGGTCACTCCACTCCGCCTCGGTGATCAACCCTTGCATGGCCGTCGGCAGAACTGGAGGGTCGGACGGTGGGTGATACTCAACCTCCAAGAGCACGGACGTGCTTGATCGAGGACTGGGTCCTTGCGAGTCGCCCAACCAGTAGGCAGCGTCATCATCGACCGGGTTGCGATCCTGTTGGCGGTAGGTCTTGACCTGCTCCAGCAGGTAGGCCACGAGGTCACGGGTTAGTCGTTTCACGTCGGGACTCGTTAGTGACACGGACTCCGACACACTGCCTCCTCGGGCTAGCCCAGCCCTACAGGATGCATGCAGACCGCCACGCATCGCAACAGCGCCCAGGAACATAAATCTCTCAAAGCCACCCAACCTCGACCGAGCCGGTACTCCAGCCACCCTCGCTGGACCTACGGAGGCGAAGCCGAGCCCGAAGACGGGCAGGTCATCAAGCAATAGATCACCGATGGGGTCTGTAAGAACAACCGCCCTGGCTCACATCCGGTGGCAGCAGTGAGTAACGGTCTCCGCGGGCTGACGTTAACCACCGGGGCGTCTGGGCTGATCTGCGCGGTCGGCGCCCGTTGCTGCGACCTTTGGCTGATCGGGTCTGGGCTGCGCTCGGGGTTGTCAACGGCGTTGGGGCGTCTGAGGCCGGACTTCGTCTCCGGCCACGACCGTGGCCAGGTCCTCGTTTACGTGGCGGTGGTGCTGGGTGGGCGCGGTGTCGGTGGCCGGGGCCACGAACCTGCTGTCGGCCTCGCGGGCGGTGCTGGGTCAGATAGCCTCGACCCCGACCACGTGGCGGCGCTGACCGAACTCGACGCGGGCCGCCCTGGCCCTGGTCGCGAAGGCCCGCCCTGCCCACCGGCGGGCGACGTGTACCAGGCTGGCTGCCCGGCCCGGCGGATTCCCGTGGCTGCGGGTGGCCGAGCAGGACTGGACCGGCTGGATCGTGCTCGACGTGGACGCCTCGCTGGTGGAGTCGCATTCCGACACGGAAAGGCGCCACGGGCACGTAACAAGAAGCACGTGTTCGGGCTGCGCCCGATTGTCGTGTCCTGCGCGGACCCCGGCGAGATCCTCTAGGTGCTGCGGCCTGGGAACTCGGGCTCCAACACGGCCGTCGGCCACGTGGCTGTGCTGTCCGAGGCGGCGTTGACCCTCGGCGGCCAGGTCCGCCGCGGCGTCCACGTCGCTGAGGTCGCTGGACTGCTCACCCTCGCTGAGGTATGGCCCGAGGGCATGCGGTTGATGGCCTGCACTGTGTATATCGGTCACCGGCGGTAGTTGACGTACAGTACGCGGCCGATAACTAGAACCGCGAAGCCGGAGAGCAGGTTTCCCACGATGGCAGTGCCTGCACTCTGGTCTTCCCAGCTCCCGGTGACAGTAATGGCGACTACCACTACTTCGAGGATCGCTGCCACGATTCCTAGGGTCCAGAGTAGGCCACGTCCGAAGGCCGCCCAGCTGCTGTGATTACGTTCGGCCAGGTCGGGTGGTTCGGGCGGGACGCCGATGGCCGCCTCGATCGCGTCTCGGATCTGTCGCATCTGATCGTTCACGGCCCGGGCAAACGATACTGAGGCCCGATCGTCCATCGGGGGCCGTCCGGCGCCTGGCCCGTAGCGGCTGATCGGCGCCGGCTCGACGCCTTTCTGGATTATTTGCAGGTAGCCGTAGTGGAGCATGGTTGCCGGTTTGAGCGCCACCGCGGCTACTTCGCTGATGTGCAGTTGCCGTTCGCCCTTGAGGGCGGGACCCATACCGTTCTTGCCGATAGTGATCCACTGCCCGTCGAAGGCTGCGTAGCCGAGCACACCTCGCGCCCGCAACGGCTTGGTCTCGGCGTCGGCTGCCGGACGGCTCACCTGCGGTATGGGCGGCGGGCTCGCCTGCGGTACGGGTGATGGGCCGACTGGTGCGGCGATCGCCGTGGTGTCGGCTACAACCAACGAACCTTCGCCCATGCCAAGCTTCCGAGGGCGCTGCGGTGATGGCCCGCTCACCACACGGTGGTAGACGTACTCGTAGAGTTCGTCGACGGTGATCCGGCCGTCCCGGTCAAGGTCGGCCGCGCCTGTCCCGATGCCCGCGACGACGGCTTCGGTGAAGTAGGACGGCCGGATGATTGCTGAGTTGACGTCCTCAAAGCTGGCCTCCCGCTCGCCGGACGCCGTCAGCACCGCGACCCCGCTGCCTTCTGGCAGGCCCCGGACGAGGACATCGACGTCGGGCTCTACGGTGGTCCGGGCTTGCATACCGGCGATGAAGCCACCGCTGAAGCAGCAGTCGACCAGCACCACCGTAGATTTGGAACGGCTGTCATAGACGCGGTCACGTACCCACTCGGCAGCAACCGCGGTCGCGCTCGGATACTGCTTTTCGGTGTCGGAGAACGCGAAGTAGAGCTTGCCGTGCCTGTCCGGCAGCCCGTGAGAGGAGAAGTACAAGACATTGAGGGCGTCATCGACGCGTGCCTGTTGCAGGAACTCCTCAATGGCGCGTTGCGCCTCGCGCGCGGTGCAGTCCACCCGGGGCGACACCTCGGTGTACCCGGCTTCGTGCAGAACCCGGCCCAGCTCTTCGACATCGTGCCGAGGCGACCGCAGCTGCGCCAGAGAGTCGTCGGCGAACGTGCCGCATCCGATCAGCAACGCCCTGCGCCGCCGGGATCTCTCCCTCATGACGCATCGTTCACGCTGCGCAGGAAAGCGCTCACGAGCTCGTCGCGTTGTGCTTTCGACACCCGCCCGCGAAACCGGTTGCCACCGATCTCGACCTCAACGTCGGATGGCTGACGGCTCAACCACGAGGCGATGACCCCCATGAGACTCTCTACCACCATCGGCGCCAAAGTGATCGCCAACGCCCCGAACGCGACCAGGCCGCCGGACTTCGCGCCCTCCGGAGCCGTCCCAGAGTCAGCCAACTCAGCGTTGTCCACGTCGGTGGCGAGCACCTCCCGTTGCAGCTCAGAAACTAGTTCTGCCACACCGTCGGCATCGAGACCGGCGCACACCACGAGTACAGACATGTGAACCTGATCCATCGAGACCACCAATTCCGTCAGCTAGGCACGGCGCGAGGCAACCGCGACTCTAGCGACTCTCGATGTGATCATCACCGACCCCACAGCGCTTCGGGCACACCCGGGGGGGTGAGGATGCTGTTGATCGGCTGGTTGCTGTCTCGTTGCCTGGAGTGCGTTCACTCCACGGGAAGTGAAGCCGGGGTTTGTCGGCGGCGAACTCGGTCCCTGCTGACCGAACCGGCGGCGCCGTGGCCGAGGGTCATCGCAGCCCTAGTCCGGCCGGGCGCGGGCCCAGGGGGTAGAACCCGGAGCGGGAGACCGCCAAGGGCCACGACATCATCAGTCGCGCGGGTCATCCCTGGGGGACACACCGACCGGCGTGTCCGGTCGTACCCTCAACACCATGGCCGCCACAGAGGACCTCGCCACCCGCATTCAGACCCGTCTGACCAGTGCGCTTTACGCCCAGGAGCGCGGCACCTTCAGTACCGCTTGGCCCGCCCTGGCCGGCGAGGACGGCGTACCCCGACTCACCTTGGACCAGGTCGCCCGGCTCGCCGCCGCCGAGGCCACCGAAGCGCGTGTCGAGCCGTGATGGACGGAGGAGACATCGCCGCCTCAGTCGGGTCGCAGCCTCGGTCGTCGTCTCAATCGCCGCCCTGATCGTGTCGAACCGCTCACTCAGGGAAGCACGGCGCGCAGCCACTTGCCGCCGAACTGTCCGCCCGGGCCGCCGTACGGCAAGCGGAAGCCGCCGAGTCCGCCATCCCTCCTCCGCCACCACAAGTCGCATGGCGCATCAACTATGTCGCCGGACAACTATACGTATTGCGGAACGTCGGGGCCGGAACGCGACGGGAGTCAACATCGGGGAGAACGACTTCGTTCTCATGGAATGGGCTGACGACGACGTCCCGGTGACCGGCCCGTGCAGTTTTGGCACACGGCGAGTGACCCGACCCCGCTGCGGACGGCTGCGACGCGAGCGCCGTTCCTGTAAGCGTCTGGGCCGACAGCCGATGCTCCAGCTCTTGGAGTATGAGCGACTCGTACCAGAGGCGATCAAGCTCAACGCCGCCAGCGCAGGGCTATCGCAAAGCTGTTTCGACGGGAACGTCGCAGCTACGCGCCAGGGCTTCGAGCCCTGGCCGACCGCGCCGCAGTGCAGGACTGGATGGAGGAGTGGCGCTGGGCACGTCTCGCGGGACAAGCGTTCACTCCAATACCTCAGTCTCCGAACCGCGCACCTCGTAAGTTAGCTGGCATGCAACTTGTGCGTCTCCGTCAGGGGCGACCGCCGCCTCCAACAACAGCGAAGTAAGGAGTTCGCTCGCAACCTCTATGTCGGTTGCAGGCGGGATGGCCGCTTCAGCCGTGATCGAACTTTCTGATGCATCGGTCTCGGTGGAGACGTTTTCAAGATCCCCTGCCTCCTCTGCGAGGAGTAGCGCCTCCAGGATGCGGTTGGCTTCTTTCCGGAGCCGGTCTGCGGGTATTCGCCCCTCGGGCCGATCGCTCGGGGCGACCTGCAACGTGACGCGAACCCGCATGACAGTTTCCCGTCCCTCATTTCTGGCCAACACCGGAGTTTCCGTGCCCACCTCAACAATTGCTGGCCGTAGTCCAAAGGATTGGTGGGTTTGAAGTGGGCCTGCCGAGAGTGCTCCTTGCATGGGCAGATCACGTCGCAGCTCTTCGAGTGAACTTCGAAGGTGAACCCACGGACGTACAGGATCGCGAACACCCTCTCGACCTCTGGATCGGGGTGATGGGGGTACAAACGCAGGGGGTCATCGATGATCTCCATAGAGGTCTGTACGCTACCTCCCTCTAACGACACGATCGGCACTCTGGTTACGCAACGGACTTAGCCACAAAACCCTGGGCTTTCTATGCGACTTTCATTCATATATTTTTTGATCAACTTGGGGCAACCGAGACGGACACCATGTCCGTCGGCAACATATCGCCTATCCGGTAGACCCGAGTAGAGATAGCCGTTTGGTTGAGTCGGCCTGGGCCGTGGTGTAGGGATTGCCCTGGTCCGTTTTCCCCAGGCCGCTCGCCGAACCGCCGCGCCGGACCCCGCAGCGGGCCCCTCCACGACCGCCGTGAGGCGTAGTTCGATGCCGCCCAGGGCCTGGGGGGATCTCGCTGCCGCAGTACCGGTACCGAGTGACCGGACTAACGCGATGTTGAGCAATTCGACTCCGTCGACTGTTGGCCGTTTCCGCGATCGGAGGTGGTTCGACTGCGGAGCAAAACATGGTATGGAATTTCGGCGCCGGTGACAATTCGCGTTAGAACAACTAGAGACCGATGGCCGGGAACAGGCGGCCGAGAATCGGAATTGGCCGGAATGCTTCGGCATGCCGGACGCCTATCCGCTGTCCGTGCAACCTACCGAGCGCCTCAGTCATGGGGCCGAAGTGTTCATTGATCGGTTGAGACCGATGGCATCGTAATGCACGCATTTTGATTTCGAATGTCTCGGTGATATCGATGATGGCGGGTAGGTAAAGGGGATGGCCGAGTCTGTTGAGGTTGTTGTAGCCGTCAGAGGTATATAGGCGTTGTGGGCGGCCGGCAGAAATCACGATCTCGGGGATTGCTGCGAGCACAGCGTGGGCGGCGTGCTGATGCTCGGGGTGTATGTCGTCTGTTGGGTGAGTGATCACCACAGCGGGTTGACTTTCTTTCAGGACTGTCTGGATGGCCTCGATGGTTAGGTAGTCGAGTTGACGGAGTTGGGCGCCGAGAACCGTGGCTCCTGCCTCGGCTTCGTCGTCGCGTGTTTCGTCATGGCGGGGCGTGACGATGGTAATCTCCCAGCCGTCTCGGGCGTGGCGCGCAAGAGTTCCTCCTGCCCACAGTTCGGCGTCGTCGGCGTGGGCCATGATGGTCATAATGGACGGGGCGGCTACCACAGGCCGAGTTCTTCCACGATCTGGGCGGGTGCCGGCAGTGCCGGGCTTGGTATGGCGGTCGGGATTAGTGGTAGGGCTACGGTGGGGTTGAGGCGGATCATGGTGCGCCATTTGATGGCGATGTCGAGTTGTGCGGCGACGGTTCGGCCGCGTCCGGTAGTGAGGCGTCCGGATTGAGGTAGGTCGTCGAGGGTGAGGCCGTCCGTGAGGAGCGTTGCTGCGGTTTTGGCGCCGATGCCGGGGATGCCGGGGATTTCGTCGGCGGGGTCGCCGGCTAGGGCGCGGAAGTCGGCCCATTGGGCGGGTGTGACCTGGTGCCGTTCGTACACCTGGGCCGGGTCAACATGGCGCTTGCCGGCGCGGAATCTGGTGTTGAGGACGAGGACGCGTTCGGTAACGAGCTGGTAGTAGTCACGGTCTCGGGACATGATCAGCACGGGTCGCGGAGGTGGTGTGGCGGCGACGAGGGTGGCGATCACGTCGTCGGCTTCCTCGTGGTCGATTTCGATCCATTTGATGCCGTGGTTGTCGAGGCCTCGGCGGACGTCGGGCAGGTATTGGAGTGGTTCGAGGGCTGCGGCGTCGGTGGGTCGGTTTGCCTTGTAGCCGTCGTGTTCTGCTTTGCGTGCAGTGCTGCCGTGTTCGCCGTCGAAGACGACGATGATCTCGGGTCGGCCGCCGGGTACCTCGTTGCGTACGGCGACGCGTAGCAGCGCGAAGAACGCGAACAGGCCGGTGAGGGTGCGGGTTTTGTCGCGGGAGTAGATCGGGGCGGGGAAGCCGAAGGTGGCTCCCCAGAGGAGGTTGTGGCCGTCGACGAGGAGCAGCGGCGGCGGTCGGTCGTCTGGGGGTGCGGCGTCGGCTATCGGGAGCATGTGTTGCTGGATGCGCGGGTGACCGCCCATCAGCTCACCACCTTCACGAGCAGGTCAGCGATCTGGGCGGGCCGATAGTCCCGCGAAAGGTAGTAGCCGGCCCGTGAGGTTCGGCCGTACGTTACCGGGTCTGCGAGCAGATCGTGGGCGGCTCGCCACAGTGCTCCTGGTCCGTGTGGGCGGGGTACGACGACTCCGCCTTGTCCGATGAGTGCGGGCAGGTTGTCCACGTCGTAGGCGATGACGGGTGTGCCGCCGGAGAGGGCTTCGAGGGCGACCAGGCCGAATGTTTCGGCCAGGGAGGGGACGATGACGGCGCTGGCGTCGGCGAGCCAGCCTGCTGTTGAGCGCCATGGTAGGCCGGGAAGGATCGTGAGCTGGCGGTGTGTGGCCGCTTCGGCGCGGCAGGCTTGCAGGAGACGGGTCTGGTCTCCGGCTTGCGGTTCGAATCCGGCGTCGGCGAGGGCGACGTGAGTGGGCCGGTGGATGGGGGGCGTGGCGGTGAGGAGTTCGTGGACGCCTTTCTCGGGTCCGAGTCGGGCGAGGATCTTGATCGGGGCTTGTTGGCGGAGGTGTTCGCGGTGTTCGGTGTCGGGGGCGGCGGGGTCGGTCAGCAGCGGGTTGGGGACGACTCGCCATCGTGTGGTGTCGTAGCCCCGGGCTGTGGCGCGGTGCAGGACGACGGTGGACGGGGCGATGACCGCGGTGGGGTGGCGGGCGAGCGCGGCGTGGAGGTCGGCGTCGTGGCCGACGACGTGGATAGCGAGGATCCGGCGGCTGGGGGCGTTGGTGGGCATGACCCGGCCGAGTCCCCAGAGCCCGTCGACGTAGATGGCGATGTCGACCTGGTGGCGGCTGTAGATCGCGAGTAGTTCGTGTTGTAGCGGTTTGGCGGCTTGGTTGATGGCGGTGCGGAGGGTGTCGTCGGTGGTCGGGGTGGGGATGTGTAGGGCGTTGATGTGCGCTATCGGGATGCCGGTGTAGCTGGTGCCGGCGGTGGGGTCGGCGGTGATGATGACGGGGTGGTGTCCGAGGGCGCGGAGGCCGGCGGCGGTGGCGGCGACGGCGCGTTCCATTCCGGCGGGGGCGTCGGGTCGCCAGGACGCCAGGACGAAGGCGATGGCGGTCATGCGGGTTGTACTCGGTGCGGGAGGGTGAGGTCTTCGATCGGGTGGCCGTGCGGGATGGGGTGTTCCCATGGGAAGCGCACCCAGTCGTTGACGTCCCAGAGCCAGAGGCGGGGGTTGTGGTCGGAGCCGGTGTTGCGGCAGAGGGCTGCGGTGTGAACGGTGCAGGTGGCGGCTAGGTGCGGGGCGAGGGCGGGTAGCAGCGTGGTGAAGGTGGCTCCGCTGCCGCTGATGTCGTCGACGAGTAGGACGTTGCCGTGTAGCCGTCGGCCGCGTAGCCGTACGACGAGCGGGTGCAGGTCGTGGCTCACCGTTCCGGTGGCTTGGTGGTAGGGGTCGTCGGTGGTGTTGTGCTTCGCTGTGACCTGGTAGGTCGGTGTCCGCAGGGCGTGGGCGATGGTGGCGGCCGGGGTGAGGCCGCCGTTGGCGATCCCGACGACGGCGGTGATGTTTCCGATCCGGTCGGTGGCGGCCTCGGCCAGCATCCGGGCGCCGTGCTGGAAGACGTCCTGGGTGAGTCGCAGGATCCGTTGATGGGCGAAGACGCGTTGTGGGTGGGCCGGGTGGTGGTTCATGCTGATCCGTCCTTCCCGGTCAGGGTGAGGTCCGTGGCCTGGTGTAGCGGGCGCAGGCCGGTGATCTGCGCGGCGTGTGGGGAGTTGCGCCAGACGCGGCCGTCGGCGCGGATGACGGTGAACCCGCTGGCGGCCTCACGGCTCCGTAGGCGTACTCGCAGGTCGGGTGGGGCGTCGAGGCGGTTGAGGATGTCGGTCGCTTCCGCGTCGGTGAGCATCTCTGCGGTCAGGTCCGCTGCGGCGCCGATGGGGAGCATCTGCAGGAAGGTCACTCCCCCAACGCCGAGGTGTGCGGCGAGGTCGATCGCGCGTTGCGCGTGTGTCTTCGTGGAGTTCATGAGGACCATCTGTGTCTGTACGGTCAGGCCGGCGGCGCGAGCTGCGTGGATGCCGTCGATGGCGCGGGTGAAGCTGCCCGCGCCGCGGATGGTGTCGTGGCTGTGCGGGTCGGGGCCGTCGAGGCTGACCCGGATCGCGTCGATGACCTCGGCGAGTTCGTCGGCGCGGCGGGCGAGGTGCCAGCCGTTCGTGGTGACCGAGAGCGCCGCTTTGCCGCCTGCGGTCACGGTGCGGGCGAGGTCGGCGAGATCGGGTAGCAGGAGTGGTTCGCCGCCGGAGATGTCGATGCCGAGGATGTCAGCGTCGGCGAGGACACCGGCAATGCGGTGCCGTTCCGGCCGGCCCGCTTCGGGGAGGCTGGTGTCGTCGAGGCATTGGGGGCAGTGCAGGTTGCAGCGCACCAGCGGGGACCAGCAGATGCTCAGCGGTGTGCTCCGGTTCTGTTTTGCGGGTGGGGCGATCGGCCAGGTGGTGACGTCGCGGTCGTCAAGGGTGAGGCGTCCGGGTGGCGCCGGGCGGGGTGCACGGTGGGTGAGGCCGGTTGCCGGGTCGTGGATGAGGTGGCCGTGGGCGCCGAAGGTCCGCCTCATCGCAGCCTCCGGGTCCGGGCGAGCAGCTGGTGGGTGGCGGCGCGGAACGCGGCGCGGCGGCCGGTTGGCGGTGGCTGAGCCAGCAGCCGCCGGTAGTACGCGACGCGCGGCGCGGCGGTGGCGAATTTGGCTTTCCACGCGTCGCCGGGGTGGGGTGGGTCGAGGTGGTAGCCGCGGGCTTGGCGCAGGGGGACGACTGTGCAGCCGGCGGCGATGAGTGCCGCGCCGAGGTGGGTGTCCTCGGTGCTCCAGCCGATGCCGAAGCCGGTGTCGAAGCCGCCGACGTCGAGTGCCACCGCCCGGGGCACAGCGACGAGTGCGGTGACGACCATCCGGGGTAGGTCCCAGTCGTGGTAGATGGCTGCGTTGCCGAGGTCGATCCAGTCGCGGGTGTGGTCGAGAGGACGCCCGTGGATGGGGCGTGTGTAGGTTTGGCCGCTGTAGAACATCGGCTGGTTGGCGGGGGCGCGCCAGTTGACCCGGTGGTCTTGTTCGAGGTCGGGTTCACCCGGGGGCAGTGTTGGCCTGCCGCTGGCATCGGGTTGGTAGGCGATGTTGTGGCGAAAGCCGACGAGGACAAGATCGTCTGCGGCGCGTGCGCCGATGTCGGCGAGGACGTGGTCGGGCAGCACCATGTCGGCGTCGAGGTGCACGATGGTGTCGCCTTCGGCGATCGCGATGCCGAGGTTGCGGGCGGTGGCGGCGCCGACCTGGTGGGGCAGCCTGACGGCGGTGTCGACGGTGTGGTGCGCGGCGATGATCGCGGGCGTGTGGTCGGTGGAGGCGTCGTCAACGACGATCACCTCGACCGAGGCGGCGGTGTTCGCGGCGGCCAGCGCGTCGAGGACCGGACCGAGGCTGTGGGCGTTGTTGTGGGTGGGGATGACGATGGACAGGCGGGCGGTCCGGTCGGGCCCGGGTGGTGTGAGGGCGTGCCAGTCGAGGGCGGTGCGGTCGGTGAACCGCTGGATGTGGGGTCGGTAGTCGTTGCCGCGCTCGCGCAGCGCGTCGGCGAGGGTGTGGCCCATGGTCACCATCCCCACCGGTCGAGGATCGTGGCGGCGTGCGGCCATCCGTCGGCGTGGTCGGGTATCCAGTGGATAGGTGGTCGTGCGGGTAGTGCGAGGAGGTCGGCCAGCGGTACGAGGTAGAGCGGCTCGGCGATGATCAGAATCTCCTCCGGGGTGCCGTCCACGTCGAATTCAGCAACAAGGCGGTGCCGGACGGCGGACCGTAGTTCGGCGGCGCGTGGCGCGTCGAGTGGTCGGTCGTACCAGGCGAGTGGGGTGTCGGCGGTGACGAGTCCGTGTTGCGCGGACAGGATGCGGATCCTCGCTCGCCTGGCCGGCGCGTCGCCCAGTCGCGCGCGTAGCGGGGGTACGCAGCCTCCGTCGTAGAGGTCCAGCGCGGGTTGCGGCTGCCCTGTGGTGCGCTTTTCCGCGCTGCATCCGACGATCACGAGTCGCCTCGTCGGGTCCGCGCCGAACGGCGCAGCGGTGACGGTCGGGTTCTGGGTCGGGGTGGTGTCTTTCATGGGGTCTTCACCAGCCGGATACCGATGCCGGGCGAGCGCAGGTCGTCCGGGGCGGCGTTGAGGAAGGTGCAGCGCGCGTAGAGGGGTCGGGAGGCGTAGGAGCCGCCCCGGATCACATGTCCTTGCCCCATGACGGGGGTGGCGGTCCACTCCCACACGTTGCCTGCCAGGTCATGCACGCCGTCGGGCGTGGCGCCGTCGGGGTGGCTGCGGACCGGAACCGGCCCGGTCGGTGAGGTGTCGGAGCTGGTGAGGTTCGCTCGCGCCGGTGTCCAGGGCTCGTCGCCCCACGGGTAGCGGCGTTGCTGGGCGCCGGCTGCGATCCATTCCCACTCGGTGGAGGTGGGCAGCCGGCCGCCGTGCTGCGCGGCGAGGTCCGTGGCCCCGGCGAAGTCGACGCCGGTGACCGGCAGGTCCGGGGCCGAGGTGGGCCACCCGAGTTGCCCGCGGGTCAGCGGCGTGATCGTCACGAGGAGGTCCGTGACCAGGCGGGGCCGTTGGGTGTCGCCGTAGCGGCAGGTCCCCCCTGCGACGGCTCGCCACCGCAGGGGCGTCACCAGCTTGTCGATCATGGATTCTCCAAGGCGTGTCAGCCGTCGATCAGGAAGAGGTCTTCGGGGTTCGCGAGGTGTGGTGGCCGTACCGCGCTCTTGCGGGTGTTCGGTCGTAGCCCTGTCGAGGCGAGCGCGTCGGTGATCTGGCGGTAGGCGGTCAGCGCCGCGTCACGGTCGGGGGTGAACGCGGTGTAGTTGTCGGCGAAGCGCACCACCGGGACGTTCAGGTGCTGGTCGACGTGGGCCAGGCGCAGGTGGAACAGCACCGGCCACAGGCCGGACCCCGGCGCCAACGGGGTGGGCAGGCCGTCCAGCGCGGTGCGGAACAGGGCGAGGAACGAGCCGTCGGCGACGTGCGGGGCGAGCCAGTCCACGAACTGGTCGGCGGTGCCGCCCTCGGACGCGCCGGCAACGTCGATATCCGCGACCCACCGTTTACCGGCGTTGACGTGGTGGGTGGCCTGGCGGACGGCGGTGATCCGATTGCGTCCGGGCCGATATCCCGAGACCCAGTCGGCCAGCATCCGGCGTTCCAGGACGGGCTCGAGCGCCGCGCGCATCGCCCGATGGACGATCCGGTCCTCGACCGTCGGGATCACGGCCGGGAACGTCTTGCCGGTGTACGTGGTGAGGTCCACCGTCCGCAGTGGGCTCGGCTTCCACACCCGGTGGCGGAGCCTGTCCGCCAGCGCCGTCAGGCGGGCGTGCATGCCGTTGCGGTACTGGCCCCAGGTGAGTCCGTCTGCGCCGGGCGACGCGCCGCGTCTCATGCAGGTGCGGGCGGCGCGGACGAGGTGCGGCTGGTCGAGGAGGTACGGCATCAGGGAGTGCGCTACGGGCGCACCGTGCGCTACCGTTTGGTCAGCCTGGACGGCAGGAACGATCCCGCCCGCCACAGCGTCACCGGAGCCGCTACCCCACACCCGCGGCCGAGCAGGGCGGGAACGACGGCCCCGTCCAGGCCCGATCACCCGGACTTCCTGGTCACCGGCCACGTTGATCACCCCAGCACAGCACGTGCAGCCGACTACTGAGGTTCCATCCGCGTCGGACCACGTCGTTGGCGACCGCTTGGGACACCGCGACCACCTGCTGCGCCGTTGTCCCCTCGGGCATCACCCAGACCGGACCCAACCCGTACGCGGTGCAGAGCTGGTCGACCTCTGCCAGGTCGTCCGTTCCGTGTACGACGAACTTGAACACCGCCTTCCCGCCGGCCATCAACGCGCCCAACGCAGTCGGGTTGATGCGGCGGTGGTCATCGGTGGCGGCGGCGAAGGTTGCCAGCTTCGGTGAGACGTTGAAGGCGCTGACCAGCCGCTGGAGGTTGGCCGTCGGGGCGATGGTGCCGTTGGTCTCGATCTCGACCCGCCGACCCGCGGCCGTCAGGCTGGCGACGACGGGAACAAGCACCTCCTGCTGCAACAGTGGCTCCCCACCGGTGATCACGACCAGCGGGGCGGTCTGGGCCAGCACCCACGCGACGACCTGCTCCCCCGGCAGCCGCTGGGTTTCCGTCCGGAGGTCGTACCGTGAGGTGTCCCACGTGAACGGGGTATCGCAGGGCGGGCAGGACAGGTTGCAGCGCGACAGCCTGACGAACACCGCCTGCTGCCCGGTCGATGGCCCCTCCCCCTGCACCGTCGGCCCGAACATCTCCGCGACCAGCAGGGGCCGCGCGGCGCGCTCAACCATCGCCGCCCCCTGACGCTGGCAGGTACTCGGCGTACGTCGTGGGCGTCTCCGACACCCGCACCGACTCCACCCACACCCCGCCGGGCAACACCAGGTTCGCCGTGCACCAGTGGTAGAAGTGCCGGGCCAGCAGCTCGCTCGTCGGGGCGACGTCGAGCACCTCGTTGAGGAAACGGTGGTCGAGCGTGCTGTCGATGTACGCCTTCACCAGTGACAGGTCGGCGAAGTCGGCGACGAACCCCGGCCGGCGCAGCACCTCAGCGGCCAGCAGGATACGAACGGTGTAGGAGTGGCCATGGACCCGCCCGCACTGGTGCCCCTCGGGCAGATCCGGCAGCCAGTGAGCCGCTTCGAACCGGAACTCCTTGCTGATCCGGAACACCCGCTACACCCCCCGACGGTCGGAGGCGACGTAGAGGGTGGGATCGGGAACCCCGGCCAGGTCGAACGCTTCCCGGCGTTCCACGCATGTCCCGCACCTCCCGCAGTGGCGCTCGCCGCCCCGGTAGCAGGACCACGTCTCGGCGAACGGCACGCCGAGCGTTGCGCCGAGGGTGACGATATCGGCCTTGGACATCGCCGCGAACGGCGCCAACACCCGGAACCCGTCGACCAGGAATCCCTCGTTGGCCGTCCGGGCGGTCCGCTCGTACGAGGTCACGAACTCCGGCCGGCAGTCGGGGTAGATCGGATGGTCACCGGCGTGAGCGCCGAAGACAACCGCGTCAGCCCTACGCGCCACGGCCACGGCAACGGCGATGTCGAGCATGGTCGCGTTGCGGTTCGGCACGACGGTGGAACGCATCGAGGCGTCCGTGTAGTGCCCGTCCGGCATTTCCACGGCGTCGTCGGTCAGGGCCGACCCGGTGAGCACGGCGCCGATCCCGGACAGGTCCACCAGATCGTGAGCCGCGCCGACAGCGGCGGCGGTACGGCGGGCGTGCTCCAGCTCGATTCGATGCCGCTGCCCGTAGTCGACCGACAGCAGACTCAACCGGGTCCCGAGCTGGTGCAGCCAGTAGGTCACCACCGTGCTGTCCAGCCCACCCGACACGATGACGACCGCGTGCCGAGGCGGAGGATGGCTCCCCGCCAGACCCGGACCGCCCGGTACGGGGATGCCGGTCACCGGGACACCTCCGGATCATCGACGGACGCCAGGATCAGGAACTCGGCCCGCGCCGCGGCGTCGTCGACGAACCGGCCGCGCCACGCCACCGTCACCGTCGTCGCGCCGTGGGCCCTGACGCCCCGGCGCGTCATACACAGGTGCTCCGCCTTAACCACCACCCCGACACCCAGCGAGGCGAGGTTCTCGTCAAGCCACCCGGCGATCTGCTGGGTCATCTCCTCCTGAATCTGGGGGCCCCGGGCGACGTGGTCCACCAGCCGTGCCAGCTTGGACAAGCCGACGATCCGATCCTTGGGCAGGTACCCCACGTGCGCGGTCCCCACGAACGGCACAACGTGGTGGGCGCACACCGACACAAACGGCACCGCTCGCGCCAGCACAAGATCACGATGCGCGGTCTCGTTCGGGAACGTCGTCAACTCAAACGGCCGCGAGGTGAACAAACTGATGTACGCCGCGGCCATCCGCTCCGCCGTACGCCGCGTCGACTCGGTGTCCAGGCGCATCCCCAGCGAGGCCAGGAACGCCGCAGCGGCGCGTTCCACAACGTCGTCGCTGCTGATAACCCCTGCGCTGCGATCCGATAGCGGTCGCGCGTCTCCAGGTTCGAGAAGCTGAGTACTCATCGGCCTTCCCTTCAGTCGAAAGGTCCACGACGGCACGCGCCGCGGAGTACCGGTATCGAGGTCGAACTGTTCGTGGTTGTCCGTGCGCCCGAGCGAAGCCGAGGCCACCCGGACGCGAGAAGACGCGGTGGGGCTACTGGGCGGCCCGGCGCCGGTGGGGTCCGCCTCGTGTGCGCATGGTCGCGCCGCCTTCAGCGAGGATTCGGTGTACGAATCCGTAGGAGCGGCCGGTGTCACGCACGATCTGGCGGATCGAGTGTTTGTCCTGCTGGTAGCGGCGGAGGAAGTCCTTGGTCAGCGCGGCGCGTTCCGGGCCGACGATCCGCCGGCGGGATTCGAGTGGCTGGTTTCTGCTCATTGGTCCTCCGTCAATTCGGCACGGCGCGCGGGTGTGGGTGTTCGGAAGCTCGGGTTGCTGGTCGCATGCGAGACCGTGCGGATCGGCACGGCCCAGGCAGCAGGTCGGGTCTTCGAGGGGGTCATGTGGGCGGGCTTGGTGAACGGCTGGGCTGACAGCAGGTGCTCTGTTCCCCGGTGGTGGGTGCGGAGCCGGCGGAGTCCGTAGTCGGCTCGACCGACGAGGAGCTGACCAGGACGCAGCACTCCCCGGGACCGGTGAGACTCACCCGGCGCTGGTTGTGCGGTCTGCTCCTTGTTTGGGCCGATGGCGGGCTCGACGGTGGCGGGCCTGGCATCCGCTGGAGGAAGCGGCCCGGTTGACGCAGATTCCCAGGGACGGGGAGGCGGTTGGTTGGTCATGGTGGTCACCAACCCTCCCGATCGGCGGCGAGCTGGTGGACCGTGTTCGACGCGGTGTGCAGGTGGAGCCGGATCCGGACCGCCCGACTGTGGGCCTCGTCGGTGACGAGGTCCATCGGTGTTGGGGCGTGGATGGTTGAAAGCAGGGTGGTCACCTGGTCGACGAGGCCGGCGGCGGCTTCTAGGTGGATCGCTGTCGCGCGGATCTGGTCGCGGGTCCAGCGGCCGAGAGCCGCCGGGGTCGGGGTTCGCGGTTGGCGCGCGGGGGTGGTTGCGGCGCGGGGTGGCCGTGGTCTGCGTCGGTTGCCGATGACGGCGGTCAGGGCGCATGCCGCGCCGGCGGCGACGGCCAGGACCACGGTCGTCGGGGACCGGCGATGCTGCAGTCCGAGGGTCACGGCGGTGACGGCTGCACTGAGCACGGCGATCGGGATGAGCCGGTGAGCGGGCCGGTCCGGGGCGTGGAGAAGGTGATGCAGGTGGTCGCAGTGGTCGGCGGCCTGCTCGCAGGCGTCGATCGCCGCGTCGAGCGGGCCGGTGAGGTGTCCGGTGAGCTGCTGGAGCTGCCGGGCGGCGGCGCGGGTGTGGACGGCGGTCAGGGCGGCCCGTTCCACGACCGCGTTGCGGGTCCCAGCTGTCAAACCGGCCGCAAGCGCGCGGGCGTGAGGGCCCGTGGAGGCGACCGGGGGCCGGACTGCCAGCGGGGTCGGTAGCCGGTAGGGGACGGCGTGAACACCGGCGGGGGTCGGAGGTGCGGGGGCGTTCGCGGTCATGGTTGCGGCCTCGCGGGTGGCCGGTTCGGCGAAGCGTGTCATCGGGTCTGTTTCCGGATGTCGGCCAGCCGGGTGGCCGCGTGCCGGTCGCTGCTGTCGCAGGCGCGTAGGCCGGTGAAGGCTGTCTGGTACCGCTTGACGATGTCGGGGTTGTCGTTGAGGGCGGTGTCGGTGGGGGCGTCGTCGAGGTAGACGAGGTCCGGGTCCTGGTCGGAGTTGAAGTGCAGGATGACGAACGGTCCGACTCCCGTGCCGGTGTCGCTGCCGGCGGGTAGGACGGTGAGGTCGAGCCAGGGCTGTTGAGCGAGCGCGATCAGGTGGTCGAACTGCCCGATCATGACGGCAGGGTCGGTGCTGACCGGGCGGCGTAGTGCCGGTTCGGTGAGCGTGACCTGGATGCGCCGCTTCCCGGTGAGAATGGCGTGTTGGCGTCGCATCCGCGCTTTCACCCGCGCCTCGACGTCCCGGTCGGACATCGGGTGCGGGGCGGTGGATTGGATGATGGCGCGGGCGTACGCCTCGGTCTGCAGGAGTCCGGGTACCGCGCGTGGGTGGACGCACCGAAGGGTGCGGGCGTCGGTCTCGTACCGGAGGAACTCCAGGAACGAGCGCGGGTAGATGTGGCGGTAGGTGTCGGCCCAGTGCCGCCTGCGGGCGAGCCGTTGCAGGGCGACGAGGTGGTCGACGCGGTCGGTGTCGGTGAGACGGTAGTGGGCGAGCAGTATCCGCAGGGCGCCAAGCCCAATAGCGGTCGCGCCCGTTTCGATGGAGGGCAGCCGTGCTGGCGGCCAGCCGAGGTCCCCGCTGACCGTCGATAGCGGCAGTCCCGCGTCGAGGCGGATCGTGCGCAGGGTGACGCGCAGGCGTCGACCGGCGGTCGCGGGCCCCATCACGGTCACCGAACAACCCCGTGCAGACCCGGAACGGCAGTGACCGCCTCGGCCCACCGGCGGCTGCTGCACGGGTAAAACGTGAGTCGTCCCTCGGCGAGGCACTGGGCGCACATGCCGTCCTCGTTCGGGGTGTGCAGGGCGTTCACGGCGGCGGCGGTGGCCGCGAGACAGGCCGGTGACTCGACCACTGCAGGTGCGGAGGCTGGTGCCGGCGGTGAGGGCGGTGCGGTCGTCACTGAATGCTCCTAACCGTGGAGAGGTTGGTGCCCGCCCGCCGGCCGTGCCCCGGGGGCGCAGTCCGGGGTGTGGCCGGCGGGCGGGTGGGGCGGCGGCGCTGCAACGCTGCCGTCCCAGCGGTGGTGCTCGCTGAACCCTCCAAGGGCCAGCACCACCGGGCTTGTCGGACTCCGACCCGGATCGTGGATCGCTCGCCCGCGGCCGTTCGACGGGTCGAAGGTCGTCATTGGTGGCCACCGGCGGGGATCGGGGTTGCCTGTTGCCTAGGTCGGCCGCCTCGCCTGTCGGGTGCGCTCGGGTGTACCGCACCGTCGGGTCGACCGGCCGGCCCGGGTGGCGTCCCGTGCCGCCTCAGGTAGAGGTCGAACAGCACCTTGGCTTCGGCCAGGAGGACTTCATCCCCGTCGGGGTTGCGGAGGAAGGCAAGGGTGATCAGGGCGTCGGCTGCCACCACCGCGATCTGCACCGCGCGTCGAAAGCCCGCGTCGTCGATTCCGAACCGTTGCGCCAACTCCCTGCTGATCTGGTCGCCGGTGTCGACGCGTTCCTCGGCGAGCAGCTCCGCCTCGCCCACGTCCCCGAAACGCAGGATCCGAACCCCGGGCACATCGCGGTGCACGGCGATGTACTCGTCGAGGGCAGCCTCGGCCCCCTCCCACCAGTGGGCAGGTGTCTCAGCGGCGAACCGGTCGCTGAGCCGATCCAGGTACACCTGGGTGTTACGTCGACGCGCTGCCCGCAGGATCGCCCGCAGGTCGGTAAAGAACTGGTAGAGCGAGCCGGTGGAAACCCCCGCCCGCTGGGCGATCACCCTGGTGTTCAACCCGTCGTAACCGACCTCTTCAGCCAACTCCACGCAGGCGTCCAGGATCAGATGCACGCGCAGGAAACTGCGCTCCTGGCTCGGCCGCCGCCGCAGTGGATCCTGGGCTGGCCTCGTCGGCCGCAGGTGGTCAGGAACGTGCGGCTGCACGCGATTCTCCGCTCTAGAAGGGCGAACAAGGGTTGCGGGTGCCGGGGGTGGTGGGAGTGGTGTGCCGCCGGCCGGAGGTCCGGCGGCACACCACCGGCGCGCGGACCCCGCACCCGTGAGGGGCGTGAGCGGTGCGGGCCGCCGCTCCCCTACCTCGTTTCCTGCCCGAAAGTTGCAGCCGGTCGAGGCGGGGTCGAGCAGGTGATTCAGCTTCCCGGGTCGCGGCCTACCGGCCGGGGCGGACGGCGCATCGGCCACAACGGCGGACCGTCGGGCAGGTGGAAAGGTTCACCCGCCTCGTAGCCGTGCCGCAGATAGAGGTCACGACTACCCCCACTGCTGGCGTCCAGGCAGGTGGGCACACCCGCCAGGTCGGCGACGGCGTACCCGTGACGCAGCAGCGCGCTACCGCGGCCGGTGCCCTGCAGATCCGGGGCGACCGCGAGCAGCGCCAGGTGGTGGTGCGCCTGCCCGTGCGGATAGTGGGCATCGAGCAGGGCGTCCAGAGTGGTGAACCGGTCGGTGTCCGGGCCGCAGACCGCCCGCAGCCGCCGGTCGTAGTCGCGCGGTGGGGCGACCGGCCGGGTGCGGTCGAACCAGACCGCGACCCCGCTGAAGTCGGCGAGCAGATCGACACGGCCGTGGAACAGGGCATGCTCGGCCAGGATCGCCATCTGATCCCGCAGCACCCGGGTCCGGCGGCCCGGGTCGGGCACCAGCCACCGGGCGACGGCCAAGGGGGTGAACGCGTCGGCGATCAGCTCGGCGGCGGTGTTGAGGTCGTTCCACCCACCCGCCACGACCCGGGGAAGAAGGTCGGTGGTCACCGGCTGACCTCCCGCCGGACGGAGCTGGTGTAGCGGGTGCCGGCCGTCGCCCTCGGAGTCCTCCCGGTTGGCAGGGCGGCCTTCGCTCCCCGCCCGATCGCCGCGTACACCTCAGGTCGTCGATGGCGCAGCCACCACCCCCACAGCGTGCCGGCGACGCCGACCAGCAGATACCCGGCCGGGACCGCTGTGGCCAGCCAATGGCCAGGCGGTACGCCGAGCAGGACACCGAAGGTGTCCACCGCGACCACCACCACCCCGGCCAACCCCGCCAACGCGATGGCGGGGGCGACCCGCGCCCGCCACACCGTCTCCACATGCACGTGCCGGGCGAAGAACCCGAGCACCGCCACCGCCGTCACCGTGATCAACAACAGGACGCCGAGGCCGCCGCTGGTACCCGCCCAGAAGAACAGGTGCACCAACGGATCCCACCCCCCGACCGCCACCACCACGATCACCACCAGGCCGATCCCCGACTGCACCAGCGACGCCGCCGCCGGAGCATTCCCCCGCATCGTCGTGCGGCCGAGCCCGGCCGGCAGGACCCGCTCCCGGCCCAGGGCGAACATGTACCGGGCCACCGTGTTGTGAAACGAGATCAGGGCCGCCGCGATCGAGGTCGCGAACAACACCAGCCCGACCGTCACCGCCAGCGAACCGAGGTGCTCGCCGGCGAGGGTGAACACCAGACCGGTGGACTCGTCCTGCGACCGCGCCACGATCCGGTCCGGGCCGGTTGCCACCGCCATCGCCCACGCACCCACCGTGTACAGCACGGCGGTCACGCCCACCGCGATGAACGTCGCGGCCGGGATCGTCCGGCTCGGGTCCTTCGCCTCCTCAGCGAACACCACCGCCGCCTCGAACCCGACAAACCCCAGCAGCGCCAGCACGAGAACCGCCCCGACACCCGCCCCGAACAGATTCCCCGGCACCAGCCCATCCAGTGCGATCGTGCCGCCGGCCGGGTGCGCGAGACTGGCCAGGCTGAACACCACGATCACTGCCACCTCGGCCAGCAGCAACACCGCCAGAACCCGACCGTTGACCTCCACCCGCAACACCCCGAGCGTCGCGGTCACCGCCCACGCCACCAGGGCAATCAGCCACCAGTACAGCGACACCCCGAACCACGACTCGATCACCGGACCCGCCGCCGCGCCGACCGCCCCGTACAAGCCGACCTGCAACAGGTTGTAGGCCACCAACGCCACCCACGCCGCACCCACCCCCACCGGCCGGCCGATTCCCTGCGCGATGTAGGAGTAGAACGCGCCCGCGTTAGCCATGTACCGGGCCATCGCCACGAACCCGACCGCGAACACCGCCAACAACACACCAACCACCGTGAACGCCAACGGAATACCGATCAGCCCCGTCGTCGCGTACCCGGTCGCCACCACCCCCGCCACCACCGTCAACGGCGTCGCCGCCGACATAACGAAGAACACCACCGCCGGCACACCCAACCGGCCCGCCGCCAGCCGGTCGGTCACCGGATCGAACCGTGGGTGAGGTAGCGCCATCAGGATCGCCTCCAAGGGGGAAAGAGAATGAGGAAGGGTGGGGCTCAGCCACGGGCAGTGAGGACCACGTCTCCGACAGCAGCTTGCGTCGCCCGTACGAGTTCGTACGCCGGCACCCATACCGAGGCCACCGCTTCGTCGGCGTACCGGCGGACCTCGGCCGGGACGCCGTCGAGCAGGATTCGGTCCAACCCGGTCGCCATGCACAGCCCCACCAGGAACGACTCGTCCGGGTAAAGCGGATGCCGCCGACGCAGCTTCATCGACAGCAACGCCGACGGCACCGCTGCCCGGTTCGAGTCCGCCGGCACGTACACCACGCTCTTGCCCCCGAAGAACCTGCGGCTGCTCTCCGGGCGCAAGTAGCCGGCCCGCCACAAGCGCTCCGCCACCAGCCCGGACGCGGAACCGCTGAAGAACTGCACCCACGTACGCACGTCCGAGTGCCCCGGCTGAGCCGCGAGCTGATCGAACACCGCGTGGGCCAACGCGTCCTGCGGCACCGTGCGGCCGACCAGCCGAAGTTTCCCATCCTGAAGCCACACGTTGCCGGCGTAGAGCAACTCGCCCAGCAAAGCCGATGCCAATCCCAATCCGAGGCACCGCGTGGCCAGTCGGCCGCGGCCTGTGGTTTCGTGGTGGCCGATAAGGTAGAACTGGTCAGCCAACGCCAAACTCACCATCGCCTACCTCCCGACCTATCTCGATGTGGTCATAAGACTTCGTTGGTGCTTGTCGCAAACGGTTCCGAGACTGAGTTCTTCCTGACGGTGCTGAGCGATCCTCAAGCGCCCGCCGTGTCCGCCAGCGCTCGGCGGGCGAATCGACAAGTGGCTTGTGGTAGGTCCACCATCACGGACAGTCCACAACTGCGGTAATCCCTGTTTACTGCCTGATCCGATGCCCGTTCTGATGCTCAGATGTCCCTGACCAGCACCTCGTCGCCGGACCGTGAATGTCCGCCCAGGGCTGCAGCGGAGACCGGGGTTACGCTCCCCCGTGCCCGGGCGCATAAGCCCACCACCGTTGATGGCCGCTCTCGGAGGTGCGTCGTGATCAGTCCGTTTGTGCGTCGCAGACGGCTCGCGGCCGAGCTGATCCGTCTGCGCGACGAGCGCGGGTACTCGTCGGCCCGCGTCGCTGTAGAGATCGGCGTCGCACGCCAACGGATCTCGCGGTTGGAGAACGGACATGTTGCCCCTGACCTCGACGAGATCATGCGAATACTCCAGCTGTTCGGAGTCAACCAACAGCGATGGCAGCAGATCATGTTGATCGCCCGCGAGGCGCAGGAGCGTGGGTGGTGGGCCAAGTACGCGGACGAGATGGGTAGCCGGCAAGCTCTATACGCAAACCTTGAGGCGGGTGCGAGCGAGATCCGCGAGTACCAGATGGTCTATCTGCCGGGTCTGTTGCAGATAACTTCGTACACCGAGGCGCGCGTGCGGATCGATCGTCCGGATGGTGCCACCTTCAGCCATGCAAGGGCGCTGGAAGCCCGCGCCGGGCGCCAACGCATGCTGGAGCGGCCAGGCGGCCCACGGTATGAAGTGATAATCGACGAGCTGGCTATCCGCCGCTTCGCCGCACCGGCGCCTGTGGTTGCCGACCAGCTGGACCACCTTGCGCTCGTCGGGCACGACCGCAGTGCCACAACCATCCGAGTACTTCCGTTATCAGCCAAGATCCGACATTACACCGTCCCTCGCTCAGCGTTCTTCGTCTACCGATACCCGGACCCTCATGACCCCGTGGTCGTCGCGGTCGACACGGTCACAGACGACCTCGTGCTGACAGAGGAGGCGGACGTTAACCGATACTTTGATTTGTACGCCAAACTGCAGGAGGCTTCCATGGCGCCGGGAGACAGCCTCGACTTCCTCGCCGCGACGGCCCAAAAGATCAGAAGGGACCTTCACGATGAATGACCGGCAGTTCGGCACATGGTTGAAATCCACCCGAAGCGGCGGTGCTGACAACTGCGTCGAAGTCGCAGCCACCACCGACCTACACGTCGGTGTCCGAGATTCCAAGAGCCCTCGCGGCAACGTCCTGGTGTTCGACCCGGATAGCTGGTCCGCCTTCATCGAGGGTCTGCGCAACGGCGAGGTCGATGCTTAACAGGCAGCGAGCGGGCCGAGGGCCGCTCTCCGGGATCGGAGGCTTCGTCCAGCGGGACACACCAGTGCGCCAGGCCCGCAAGATGATCAAAGTCCTCGGCTTGATCTGCGCAGGGGCGCACTGGGACGATGTGGGAACGTAGTGCCGGGGCGTGCGGTGCGGCGCGCCATCGATGGACCAATCCTGGAGGCAGATTGTGGGGAGGGAGATCGTCCCGAACAACCGCCTCAGGGCTGCCCGCAAGGCACTAACCTCCCCTTCCGGGTCCGGCCGCCCAATGTCTCGCCAAGAGCTGGCCGACGTGTGTAACGCAGAGCTGGCTTCAAGATTTGCTAAGCAAGGTCGTAGGAACCGCTGGGCAGGGCTGACCGAGAGGACTATTGGCGCGCTCGAACGCGGCGAAATCCGGTGGCCCAACGAGGACTACCGGTGGGCGCTATGTATGGTCCTGCGAACCGACGAAACCTCATTAGGGCTGTACATTGACCGACCCATCAACGCTGACTCCGGCGAGCAGTCGGGAACTGCGGGGCCAGCCCTCCACCAACAGCGCCCGGAGACAGCTTTAACTCGCTGGCGGACCGACCATGAGCCCAATTCATCCCGGTTCGGACAAACGCAGGAAGGCTTCGACTCTCCCAGCAGATGGCGAACATGGTTGTGGCGGGGCGTCCTTTCCCGAGATCGCGGGCAGGACATCTTGTCGATTGACAAGCTAGAGGCTGCCCTGCGACACGGCAATCTCGCCTACCAAGGTGCTCGGTACAGCAAACTGCGTAAACTGCCTCTCCTTATCGGCGGGGCCGAAGCCTTGTTCGCCGCCGAGCAGCCCAAAACCGTGGATGTCCCCAGGGTCGCGCGAGCCGTCAACGGTGTATACCTCCTGGTGTCGAAATTGGCCGCCAAGCTCGGCGACGGCGAGCTCGCATGGAGAGCTGCGGATCGCGCCCGTTGCTTCGGACTGATCGCCGCTGACCCCGCGCTGACCGCTATCGCTGCCTACCAGACCGCGTGCGCTCTCGCCAAGCAGCCCGGGCGCGCAGCGGATGCTGAAGAGGAAGCGGTAGCTGCCGCTGAAGCCATCGCACGACATCAGCTACATCGCACGCCCTCCTACCTATCGGCATACGGAGCGCTCCTGCTACACGCAGCCGTGGCGGCATCTCGTCAGGGTGACGGCCGTAGCGCGAACCGCCACCTAGAGGCCGCTGGATCAGCCGCCGAGCAACTCGGCCGCAACGGCAATGAGCTGTGGACCGCCTTCGGGCCGGCCAACGTCCAGCTCCACCGAATCTCAGTTGCCGTCGCCTTACAGGACAACCGGCAGGCGCTCCACGACGCCGACCAGCTTGATACCTCGCAGCTTCCAGCAGCGCTGACCAGCCGACGCGCCCGAGTACACCTCGACCTTGCCGTAGCCCACAGCGCTACGGGCAGTTCAGACGCCCAGGCGATGCTCCAGCTATTGGAGTACGAGCGGCTCGTACCCGAGGCAATCAAGCTCAACGCCACCGCCGCTGAGCTCATCGCGAAGCTGCTTCGGCGGGAACGCCGCAGCCACACGCCGGGGCTACGAGCCCTGGCCCACCGAGCCGGAGTGCAGGACTCATGACCGATGCCGCCAAAGTCGTCCTGCTCGTCGTGTGCGCGGCACCGCCGGCCGCCGAGGTAGCCGAGTTGGTTGAACGGCTCCAAGACGACGGCTGGGACGTGTACCCGGTCATGACCGATGCTGCCACCGCATGGATCGAACCGGCAGCCCTCGAGCGGGCCACGGGTCACCCGGTCAAGCGCGAACTCCGTGGACCGCAGGAGTCGAAGTCCTTGCCTAGAGCCGACGCCATCGTCGTCGCGCCCGCGACCTTCAACACGATCAACCAGTGGGCCGCTGGGATCAACAACACGGCGGCGCTGGGCATTCTCAACGAGGCGCTGGGAGCGAACACGCCGATCGTCGCCTCGCCGTACGCCAAGGCTGTGCTCGCCGCGCATCCAGCCTTTCAGCGCAACCTCGAATTACTCGCCCGCGCTGGCGTCCGGTTCACCGCCACCGATGCCCTGCGACCGGTCGCCCCCGACGGACCGTTCCAGTGGGAGATCGTGTCTGGCGTCCTTCGCGAGGTCCGATGCACGACAGGCGCATCCGTCGGCCCGGGCCAGGAGGTGCAAGGTGAGCTGCCGATGCCTCAGGTGGATCTTTGACCGTTCCTCAACGCCAACCACGGCGCGCACCGAATGGGGGAAGCACGTTCGCTGCCGTCCTGTATCCGCACGGGCGCACATCGCGTGGGCTACTGGTTCATGCAGACCTCGACGGAGTTGGCCAGCTCGTCGGCGCCACCGGTCAGGTGTCTGATAAGGCTGACCTGGTTCCAGCGAGGCTTGAGCTGGCAGACCCGACCCTTTTGCAGTGTCTCGACCGGGATGGCCTCCACAGTCGGCGGATAACTCTGTGACGCGACGAGGGCGTACGCATCGTTCACGCTGATAACGAGAACGGAGCGGCTTTGTGGCCGATCGTCCACATTCATCCTAGTTAGACCATCGACGATGCGGCCGACAGCCACCCTGGGGAAATGGTCGATCCGACGCCACCTCCACTCCGCTACGGCGCCCAGCCCCGCCAACGATCCGGTAATCACCAACGCCAGGACGACGATCCGCCAGCGCGGACGGCGATGCCGTACGCGCAACCAGGTGAGGCTGACACCGAAAACGACCAATTGCAGTCCGAGATAGTTCAGCGGCACGAACAACCCCAGGAGTCCGGCCGGCACCAGCGCCAGCAGGTTGGTCCAGCCCGCACTGAGGCGAAGCCATCCGCGAGCCTTCGCGAAATAGACAAGAGAAGCCACGATGGTCGGCGAGAATAGTGGCATGAACTGGACGGCAAGGCCCAGCGGGTTGCCTTCTTGCACGATGGATCGGAGCAGAATCGTCTGATCGGTCAAGGCCAGCAAGAGGATGACGACAAGGATCGGCAGTGTGGTCAGCGTTGCCGGCATCACGTCATCGGCAAGTGTCGCGCGTTCGCCGGACGAGTTGACCGTGGTGGTGCTGATCGTAGACGCGTCACCGAAGACAGCGGCGCCCCCACCCTCGACGTGGAGGCGGATGTTGGTGTGCTGCTTTTTCCATCCCTGCTTGTCTATCTGGTGGCGCAGGCGCCTCGGTATATGACTCGGCATCTGCGCGACGGTACAACGAGGAGACAACGGCGAGTTCAGCCAGTCGCAGCGCTTGATCTTCGCCTTCGGTGGGACAGGGTGGTCTTCGACTCTGGGTGGTGCTCGAGGCGCCGGTCTCGACCGCCGGGCCAGCGGTGTTACGGCGATGATTGATCATCACCGCCGCTGGCCCTCTTCCTGTCGACCTCCAGGAGCATCCGCCGTATGTCACAGCAAGCCCTAAATGAGCCATTTCGGGCACTTGATCCGGTCCCTAACGGCCCTGCTCGCGGGGGAGGATCGGGAAGGTGTTGGAGAGTTGGGGGTAGGCGGTGGTGATGGTGGTTGCGGTGATGGTGAGTGCCCACCAGGTGATGGCGATGGTGTAGGCGATGGTGAGGGTTGGGACGTTGCCTGCGGTGGCGACCGCGGCGAAGCCGATGCCGAGGATGAGCGCCAGGCCGGTTCGGGATAGTGCGTGGCGGGTGATGGTGAGGGCAATGCCGATTCCGGTGATGGCGGCGCCGATACGGGTGGCGGACGCGGCGCCCCCGGGGATGAGGTTGCTGCCGGTGGTTGTGGCGTAGCGCATGGCGATGATGCCGGTGGCGGCGAGGAGGGTGGCGGTGAGGGGTAGTCGGGTGCGGCGTAGCCAGGTGGGGATGGCGTTGGCGGGGAGGTGGGGTCCGATGGCGGCGATGAGGAGGAACGCTGCGGCTAGTGGTGCGGCGGAGAGGATTGCCCAGCGTGGGTAGGTGTTGTCGGCGAAGTCGACGGCTGAGCCGATCGCGAGTCCGTAGAGGGTTGCGATGACGAGGCCGAGGAGTGCGGCGGCTGTGTAGGTGCGGCGGATGAGGCTTCCGGTGGTGGGGTCGGTGTCGTGGGGTAGGCCGTGTAGGTAGGTGGTGGGGGCGAGGTTCGCGATGGTGTAGGCGCAGAGGAGGACCATGATGGCGGCGGCGCCTATTTCTTCGACGCCGACCCGGACCTCAAGGCGGCTGCCGAAGTAGATGTCGGCGGTGGCGACGGTGTGGATGAGCAGTGCGAAGGAGGCGGCGGCGGTGAGGATCGGGGCGATGAGGTGGCGGGGGGTGAGTCGGGTGCGGGGCAGGTGAATCTGTCCGGCTCGGGTGGTCGTAAGGCTGTGGGTGGCGTGGAGGGCTCCGTCGGCTGCGGCGATGTCGGTTCGGGTGGGGATGATCGGGGTGTGGCCGGTCGTCTCGTGGAGGACGTTGGTGAGGTGCGGTAGGTGGGCGCCTTCGCCGATGAGGATGACGGCGGCGAGGGTGGCGGGGTCGAGGTCGGCTGCGGCGAGGACCTCGGCGACGGCGGCGGCTAGGGCCTGGTGGGCGGGTTGGGTGGCGGCGGCGAGGTGGCGTTGGTCCAGCACGGTGGGCGGGTAGGGGTCGGGTAGGGCGACGGCGGCGCGTGGGGCGTGGCGGAGGTCTTCTTTGGCGCGTCGGACGGCGTTCTGTAGGGAGCGTTGGTCGCGGAGGTCGTCGAGGGTGTGGGGGGTGGTGAGTCGGGACCAGCGCTGCGGGTCGGCGTCGCGGATCGGCTGGCCTGCGTGTTCGGTGAGGATGGCGTCGATGTCGGCCCCGGCGGCGCCGGGAACGGCTGCGGTGGCGAGGATTTGCACGCTGGTGTCGGTGTGTTGCAGGACGGTGAGCTGCAGGGTGTGTGCTGCGGCGTCGCAGACCAGCACGCAGGTTCCCGCCGCCGGTGGCGGCGAGGCGGCGGTGAGGTGGGCGGCGACGGCGACGGGAGCGGCGACGAGGTCGGGGGCGGGTAGGCCGGCGCGTTGGGTGGCTTCTCGTACGAGGTCGCGTCGCCGCGGGCCGAAGGTCGGTGGGATCGCGACGGCCACTGCGGTTGGTGGTCCGCCGGCAAGGCGGGACGCTTCAGTGTTGATATGCCGCAGGACGGCGGCGAGAACATCGACCGGGTCGACGCAGTGGCCGGCGATGGTGGTGGGTCCGGCGGTGAGGCCGGTGATGGGGTCGGCGAGGTAGCAGTCTGGACGGTCGAGGGCCCGGCCGAGGCCGGCGGCTGCGGGGATGAGCGCACCGGTGGTGGGGTCGACGAAGACGCCGCTGGGGGTTACCGGCGTGCCGTCGGGCATGACGATCGTCTGTTGTGCGTCGATGGCGAGGACCGCCGCTGCGGTGGTGGCGCCGATGTCCACACCCAGCCGGGAATGCGCCGTTGCCATGCGGCCGTTCTCCTCTACCCGGCGATCACCGTCAACATGATTCGACCCCTTTTGGTGCACTCCTACGGATGGTGAACATTCCTCGATAACGGGGTTGGAGATCGCCATCGGAGCGTGTAGAGGAGAGTGAGTCAGGTATTCACTCACGTCACGGGGAGGCGTGCTGCCGGCTTCATCTGATCGGCCGCGATCGTCGCCGCCCGTCCAGTCGGCCGGGCTCGATGCCATCTGGCCAGCGGGAGCGTCCCCCCGGCCTGGTCCGCCGGGCGGGGGCGGCCGTTCGCGGTCGGCCGGGCGGCTGGCCTTCTCGATCAGCACGCTCGTGGTTCTCCTGTGCGGCCCGCCGGTCTTCCTCGCATCGGTCGTGGGGTGGCCGCTGCCCACGACGTGGCCGACGAGCGGGCAGGTACTGGATTGGCTCGGCCAGCCGAGTCTGATCACCATCGACGTTCTGATCAAGGTCGCGGCGGTTGTCCTGTGGGTCTTGTGGGCCGGGCTCGTCCTGGTCGTCCTGGGCGAGGTCATCGCCAGGGCTACCCGGTGGCGGCTGCCTCGGATCCCACTGCCTTCGACGGTTCAGAGTCTGGTCACGGGGTTGATCGCCGGGTTGAGCGTCACGGCGGGCAGCAGCGTCGTCCACGCCGCCGCGCCGCAGGCTGTTCCCGCAACGCAGCCGGCGGTGCCGCAGCAGCGCATACCGCAGCCGGTGCTGTCACCACCGCGCGCCGACCCGGTACCGGGTTGGGCTGCCACGGCGCCGGGTGGTGCCCATCGTGTGGTGCGAGGGGACACGCTGTGGGACATCGCCGACCGCAGGCTCGACGATCCACGCCGATGGCCGGAGATCTACGCACTGAACAAGGGCAGAAAGCAGTCCAACGGGTACGCACTCACCGACCCGGACGTTCTGCACACCGGCTGGGTCCTCGGCCTACCCGCCCGGCAGGCAACTCCGCCCCGACCTTCCACCCCGGACGTGTCACCTCCGGCGCCGCCGGCCGACCCGGATCCGACCCACTCTCCCGCACCCGACCGGACCCTTCCCGGTGACGGCCCGACGACGGCTCCCACGCCCGAGGCCACACCGTCCGCCGGAGAGCTGGAGGACCCGGGTTCCGAGCGGGACGATGGTCACCAGTCGCCGGTCGACTCGGACGGCGTCCGGCTGCCGTCCCACGCCTGGGTCAGCCTCGGTCTCGCCGCCCTCATCGCCGCCACCGCCGCGCTGCTGCGGCTGCAACGCCGCCGCCGCACCCCACTGGCCACCACACCCATCCCGATCCGCACCGAACCCGCCGCTACGCCCCTGCCCTCGTCACTGCGTGTGGCCGATGCGGCCGGCAGGCGGCTGCTGACCCCACGTCCCGGGCGCCATTCCGCATCCGAGGTGATGCCCGCGCCGCCGCCGACACCCGCTCCGGTCGGACACGACACGCACGGCCAGGAGGTCAGCCTCTTTGATCTGCCCGGTGCCGGAGTAGCGCTGAACGGTGTCGGAGCCCTCTCGACCGTCCGGGCGATCCTCGCCGCCGCGTTGTCCACCGGCGTCGTCGACCACGCTGCCGCGCGACCCATCGTCGTCACCACCGGCGGCACCCTCAGCCGGCTCCTGCCCACCGGCGTGGAACCCGCCGGCCTCGACCCCGACCGCACCGCGTTCGACGACGACCGCCTCATCGTCCTGGCCGACGCCAGCAACGCCGTGACCCATCTGGAAGAAGAGATGATCCACCGGCGGCGGCTACTCGACACCATGGACGCGTCAAACGTGGCCGAGGTGAACGCCCGCGGCGACCACGCCGAACTCCAACCGCCGTACGTGATCATCCTCGCCGCGGACGACGCCCGTCGGCACGCGGCACGGATCGCGGCCGTCGCCACCCACCGGCGCGCCCTGCACCTTCATCCCCTCATCCTCGGCGACCTCGACGCGACACCCGGGTACCACATCGACGCCGACGGCACCCCCACCGACGACGCCGCCTCGCCCGTCGCTCGGTGGTCCACCCTCACCGCACCGGACCTCACCGACGTCCTGGATCTCCTCCGCGAAGCAGCACCACGACCGGAACCCGGCACCGACGTCACGCCACACCACATCGAGTCCGAACCCGAGACGGCCAGCAACACCGCCACCGTCACCGCGATCCCCACATCGGTCAGCAGTCAACCAGCACCGGTCACGCTGACGGTCCTCGGCCCGATCACCCTCACCGTTAACGGCGCACCGATCACCACGGGCGTGCGCACCGGGTCCTACGCCGTACTCGCCGTCCTCGCCGCCCACCCGGCCGGCCGCACCCTCGACCACCTCACCGCCACCCTGCACCCCGACACCGAACCCACCACGGCCGCGCGGCGGGTCCACACCGACCTCAACGCCGCCCGCACCATCCTGCGCAAGAGCACCGGCATCACCGGCAAAGGCAACTTCATCACCTACGACAGCGCCACGACCCGCTACCGTCTCGACCCCGCCCTGATCGACGTCGACCTGTGGCGCATGCTCAACGCGATCGACCGCGCCAACAAAGCCACCGACGACACCAGCTGCCTGACGGCACTACACGAGGCCGCCGACCTGTACGGCGGGGACTTCGGCGCCGACCAAGACTGGGCCATCGACCACGCCACCACTCACCGCCACCACATCCTCAACGTCTACGCGCGCATCGCCGAACTCCTCGAACCCGACCACCCCGACCAAGCCATCGCCGCGCTGGAGAAGGCCATCGATCACGACCCGGTCAACGAGGAGCTGTACCAGCGCATCATGCGCATCCACGGACGCCAACACCGCCCCGACGCCGTCCGACGCACCCTCCGGCTCCTGGAAGAACGGCTCACCGACCTCGGCGAAGCCGAAGTCTCCGACACCACCCGCCGGGTCGCCCAGCGCCAACTCGACCCCAAGCCACCACCGTCGCAGACCCCGTAGCCTTACCGCTCCAGTAGCCGCTGGCAGTGATGCCGGTCACGAGTTGCAACTTGCATAGATTCTTGCATAGGAATACACGGATTCCACTGTCCGGATGGCGCCTGGAGCATCGCCGGGCGCCGGCCGGCGGTACGGCATCTACTGTCCGCCGCAGCCGCAGGCGCGGAACTGACCGACGAGCGCGCGGAGGAGGGGTAACCGCGGGTCAGGCCGTACCCTGGCGGTTGACCCGCCCCTGGCCGGCCGCCTTTGACCGGCCATGGGCGCGCTCGGTGCCGGCCGATCCGGTCGCGGTGCGCTCATGCCGCTGGACTGGCGAGTGCTCCACCGTGGCCCCCTGCCGGCCCCGTGCTCCGCCGCCCGGGTGCCGGCGGCCCCGCGCCGACTCGCCACCGCTGTCATGCTTGTTGCGCTTTTGGCTACCCATGCCCGGTGGGTACCCAATGCCCGAGCGTCCATGCTTTCGGGCGTGACGGCTCCGGCGAAGGATGCCGAACTGCTCGAGCTCGACGAGGTGCTGGAGCGGACACGGACCGCGGGCGCCTCCGCACCACCCCCCAACTGGCCCATGGCGTGTTGGCCTTAGCTAGGTGGGGCAGGGTCGTGCGAAGGAGCGGACAGGTCAACGCCCGTACGGTTCTGTGTTCGTACGCGTATCAGGAACGCCTCAAGCGGCTCGGCGGACGTCCACCAGGAGCTGTAGTAGTCCCGAAACGAGCTCACAGACGAGGGCGCGTCGAGCCGGTGACCGCTCATGAAGGATCCTTCCGACGTCAGAAGGATCAGGACAGCCTTCTCGTCAATGATGGCAATGTTGATCGCGTCGACGTCACCGTCGAGCGGGACGACGCGGGCGTGGTAGTTGGCGACGCCGCGCATCTCCTGCTGGTGCTGCACTAGTACTCCAACGTCAGTTGGCTTCGGCGTTGGGCGTGGCGCGGGCATGAGGACGGCCACTGTGTTGATCATCGATGGTTTGTGAGGACAACCGAAGATCGTGCAGTGGCCGCGTGCCACAGCGTAGACCCCGCCCGGTGGCGGCTCATCTTGGACGAGGCGGTGACGCGTGTCGCTGACCGGTTCGTGCGGGCCGAGCCGCGGGCGACGGCTGGGCAGTTCGTGGAAGGGCTGCTGTCAGACACCGAGCGGAAGACCTGCTGGTCGCTTGCGGAACGGGCGGGGCACACTGATCCGCAGGCGATGCAGCGGCTGCTGCGTACGGCGGTGTGGGACGCCGATGCCGTCCGCGACGACGTGCGTTCGTGGCTGGTCGAGCAGCTCGGCCACCCCGACGCCGTGCTGGTCTGCGATGAGACCGGGTTCTTGAAGAAGGGTGTGTGCTCGGTCGGGGTGCAGCGGCAGTACACCGGCACCGCCGGCCGTGTCGAGAACAGTCAGGTCGGGGTGTTCCTGGCCTACGTCACTCCGCACGGGCGGGCGCTGATCGATCGTCGGCTTTACCTGCCGGAGGCGACCTGGTGTGACCAGCCCGACCGGCTGGCCGTCGCCGGCGTCCCCGACCAGGTCGGGTTCGCCACGAAGCCTGCCCTGGCTCGGCAGATGATCGCCGCCGCGGTCGAGGCTGGTGTCCCGGTGGGGTGGGTGACCGGTGACGAGGTCTACGGCGCCGACCCTGGCCTGCGCGCTGACCTGGAACACCGCGAGATCGGCTACGTCCTGGCGGTCGGCTGCGACCGGCGTGTGACCGTTAACGACGGTCGGACTCTGATCCGCGTCGACGACCTCGCTGGGCGGATCCCCACCCGCGAGTGGCAGCAGCACAGCTGCGGTCCCGGGGCGAAAGGTCCCCGCGACTACCTGTGGGCGTGGATCACCACCGCCACCCGGCCAGACGAGCACCGGTGGCTGCTCATTCGCCGCAACCGCACCACCGGCGAAATGGCCTTCTACCTGTGCTGGTCACCCCGCCCAGTGTCGCTGCACACCCTCGTCACCGTCGCCGGCTCCCGTTGGAGCATCGAAGAGCTGTTCCAGACCGGCAAAGGCCAAGTCGGCCTCGACCACTACCAGGTCCGCGGCTGGACCGGCTGGCACCGGCACATCACCCTGGCCATGCTCGCCCTGGCCGTCCTGACCATCCTCGCCGCACAACAGCCCGACCCCGACCCCAATCCGAAGATCATCGCATTGACGGTCGCCGAGATCCGCCGACTCCTCAACGCCTTCCTCCTCGCCACATCGCTACCGTCAGCGCACACCCTGCACTGGTCGATCTGGCGACGAACATCCCAAGCCCGCGCCCGACGAGCCCACTACCAGCGCAGACAAGCCAAATGACGTTGGAGTACTAGCCACCGAAGCATCTCACCGCGATAAGGCTCAGCCGAGGGCACGCCGATGATCCGGTGAAACGAGGCCCCAGGGTTGCGCCTCATCCACTGCACAACGTCCCGGAAGTACTGCTTCGCCGCAGGCGACTGGAAGCTCGGCGGTGGGGTCTTGCGTACATAGCTGGTGTAGATGCGCCGCTCTGCTGATTGCACCAGTCGGCTGAACGAGGTGAAGAACTCGTCGCTGTGATTGTAGTGGGTGAAGCTGGACGGCTTCTGGTTATCCCGGATCTCCATCAGCAGCGACAGGACGATGTAGAGCGCGGCGAAGATCAGTGGGATCTGCCACTTGACGTCCCATGCGAGCAGGTTGGCCAAAACCGAGCTGCCGACGACCACCGGCAGTGAGATCAGAAGTGCCCTGCGCTCGACAGACTGCACATCTAACTTCCGGCGCACCGAGCCCTCCTCACGCCGAGGTAGTCGCCGCAGAGTACCGCCGAAAGTCAACGGGCGGGCCGGCCATGTATTCGACTTCAGCTTCACCGACACACTGGGCGTGGAAACGCGCTGTTTGTCGACCAGCCGCGGTGCTTGCGCGACGGCGCCACCACCGACTCGAAGGCTCGCCCGAGCAGCGTTCTGGGAACGATCGCGTCCCTCATCGGCCTTCGGACTGAGGGAACCCGCTCGAAACCCTCGGGCGTGCGCTACTAACAGCACCGCACCGGCCCGTCCCAGTGTGAGCGTGACGACGCCGAGCTGACCGACCGGATCACCCGGAGCCGTCTCGTGCGGTGCAGCGGGACTTCTGGCGGCGCATTGCGTGGAGAGTAACGACGCTGGAGGCCGCGGAGGCTGTGGGTGTGTCGTGGCCGGTCGGGTCCAGGTGGTTTCGTCCTTCCTCCTCAACGACTCTGCCAGCCCTTCGGTATGGTCAAGCAGCCACGTCTTGCCTGCTCACGGCACGAATCAGGAATGCTCCTAATGAGTCGTGATGTATTGGGCGTCGCGAACCTCCCGAGGAGGTGGTTACTGCGAAGGGTTCAGGTTCGAGGTTTCCGGCGGAGTGGTCATCAGGGTGCGGACGAAGGTGAGCACATCATCGACGGGTACACCCGCCTGCCGAGCCCGGTCGGTGGCCATCAGGAGCAGGTGAGCGACCATCCGCTCTTGCCAGTCGCGGTTACCCGCCCATTCCCACAGCTTCTCGAAGCCGAGATCGTTGCCGTCGAGGCCGTAGCGATCGCGGACGTGCGTGATCAGGGTGCTGATGGCCTCGAAGCGGCTGGTGCCGGGGCGAACGCAGCGCAGCCCCGGGTGGCCGTCGAAGTCCATGAATCGGCAGCCGGTCGGAGGCGCGGTGGCCAAGGCTGCCAACGACGCTGCTGTACCAGGCTCCTCGACGGGTGCTGCGGTGAACAGCAGGTCGAACACGTACAGGTCGTTGCCTCGCTCGTCAACGACGGTGACATCCAGGTCTTCGGCGTCGGACCAGGTCAGGTCACGCTGGCGTGCCACCAGCTGCCGCGCCTCGAACTCGGCGGCGCTCGGATCGTCGATCGTCGCCTGGCCGGTGTTCGGCACGCTGACCGTCCAACCGCCGTCGGCTGATGCGGTGAGCACCACGCGAATCGGCTGCATCAGGCCAGGGTAAGCCGTCGCCAGGGCACGAACGAGCCCACCGGCAACGCCCAGCTCTGCGGCGGTGAAAGTGCCCGTCGCCCTCGTTGCGCATGCGCGGCTTCGGGACTGCCGGTCGACCACAACCTCCCGCCGCAACGGCCGGCCCTGACGGCGACCCACGATCGCGGGCGGGTCTTGACCGCCGCGTTGAGGCCGGCGTGGATAGGGCCCGGTGCCTGACCGGGCACCGTCCCGAACACTGTCAGGAGGAACAATCCATGACCGACCGGACACATGCGCTGCGCACGATCGAGGTCGACGCCGACGTGTACGACGTGCTGGAACGGACCGCCTCCACCCGGGGAACCGACATCAACGGTGCACTGCACTACCTGATTGCCGTGCCATCAGCCCCGGCCGCTGCGGACGACGACGAGGACTGACCCAGCAGCCCAGGAGGGTGTCGTCGAGTCCAACCGGCCTCGGCGGCACCCGCCGGCACTCAACCAGGAGAAATACCGTCTGCTGCCTTCGCGACGGCGAGCAGCCGTTGCGCGGTGCGGGGTGTGATGCCGAGCTGGTAGGCGAGCGCGACGCCGAGGCCGCGCCGGTCACGTCCGGTCCGGTCGGCTTCGGTCAGGAGGGTGACGGCGGCGGGGAGTCGGGGGTCGTCGGCGTAGGGGTGCGGTTTGCGGGCGCCGGTGGTGCCGGGGGTGCGGCCGGTGGATTGCCGGCCGGTGCGGGCGTCAGCAACGGCCCAGACAGTGCGCCGGTACCACAAGCGGCGGCGTCTCCCGTCCGGCAGCACGTCGACGCGGTCGGGGCGGTTGAGGAGGGTGTCCGGCAGGTTGCGGTACGAACCGTACCCGAGGACCCTGGCCGCCTCCCCAGACCCGATCAGGTCTGTTGGCTCGCCACGGCGGTCGACCTTCGTCAGCTCGGCGCGCTTCGCCGCTTGGTGGGCGGTATGGAAGGCGTTGATGTCGTCGAGCCAGAACCACTCGCGGCCGTCGTGGGTGAAGCCTTCGGGGAAGCCGAAGCGGGAGCGGTGGCGGTGCCAGTGGTTAACCGTCGAGTTCGCCGCGCCGGTGTGCGCGGCAACTCCTGCCCGGTCGAGTGCGGTCCGTCCGCGGATCGTGCATCGTGCCACGCCGCCATTCTCCCCTCCGGTTGCTCACCGCCGGCGCCGTGCTTCCAGTTGAGGCGGGTGTGGCTTGCGCCCGTAGGATCGGCGGTACGCCCCGGCCCGGGCGAATGCGGCGGTGTGGTCCGCAGGTGGCCCGGGGTGGGCGAGGTGGCCGGTCGGGAACTACGCGCACCCTCGGGTGTGCCCGCCGGCCACCGACCCGCCCCGGTTACCCCTTCGGGCGGAGCACCTTCCACGCGACCTGCGCCATCGTGTGGATGGGCAGGGCTGCGATTTTGGCCTGGGTGGCGGGTTTGATCGCGTCGTAGACGGTCAGGATGGCGGCGGTGATCGGGTCCAAGATCACCCCGTCGATCTTGCGGGACATGCCGCGCCTGGCCTCGCGCAGCAGCTCGATGACGCGGGGGTCGCCTGCGGTCGCGTCGTCGGGGATCATCTCGATCTCGGCCGCCGTTTCGCAGTCGGGGCAGGTCACGAGGTGGGTGTCCTCGGTGATGCGGCTGGACGGTACGTCGGCGGCACCGCATCTCGGCCATCCACGGCGGGGGGCCTTCTCGTGGGTGAAGGGCGGCCACCCGGAGTACTGCGGGGCGGTCATGGGGCTCCGTCCGACGGGTCGGGCCAGATACCGAGCGGGTGGCCGGGGGTGATGCCGCCTCGGCCGGGCGTGAGGGTGGCGAACAGGTCGCTGTAGAGGCTGTGCAGCTGGCCCCGTAGCCGGGCCAGGCGGTTGCCGCGCCGCATCTTCGCGGGCATGGCGTCGCTGACTCGGCTGATCAGTGCGTAGAGGTCACGCTGGTCGATGAGGGTGGCGCAGCCGTGGCAGGCGGTCCATCGCTGTCCCCATTGCTGGGTGAAGGCGTGCGCGGTGTCGACCCGGTGCACGCGGGCGGCCCGGTGCCGGTCGCGGTAGTCGGCGGCGTTGACGCGGACCGAGGTGACCTTCCGGACGTCGGTGGCGCGGTCGGCGGTGAGGTAGATCCACGCGGCATCCGGTGCGGAGCAGAAGTCGCACTCGATGAGCGGGTCGGCCAGCTCGGTCAGCGGGACCGGGACGGCCGGGTGGTCGACGGTGCCGCCGCGCATCTCGGCCGCGTGGTGGAAGGTGAGCCGACCGGCCGAGGTGTGCTGGTTGAGTGCCCGACGGCAGGTCCGGCAGTAGAAGACCACCGGTTCGCCCTCGAACTTCTTGCCCGGGGTGGTGGCGGGGTTGTCGGGGGCGGTCACCGGTCGTCGTCCTCGTCGCGGGGCCGGACGGCCGACAGGGTGGTGATGAGCTGCTCGACGCGGACTAGTTCGTCGCGGAACCGTTCGCCGATGAGCCGGTAGCCGGCGGGGGTGGGCTCGGCGTTGACGAAGCCGGGCAGCGCGGCGGGTTCGGGTCGCGGTCGCGCGGCGGCTGCCTCGGCGTCGGTGATGGCGTCGCGCCAGCGGTGGGCGGCGTTGTGCAGGCAGCCGATCAGGAAGTCCCACTCGTCGGCGGGCACCGTCACGGGCACGGTGTCGGCGTCGGTGAGGGTCAGGGTGTAGGTCTGGCCGATCTCGTACCGGTCAGGCCGGGCCGAGTAGACGGTGAAGCGGGTGGCGCTCAGCGGTACGCGGAAGACGAAGGCGTGCTGATTGTGCAGGGTCTCGAAGTAGGTGGCACGGCACTCGGCGGTGGTGGGTGGGCCGCTGGCCGAGGGGGTGGGCGGCATCAGAGGTTCTCCGTTTCGTGTCAGGTTGGTCGTTGGGCCAGGGATCGGAGCGGGGCAGGCAGCGGTGGCCCGGTGTGCCGCGCGGCCGGGGGTCGGACCCGCGGCCGGCGCGGCACGTCGCGGCGGTCAGGGGTGGGCGGGCGGTGGTGCGGTGTAACCGTCCGGGGTGGCCTGGTGGCCGGTGGCCCGGTTGGTGGCGAATGGTGGTGCGGCCTTTACGGGGGGCAGGCCGGCGTCGAGTTTCTGGCCGATCCGGTCGAGCACGATCGCCCCGTTGGCGGTCAGGTGCGCCCCGACGGCGAGGGCCTGCGCGCCGGTGAGCAGCACGGCGAGGCGGCGGGCCGAGGTGTCGTGCACGTGCAGCTCGACGTGGCCGTTGGCCAGCGGCCGGACCGGCAGGAACCGCTCCACCTGCGCCGCGTCCGGTAGCGCCTGCCGGATCGCCTCGACCAACTCCGGCCACCGCGCGTTGACGAGGACATCCCACTGGGCGGCGCGAGCGGCCAGGACGGCGTGTTCGGCCTCGCTGGCCGAGTGTTCGGCCAGCGCGCGGGCGACCTCGGCCGCGGCGAAGGTCACGCACATCTGATTGGCCAGTGCGATCACCGCCTCGGCGGTCGGCGCCGGTACCTGCAGCGGCGACGTGGTGGGGTCGGTGGGAACGTGTGCGGTCCCGGCGACGGGGTGCCCGCCGGTACCGGGGCCGGGCGCGGCGGCCCGGCCCCCGTGCCGGCCCACCTCAGACCGCCAGCAGCTCGAACGCGCGGGCCTTGATGTCCGTACCGGCACCGGACAGCGCCCGCGTCGCCCGGACGAGGTCGGTCTTGGCCGGGGCGAAGTGGTCCACGTACTCGGTGATGGCCTGGAATCCAGCCCACCGGGTGCCCGTGATCGCCTTCTGCGTGTCCGCGTCGCGGATCAAGTACCGCAGCGTGGCGGTGCGCTGCTTCGCGTTGTTGCGCGCGGTGTCGGAGGCGTCGTCCGCGAGGGGCCACACCTGCGCGACGATCTTCTCGAACTCGCCCATGGTCAACGACTCGTTGATCATCTTCTCGGCTTCGGTTTCGAAGGCGTCGAACGCCTTCCACATCAGCCCGAGGGCCTGCCGGGCCTCGGCGATCTTGCTGGTGACGTTCGAGGTGTGCCGGAACGTGTACGAGCTGCGCGAGCGCTGGTAGGCCAGTGCCTGGGTGTTGGCACACACGATCCGTACCGGGGTCGCGTCCAGGCGCAGCGAGGCGGTGCCGTCGTGGCTGGTGGTGGCCGCGAGGTAGAGGTCCATGTCGTCCACCCCGGCGATCCGCATCGCCTGCGGCAGCTTCATGGTCACGAACACCGACCGGCCCTTGCGCATCGACCCGGCGGTTTCGAAGTGCGCGCCGGAGGCGTCGACCAGGAGGTTGAGGGTCTCGGCGACCTGCTCGTTCTGGACCACGCTGTAGTCCTCGCCGACCACGCCGAGGTACTCGGTGTCGCCGGTGGCCGGGTTGGTCCGCACGGTCATGTACTTGTCGGCGCAGTCGACCTTCGTCACCCCCCGCTCGGTGACCTCAATGCCCTGAAGGGCGATCTTGCGGACCTCCCAGCCGCCGAGCCACGCCTTGCTCATGACCTCCTGCGCGGTCATGCACGCCTCGGTGACCGTGCCGAGCTGATGCCAGGCAGACAGCCGCGCGGAGGCGAAGGCCGTCTGTCCATTAGCGAGCGTTTCGAGTTGGTGTGCCACGGCGGCACTCCTTTCCGGTCGTGTGGTGTTCGGGTGGGCGGCGGGTCCGGGGGCTACGACCCCCGGCCACGCCGTCACTAACAATGTTTCCTACCTCCACAGGTCGATCAAGGCGATCCGGTGGAGTCGATGAAGGTTTCTGCGGCGAATCTGACGCCCGCCGCCTGGGGTGGGCCTACCGGGTGTCGCCGGCCGGGCGTAGTCGCCCGTCCGGCCCGTACAGGTACGCGCGGACCGTTGTGAACGGGGCCGGTAGGTACACGGGTGAACCCATGTTCGGGGATGAACCGGGTCCGGTAGGCGCGGGTGATGCCCAACAGGTACCGGTCGGGTTTGTCCCCATGCGACCCCAGCGGGATGATGCCCCCCCGGGCCGGTCGGCGCAGGCGCGGCGGCGCCGGCCCAGCGCCAGATGCGCACACAGCGACAGCGCGGCGGTCATGCACTCGGGATGCCAGGGTCCACGTAGCGCATCAACTCGGCCGCCGAGGTCCGCCGAGGTCCGCCGAGAAACGCTACTGGGGCAGGGGTATATTCCGGGCTTGCGGTATTCTCATGGCTGGCGATTGGGACGAAGGGCTAGGCCCTAGACGGGCGCAGAGGGCGAGATCCGTCGGGCTGGTTATGTGGCGGCGGTAGGGCAGGAGTTGTCTATTGGCATCCGTGCAGGGTCATCCGGTCGCTCTTGCGTCACGATTGCAACAGGCGATTGAAGCCGTCGGCTTGGATGGCGCGTTGTCAAACGAGACCGTGGTTGCGCTGAACGACCTCGCACAGGCGCTCGGCGATGACGAGGCGCACGACGACCTCGTTGTAGGTCTACTCAGCGACACCGTGAGCATGATCAGGCGCCTAGCGATGCGCCACGACCAGGCCGTGCCGATCCTTGCGACCCTGCTGGACGTCCTCGCTGGTGTTCACCGGCGGAACCTCCGCGCTGAAGTAGCTCTTCCACTGGCCGAGGAACACGTCGCGATCCGCCGGTCACTCACGGCCGCCTCCGCAGATCCCCAGCACCGCGTCAAACAGGCCCGCGCTCTTGCGGAGCTAAGCCGCACTCTCAGCGTACTCAACCGGCACCATGAGTCGCTGGCCGCCGCGCAAGAGGCTGTAGCTCAGGTCCGGGAGGCCAGCGCGGCTGGCCATCCAGCCCTGCGCGAACTCGCTGACAACCTGTCGAACCTCCAACGTTGCCTGTATTCAGTGGCTCGGTCCGAGGAGGCGCTCGCTGCGGCCCAGGAGGCGGTGGGCGTGGAGGCGCAACTGCGACTTGTAGATCCCACAGGCGACCCAACCCGATTCGCGGAAGCCCTCACCGACCTTGCCTCCCGCCTGGGAGATCTCGAGAGATACTCGGCGGCGGCAACCGCAATGCAGGAGGCGGCTGCGCTCCTTCGGCAGCTTGCGTCCGAGGGATCAACCGACGCGCAGTACATCTTGGCTGACGCTTTGGACAGCCTGGGGTACTACACAACAATGGCCGAGACGTGGCCTGAGGCGGTCGCCGCTTGCCGGGAGGCGGTCGCGGTGCGACGCCGGCTGCCGGCGCGGGAGGGGACACACGACGCCGTTCGGTTGGCCGGGGCGTTGCACGATCTAGCGTCCGCACTGCGTGACGCAGGGCGGCCCGAGCAGGTTGCGCAGGTGATTGGTGAGGCGATCGTGCGGTATCGGCCACTGAGTGAGGCAGGTCTGCTTGCGCCCGGCGACCTCTGGAGGTTCGCGACCGCAGTCGGGCTATACCGGCTCCAGCTCGTCGAGGCCGGGCAGCACCAGACTGCTCTTGCCCCCGCACGCGAACAGGTGACGCTATACCGTCATCTCGCCAAGGAGCGGCCGGACCGGCACTTGCGGCACCTTGCTCAGGCGCTTGAGTCACTCGCCGATATCCTCACTGTCCTAGGTCACCACTCAGAGGCCGCCGCCGCGCACGCTGAAGCCGAATCGATCAGATCGTCCGCACCTATCTGATCATTTGTTCGGACGGGCTGCTGGCTCAGCCTGCGACACGTTGCCGCGTCCTCGGTTCACCCAGTACCCCATCGGTTGGCCGCACAACGAGCACCTCCGTTCGACAGCGAGGCGGGTCGAGACGGTGGTGTTGATGGTGGTGAAGTCCACGTGCGACCTGTAGCCGGCCGGGTCGGGTTGGAGATGGGCAGGCCGCGCCGCGCGTCATGGGGACGCGCGGCCAGCGATGCCGGGATGTCGGGCACAGCTGCGGCCGGGCCGTTGTCCGATGGGTCGGTCACGACGCACCGGCCGCACGACCGGGCCGGGCGTCGGTCACGGTGACGTGCGGTTGCTGGGACCGCAACACCGCCCGCGCCTGTTGCCATTGCGCCTCGGTCAGGCACCGGGTGACGGGGTCGAGACTCGCGAAGGCCATCGTGACGGCCATGAGGTCGGCCGCTTCCACCGAGTCGAACACGGCGACCATGTCGCCCCCGGCGACCACGTACACGCGCGCCTCGTCGGCTGGCCGCACCATCGGAGCGGTAGGGGCGGTGCGACGGTGTTCGGTCAGCCACCGGTCGATGACCTCGGCGGGGTCGCCGGTCAGGGCGCCGGTGTCGAGGCCTTCGCCGTCGAGCCACGCGAGGTGATCGGCGACCGTCCAATCGGGGTGGATGAGCCAGGACTGCCGGACGGCCTGCCACATGGTCAACCGCGCCGGTACGCCGACCGGGTCGGCCGGTCGCGACCCGCCCGGGCCCGGCACCGCACACACCGGGGTGCCGTCGCGGTGCGACGCCACCGGACGCGAGGCGATTGCGTCGAGGGGCCAGTCACGCGGCGGCACGATGCGGGCCGCTGCCCCGCACTCGGGGCAACGCAGCGACCCCGACGCGCCCGCCGGCGCGTGGCCGGCGTGGTCGCGGTCGGGGTGGTGGTGGTTGTGGGGGGTGGTCATGATCGGTTCCTTCCCGTGGCGGTTGTGGGGGGGGCATGCGGGTGCCGGGGCCGGGCGTGATGCCCGGCCCCGGCGGGGCGGTAGGTCAGGCCGCGACCAGCACGGCGGCCTCGTCGGTGCCGGCCTCGTCACCGGCGGGGATGTCGTTGTTCTGCGGCGGGGTCATGAACGCGCGGACTTCGGCGGTCGGGGCGGGCGCGTCGTCGGCCAGGGCGTAGGTTTCTGGAGCCTCACGGGTCAGGACCAGCACGCCGAGTCCGGTCAGCTTGGCCATGCCGTTGCGGACCGCGCCGGGGCTGCGCCCACCGACCTCACGAGCGACGGTGCCGGGGGTAACGTCGTGGCCGGGGCCGAGGTCGCGCATGAACGCCTCGACCCGGTTGCGCAACTCGTTCTTGCCCAACTTGGCCGACCCGTCGCTGTTGATCTCACCGTTCGGGCGGCCGGTGCCGGTGGTGCGGCGGGCCGACGGGCGGCGGATCTTGCGGGTGTGCCCGCACGTCGGGCAGGTGGTGTGTGTCGGGGCGTTGGCCGGGTCCACCGTGGTGAGGTCACCGTCGGCGATGACCCACAACTCGTCGCCGTCCTCGGTGACGGGCAGGCGGCGGGCGGCACCGGCGACCTCCATCGCGGCGAGGATGGTGTCACCCATCGCGACGGACAGGCCGCTCTCGTTGATCGCCTTGTCGGCGGTGATCCCGTCCGGGTGCCCGCCCAGCACACCGGCCATGATCAATACTTTGAGGTCGGGCTGACGCACGGCGGCCGGCGCCCCGGACACGGGTGCACCGGAGACCGGGGCCTCGGACAGCGTCGCCTCGTCGGGCGTGCCCGCCGAGGCGTCGGCGTCGGGCGTCGCCTTGCCGGCGGTGGTCGGGGCGTCGTCGGTGGTGGGCTCGTTGGCCGGGTCGGGAGTCGGGTCCGTGGTGGCGTCGTCGGTGTCCGGGGTCGCGTCACCGTTCGCGGGGTCGGGCGTCGCCTCGTCGGTGGTGGCCGGGGTGTCGTCGGTTGCGGCGACGGGCTCCCAGGTGTCGGCGGCCCTGCGGTTGCCCTTGCTCGGGTCGGGGGTGCGGGTGGCGGTTCCGGCGGCCTCCATGACCGACAGCGCCTCGGTGACGACGGGCAGCGGCAGGTTGGTTTGTCCGGCGAGTTTGCGGCTGGTGAGCCCGGGGTGGTCCCACAGCGCGGCGGCGACGGCGGACCGGGCCTCGTCGGTGCCGGGGGTCAGGTTGATGTTCGCGGTCATGGCGAATACACCTCCGTACAAGGGGTCGACAATTGGCGATTCCGCGTGCGCCTAATGCGCTTTCGTATGGCGGTCCGCCGGGGCGTTTGTTGTTGCCTACGTCCATGGACGCTCGATACCCGATGGTTGTCAACCCCGCCGCCCAAGACTCTTTACCCGCCCGGCGCCACGCCGATTCCCTCCTCCGTTTCCGCAACCGCTATAGCCGCACGGACACTGTTTAACGGCCCCTGTTCACCGCTGGGCCACTTTCGGCACGCCCCCTACCCCTACCATAGGGTCGGCACAGCACGAACCGCACGCGCTGCCCTACGGGCTCACGGTTTTCGGGGCGTCAACGGCGACCGCCGCGCGGTCCGACGGGCCGACACGCGACGGTCGCCGCACTCTGTGAAAGCGAATTCGGATGGTGCGGAAAATCACTTCACGGGTCTACAGGGCGACGCCTTGTCGGCGCATAAACGACACCGGGTCAACCGCATTGTTGGCGCCTTCGTGGATCTCTAAGTGCAAATGGGGTCCGGAGGAGTTTCCGGAGCTTCCGACGTGGCCGATGGGCTGCCCGGCGATCACCGTTTGCCCGACCGTTACGGTCGGTTGTCGGACCATGTGGCAGTAGCGCGACACGATGTCGCCAGCATGGCTGATGTCGGTGTACCAGCCGCACCCACCGAGGCCGGGGTAGCCGTCACGGTCGCACGGCATCGGCCCGCCGGTAGGTTCCCACGAGTCGCCCCCGGTGTTGCACCGCACGCGCACCACCACCCCGCCCGATGCGGCCCGGATGACGGTTCCTTTCGGGGCCGCGATGTCGACGCCGTCGTGCCCGGGGCGGTCGGCGGTGCGGAACCCGGAACCGACCGCCCCCGCCACGGGACGAGTCCACCCGGAGGAGCTGATCGGTGCGCCGCCGCACTCGGGCAGTGTGCCGCCGGTGTACGCCGGTCCGACGCAGCTACCCCCGCCTCCGGCGCCGAACACCGACGAGACGACTCCGGCGGTGGCGGAGGTGAGCAGCACCAGCGCCACGGCGGCCCCGACCGCAGCCCAGAGGGCTACCCGTCCCACGACGCACCACCCCCGGACTGTTCGGGTAGGTCGGTCAGGCGCAGTCGGTCGGGGTGCCCGACGATGCGCCAGACCGGCCCCGCGGGCCCGGATGGCGCGGCGTGGTCAGCGGCGGCGGTGGCCACTGTCACCCCGTCCGGCACTGCGGCCTGTCGGAGGTGGGCGTGCAGGTTGGTCTCCCGGGCGGTAGTGGGTAGCCAGAACAGGACCGGGTACGCCCGCCGGGGCGGTAGCGCGGCGTAGCCGGCGAGTTTGCCCGCCACCCGCCGCAACGTCTCGGTGCCGAGATCTACTTCGACCCAGAACGGCACCGCCGGGCCGTTGTCGGCCCACACGCCGTGTCCGTCCGGGCGTACCAGGTTGCCGCACGCTTCCCGGCAGCGGGCCTCGTTCCACCAGCGCACCAGCCGCGCGCCGGGGTGGGTGCGGGCGTGCCCGGTGAGCGCGACGAAGAAGCCGTTGACCGTGATCAGGTGGGCCAGGGTCGGGGACATGGCGAGGCGGGCGGTGGCGTCGCGGACGGCGGCCGGGCGGGGCAGCGGCTCACCTCGTCCGGCCGCGAGGATGGCCGCGCCGACCGGGCCGAGGGTCCACCTCCACGCCTGCGAGCCGGGCCGGTGGTAGTGGCGGAACCGGTCGAGGATGTCTCGATCGTGGAGGGTGTTGAGTCGGTTGCGGGCTCGGCCGATCGACCCGAAGGCGAGGTCGACGAGTTGGTCGGTGGTGAAGGTGCGGTGCTGGTCGAGCAGGTCGAGCAGGAGCCGGTCTCGGGGGGTGAGCCGGCCGAGTTCGGCGGCCACGACGGACGCCGTCAGGCGGAAGCTGCCTTTGGCTGATCTGCGGGTAGGAGGGATATCTCTTATCAGTCGGTTCCGGTCCACGGGTCCTCCTCACCGCCGTCGACCTGCGCGTACGACGTGTTCAAGGGGGCGTGTTCACCCGGTGGTTCGGGGTCGTTGCGCTGCTCGTTGGACCGCTCGTTAGAGGTCTCGCTTGACCACTCGCCTTGAACGGTGAAGGTGTTACGACCAACCAGGTTCGCCACCGCGGCGTCGGCCGGGATTGACGACTCGGCTGAGGCGGTGGCGGCTTCGCCGAGTAGCCGCCGACGCTGCTTCACCGCAAGGCCGGTGTGGTTGCGTGCCGCGCGGCGCAGCTCGACGGCACGCCCTGGGATCGCCGGTGGTGGAGGTTCGGTGTCGGCGGTGACCGGCGGGACGATCCGCCCGCCCGCGACGGGACGCAGGACGACTTCGTAGCCGCCGAGACGGATCAGGTCTCCGTCATCGAGGTATGGGCGCAGGTGCCGTGCCTGGTCGATGGCGTCGCGGGGGGCGAGGGCGAAGTACACCTTGTTGCGGGCGTTGGCGTCGATCGCCTCCACCATGTCCCCGGACAGCTGGCCGAGGTACTGGTGAGCGAGGACGAAGCTGGTGTGCAGGCCGCGGGCCTCGGCCAGGGCGTCGTCGATCCCGATGGGCAGGTGCAGGAAGTTGTGGCACTCGTCCAGCACGATCATCGCGTCCGGGCGGTCGTCCTCGGGGATGCGGGCGCGGGCGGTGGTGGCCTGCCACAGCCCGGCGAGCAGCAGGGAGCCGACCAGGCGGGTGCCGTCCTCGCCGAGGATTCCCTTGGGTAGCCGGGCGAGCAGGACGCCGCCGTCGAGGATGTCGGCGAAGGAGAACGTGGTGGCCGGCACCCCGAACAGCGACGTCGCCATCGGATGCGCCAATACGAGGCGCAGGCGGGACAGCAGCGGAGCGGCCAGGCCCGAGCGCTGCCCGGCGGGCAGTTCGTTGAACCCTTCCCAGAACTCGCCGAGGGTGTTGCCCTCCCAGGCGTTCAGCCGTGCGGTGACGGCGTCGACCCGCTTGGCTCTCCAATCCGCGTCGGACAGCAAACGTGGTAGGTGGGCCAGGGTGGCGCCGTCGAGGTGGGCGAGGGTGAGCAGTCCGTGGTAGCAGATGTCGGCGGTGCGGTGGCCCCACCACCGTGACCACACCTTCGCCATCACCGCCGTGAGGTTCGCGGCGACATCGTGCGGGCTGCCGCCATGTATCGCCGGGTCGAGCAGGTTGATCGCCGGGGGGCCGTCCCGCTCGTCGGGGTCGATGAGGACCAGGCGGTCACCGCACTGTTTGGGAAACCGGGCGAGAAGATCACGGATGAGGTCGCCTTTGGCCGGGTCGAAAGCGGCCACTCCACGTCCGGCCTCAACATCGTCGAGGATCATCCGCATCAGCAGGGTCGTCTTGCCCGTGCCGGTCGGCCCGATGGCGTGGACGTGGTACCGGCAATCGGCCAGGGAGATCCCGACCCTCACCGGGGGTCCGGCGTTGGCGACGCCGATGACCTTGCCGCCCAGTCCGTGCCGCTGGTCGACCGGGACCAGGTTCAGCCTCCCGTCGGCCGGGCCGATGCTGCGCGCGGACGCTGTCGTGTCGATCGTGTTCATGGCGTGCTCCATGCGGTCGGCGGTTCCTCGTCGTCGCCCGCGCCGGGGTCTGCCTGCGGCACCTCGCCGGGGTTGGCCTGCTGGCCGAAGGTCCGGAAGACGTCGCGAGTGGCCGCTCGGCGGCGCGACGCCGCTGCGGGCAGGCCGTAGGCGGCCGGTTCAGTGGGCAGTCCGGCGAGGGCGGCGGCTTCGGTGATGGAGACGAGGCTCATCCGGTCCTGCGGCGCCCACCGGTCTGCCGCCGCGCGCGCACCGCGCCGCAGTCTGCGGCGGATGAAGTGCGCCGACAGCAATCCGAACCCGGAGCTGACATCCGCGGCGGCAGCGGACGCGGCAGCCCGAGTCGGGCCGGCGGCAACCGTGTGAACGGCGACGAGGAGGTGCGGTGCGTCGGCGAACTTGGTCCTCGCCTGCCGGGCCAGCTCGGCGCTGTACGGGTCGGCTGGTCCGGTGTTCCGCTTCGGGGCCGATGAGCCGGGGGTGACCAGGTTGAGCACGGTGAGGATCCCGGCGCGTACTGCTTCGCCGAGCAGCCCGGCGCCGTGGGCGGTCCGCCGTGGTCGGAGGGCGCGCTGCGGGTTGGTCATCGCGCGGCGGAGCAGCCGCAGCCGGTGGGCTGGCGCCCGGCCGAGGTGGACTTGCAGGATCGCGCCGCCGGTGCGCCCGGCCGAGGCGAGCCCTCCGTAGACGGCCCGGAGCCTGTCCTCCTCGGGAGCGCCCGCGTCCATGCCTCGGCGCGACGTCAGTGTGGTGTTCTCGACAAGGGGCAGCCATTCCGGCTGGGTCGGCCAGACCGCGAGCGCGGCGACGGCACCGGTCGTCGGGACGGCCGGTGGGCGGGTCTGTTCGGCGCGTGCGCCGGGCCAGCCGCGTTGCAGCAGCCGCACGACGGCGGTCGGGGTGACACCCGGTGGCAGCCACAGCCCGCAGCGCATCCCGATCGGGTCGGCGGCGACTTCCCAGACGAGCCGAACCGGGCGCAGCGCCCACCGACGCGGCGCGGGCAACACGGTGGCCAGCAGCCGCCACAAGCCGATCGTCGCGGCCGGAGTGGCGGTCACCGGCGGGGTGATCTCCAGCCACCGCGCGGCGGCGGCGTGCCGCCGCCAGATGTGCCGCCGCCACAGCCTCCACCCGACCCGCACGCCGATGAACGCCGCCACAGCAGCGAGCAGCAACGGCCACCGGTCGCGGACGGCTGCGGTCGCCTCGTCGCCCCAGGAACCACACAGCAGCTCGCCTACGACGGAGTCGGGTACGTCGCCGTGGCCCGGTACGCACCCGGCGGGGTCCGCAGGAGACGGCGGGGATGGGGACAGCGTGAACGAGGCGACCATCGGGAACTCCGATCGGTGATGTGAGACGAGCCGGATCAGCGGCGGCGGCCAGACGAGGCGGTGACCGGGCCGGTGACGATCAACTCGTGCTCGGCGGCGGAGGCGTGGCTGTGGAAGGCCACCCGCGCCGACCCGGCCGTCAGGAGCGCGTCGCCACGTTGGCAGGACAGCAGGAACGTCCGCTCGCCGTCGGTGAGCCCGAACGCATCAGCGACGGCGTCGATCGCCTGCGGCGCCTGCCGCAGCAGCACCTGCGTGGCGGCGTTGGAGACCACGGCGCGGCCAGTCTTCGTGGCGAGCACATCGGCGGCGTCCTGAGTGACGACGGTCAGTCCGACCCCGTACTTGCGGGCGGACTTGGCCAGGGTTTCCAGAAACACGCCGCCTCGCCCGCCGGACAGCAGCTTCCACGCCTCGTCCACCAGCACCATCCGCAGCACGTCCGGTCGCTGCCCGGAGGCGGTCGCGCGTACGGTGCGCCAGATCGTGTCCAGGGTCAGCAACGTGCCGACCGGGTGAAGCTGCTCGGGTAGGTCCCTAATGGCGAACACCACGAGGTGCCCTCGGGCGGCGGTAGTGGTCGGCCCGTCGAACAGACCCCTCATGCTGCCCGCGACGTACGGGTGCAGACGGGAGGCGACCCGGCGACCGGCGTCGTCGGTGTCCTTCAGCGCGGCCGTCACGTCAGCCAGCAGTGGCGCCGGCCGCCGCCAGGTACGCGGGTCGGTGGTGATGCCCTTGGCCCGGTACGCGGCCAGCACCGCCACATCCAGCGAGCGGGCCTCGTCGCCGGGCAGGGGTGCGCTGACGGCGGTGTCACCGCCGGCCATCACCGCCACGAGGGTGTGCATGAACCGTGCCCGGTCGTGGAGGGCATCATCACCCGGCGGCAGGTCGAGAGGGTTGATCTTCACCCCCGGTGCGCCGAGGCGGATGACGGTGCCGCCGACCGCGTCGGCCAGCCGCCGGTATTCGTCTTCGGGGTCGATGACGAACGCCTCCACGCCGAGGCACAGGTTGCGTAGCAGGTCGAGCTTGGCCAGGTAGGACTTCCCTTCCCCGGAGCGGGCGAGGATGACCGCGTTGTAGTTGGACTGCGCCCACCGGTCCCAGACCACGACGCCGGCCGAGTGCAGGTTCAACCCGAACAACACCCCCATGCCGCTGTCCCCTGCGGTGGCGGGCAGGTCGGGGCTGGTGAACGGAAACGCGGCGGCGAGGGCGTCGGTGTCGAAGACCCGTTTCATCCCGAGCGCGTCAACGCCGAGGGGTAGGCCGCTGATCCAGCCCTGCACCTGCCGCCAGGTCACCGGCGCGGTGTCCAGCAGCAGCGAGGAGGCCAGAGACCGCACCTCAGCCACCCGATCCGCGAGGTCTTCGGGGCTGGTGCCGTGGACGGTCAGGTACAGGCCGAGCCGGAACAGCTTCGCCTCGCCTCGAGCGACCCGACCGGCCAGCTCAGCGGCGTCAACCGCGGCAGCGTCGAGTTCCGGATCATCGAGGCGGCCTTTGGCCGCCTCGTGGCGACGGGAGGACTCGAACCGGCCGCGCTGCTTGCGCAGCCGCTGCGATGCCACCGCCGGCGGGACCGGTTCGATGTGGAAGGCGGCGTCGACCAGACCCGGGTAAGACAGGATCGGCTCGGCCCACCCCGGGCCGACCTCGGCCGGGTAGCCGACCACGACCAGGGTGGTGGAGTAGCCGTCCCCGACCCGCACGTGTCGGCCGTCGACCTCGACGGCGTCCGGGGAGCCGGGCAGGATCGTGGCCGGCTCGGGCGGCGCAGACCGCCGCGTCGGCAGCAGTGCGGAGAGCAAGTTCACCGCTGATCACCTCCGTCAGATGCGGAGTAGGGGGCACGGGGTGGGGCGGTGGGGTCGAGGCTGGCCGCGAGCCGCACCAGGACGTCGTGCCCGTCCAGGACCCGGGCGGGAACCTCGCAGCCGGCGAGGGCACGTACCGCCTCTGCCGCTGCGTGGGCGGTGTGGTGCGGGCCGCGTCGGCTCCGCACGGCGACGGTGATCTGCCGGTGCAGCAGCTCGCGCCGCGCGGCCAGGTCATCGAGGAACGCCACGTGCGCGCGGGCGGCCTCCTCCAACGCGGGATGTGGCAGCCCTGGTGCGGCGGTGAGAAACCGGTCGGCGAGGTAGGTCAGGTCGACCTGCTGTGCCCGCACCACGATCTGCACCGGCCCGTCGAGACTGTGCAACCAGCGGGCGAACCCGGCCACCAGGCCGTTCTGCTCACCCGCCGTGCGCAGCCCGAACGCCACCGTCGACGCGGCGACCAGACCGGCGGTGCCATCTGGGCCGAGATCGATCAGTCCATCGCCGGTGATGCCCTTCGCCGGCAGCCGTAGCGGTGCGGGCAGCGGTAGCCGGTCACCCGGCCCGACGGTGGTGGCAACCCACGCCGGAGCCGGGATGACCGGTCCGTCGGCCGGCACGAGCCAACGCGGGCTGCGGCGGTGCCGCAGGGCGGCGAGGACCCACGCGTCGAGGCTGATGCCGTCACGGCGGCCGACCGCCAGAAGGAACGCCCCAGCGGCGAGCGGCGTCGCCCCTGCGAGGAACACCAGCGGATGCACCACCGTGGCGACCGTCGTCCAGGCGGCGTAGAGCAGCAGGCCCGAGATGGTCAGGATCACCAACTGTCGGCCCGACATGCCGAACGCGATCCTGTCCGGCCGCTCGATATCCGCCGGGATACGAGCTTTATAGGGCTCGTCGTCAAAGTTCTTCTTCGGATTCATTGGTCGTTACGCACCCTTTCCACCCATTGAGAGGTGAGGAGTTGCCGGTGTTGTTCAGCGCCCGGATGAAGGGCGTTCTGGTGTTCGTGTGCGAGAGCGACGGCGGCAAGCGGCGGGTATCGCTGCCCCAGTCGTGGACGGATCGAGGCCCTGAGGCGATGCCGGACCGGTTCGCCGTGGACGGACTTACCGCCGCGCGGGCGTTGGTTGACGCGCTGGCATCCCGGCTGAGCGATGACACGGAGGATGCGCGATGATCATCTCTGTTGTGGACAGAGCGGAGTCATCCGGCCGGACGGCGCGAGCGGAGATGAGACGTGGGCGCCGGCTGGAACCAGGTCGAGGCTGTGATGGCGGTGGCGAACATGACCGCCGCGGTGCTGGTGGCACGGGCAGGTCGTGGTGAAGGCGAATTCGAAGATCACGACGTCGCATCGCGGCAGGCTGGCGGTGGTGTATGTGCGTCAGTCGAGCGTGGTGCAGGTCCGGGTGCACGGCGAGTCGACGACCCGCCAGTACGGGCTGGCCGCGACCGCCGTCGAGATGGGCTGGGCACCGGGCGGGGTGCTGACCATCGACGCCGATCTCGGGGTGTCCGGCCGATTCGGCGCGCACCGCGACGGGTTCACCGAACTGCTGGCCCGGGTGTGTCGGGGCGAGGTCGGCGCGATCTTCGGCCTGGAGGTGTCCCGGCTGGCGCGATCGTCCGGGGAATTCGCCCGGCTGCTGGAGTTGGCCCGGCTCACCGACACGCTGTTGGTCGACGCCGATGGCGTCTACGACCTGGGCGACGTCAACGACCGCCTCCTGCTCGGCCTCAAAGGCAGCATGAGCGAAGCCGAGTTGCACCTGCTCACCGGCCGGCTGCATGGGGCGAAGCTGGCCGCCGCGCACCGTGGTGAGCTGCGCTCGCCGCTGGCGGTGGGTTACGTCTACGACGACGGCGAGGTCGTCGTCGACCCGGACGAGCAGGTCCGCCAGGCGGTTGAGGACCTGTTCGCCGAGTTCACCGCGACCGGGTCCGCGCTGGGTGTCGTGAAGGCGTTCGCCACCACAGGGCGGCTGTTCCCGCAACGGAAGTGGGGTGGTGCCTGGGACGGGCAGATCAAGTGGGGCCGGCTCACCCATTCCCGGGTGCTGCAGGCGGTCAAGAACCCGGTCTACGCCGGCGCGTACGCCTACGGGCGCAGCTACGACGCCCGGACCGTGCGCCCGGACGGCACTGTCGCGGCCAGCCGGGTCAAACGCGCCCGCGCCGAGTGGACCGTCCTCATCCAAGACCACCACCCCGGCTACATCACCTGGCAGCAGTTCCTCGACATCGAAGCCAAGCTCACCGCCAACCACACCAAAGCCGGGTTCCGGCCGCCCCGCGAGGGCTCCGCGCTGTGTCAGGGGATCATCTTCTGCGGCGTCTGCGGAGGCCGGATGGGCACCCGCTACGGCGACGCCGGCCGGGTGCACTACCTCTGCCAGCACAGCAACCCCCACCGCACGGACGCCTGCCGCACCGTCGCGGCGGTCACCGTCGATGACGCCGTAGCCGCACTGCTGTTGGACGCGGTCACCCCGCAGCAGCTCAAGCTCGCGGTCAAGGCCGCCGATGAGCTGACCGACCGCTACACCCGCAGCCACCGCGCCGCCGAACTCGCCGTCGAACGCGCCCGCTACGAAGCCGACCGCGCCGAACGAGCCTTCAGCAACGTCGACCCCGACAACCGACTCGTCGCCCGCACCCTGGAAAGCAAGTGGGAAGCCAAACTCCAGGCGCTCGCCGACGCCGAAGCCGCCCTGGCCACCGCCAGGGCCGCCCGGCCGCCGCTGCCCGAACGCGACGCACTGCTCGCCCTGGCCGCCGACCTGCCGAAGCTGTGGCACCACCCCGACACCCAGGCCCGTGACCGCAAGCGGCTGCTGCGCACCCTGATCGCCGACGTCACCCTGCTGCCCGAACAACACAAAGACGAAGTCCGCATCGGAGTGCGCTGGCACACCGGCGCCGCCGACGAGATCACCGCCGGCCGGATCGGACCCGGCCGCACCCCCACCGTCGCCCTCGACCTGATCCGCCGCCACGGCGCCACCCACACCAGCGAACAAGTCGCCGACATCCTCAACGACGCCGGGCTTCGCACCGGACGCGGACACCGCTGGACCAAAGGCGGCGTCGCCCGCGTCCGCGAGGCATACACCATCCGCGGACCCCGCACCGTCGCAATCCGAAACGGCGAGATCAGCGTCAAACAAGCCGCCGCCGAGCTGGGCATTCCCGCCGACGCCATCTACAACTGGCTCGCCCACGACCAAGTCCCCGCCCGTCGCGGTCCCAGCGGACGCTGGTGCATCCCTTGGGACCCCGCAACACAAGCGATCTACCGGGGAAAGATCGCCGCGTCGGTTCGGCTCAGGTCGAGGCTCCCAGGTCTCACCGCGACGCCGGACATACCTTATCCACCAACATAAACAGCCTGTTGGGCACAAGATCGGGAACGAGGGCACCCGAACCGTCATCTCAGTGCTCATGGCAGTCTGACCGAAACGGGCCCGACAATCGGAGGCGATGATTTGACCGGCTGGTCGGCGATGGCGGGCACTCACCAGTTCGCCGTGCCCCACGAAACCCATGCCCGACACGTGGCCACAGCCTTGGCGTCGTACGGCTTCGCCTATGTCACAGCTCGGCCTTCGCCTCGTGGCGGTTGGATGGTGACCGCCGTCGATGACGGACCGTACCCGGTCGATGCCACTGGCCACCGCATGATCGACGCTGTCGGTCGCGCCGCTGCCCTCATCGCCCGCCAGCACGGCGGCTACCCAGAAGGCGGAAGTCGCTGCGACGTGACCATGCTGCAGATCATCCGAGGCCCCGACGCCCCGATCGTGTACGCAAACCCCGGCGCACGGCCCCCAACGCCAACCATCGAGGTCGTCGCACCACCACCAGCGGCACCGCTGACCCTGACTCCTGACCACGCCGAAGACACGCCCATCGACCTGTCTGGGCTGGACGAGATCCCATGGTCCGACCTCGAACACGCCCACGGACGCGCGGAGGACATCCCCGACCTGCTGCTGGCGCTGGCAGACCCGTTCGGCGACTGGGACCAAACCCTCGACGAGTTGTTCGGTGACAACCTGCTGCACCAGGGAACCTGCTACTCGGCCACCGCGCCCGCATTGCCGTTCCTCTCGCGCATGATCACCTCCGGGGCGCTCCCCGCCAAGCAGCGGCTCGACCTCTATGTATGGCTGCTCATCGCCGCTGATCGGTGGGCTGACGGACTGCTTACCGACGCCGACCGCGCCGCAGCCGAAGGCCGCCCGCCCCAACCCGGAGCATGGACCCTGGACGTCCACTCCGCCGTCGATGAGCAACTTCCTGCGTTGCTCACTCGATGGCATACCGAACCACCAGCGGTGAAGTTCGTACTGGCCTGCATGGCTGCCCTGTATCCCCACCACGGGCGTCAGATCCTCGACCAGATCACCAGCATGGCGCAGGAGTTCGACGGAACTCAACCTGGCGCATATCTGCTGCTGGCCGGAGCCCTGGTACACACCCGCGACGACCAAGCTCTCGCAGTCGCGACGGACATCGTCGCCTGGGAAGAGAGCCACGACCCTGACTGGCTGAACGCAACCAACCTGGCTGTCGCCGTCACGACGGGACATGTCCTCGCCGAAGGAGCACTGCGCGCTCTCGGCAACATCGAGTAACGCGGTACTTCGGCTCCAAACCAGTCCGACCAAACCCCACCAACAACCGCAGAGAGGGCAGTATGCAGCGTCCGTCGGCACCCGAGCCCGCATCGGAGCCTCCTCGCTGGTGCGGCTCATCGCCGATCACCTCTCGGTTTCGGCGCCCTGCGCCGCCCCGGGGCGGACGAGCGAGCCGACGGCGGTTCGGCGGGAACGGCGGTCGGGCCCGCCGATCTGGTGTCGGTCGTCGGGGACGGCCTCGCGGCCGGGGTCGGGGATGGGCGGGGCGGCGGGGTGGGGACCGGCGGCCGCCGGCCGTCCGGGGGCGGCGGTGTGGACGAGGCGGGCGGGCGTGGCCGAGGCGTCCTGGTGGCCGGTGCCCGCTCGACGGCGGTCGGGGGGCTCGGCTTGGTGGCGGCTTGCGGGCTGGGGGTGGCACGCCGCGCTGCCGTTGGCCGCGTCCCCGGTGTCGAGGCTCGTCGTGGCCTGCCGGCCGCCGGCGTGTCCGGTGCCGTCGAGAACACGGGTGTGACCGGGGCAGGTGGCCGGCGTGGGGCGGTCTGCCGCGCTGGTGCGGCCGAGAACGTCACCGCCGGTGCCACACCGCCAGGTGCCGGTGCCGGTGCCGTAGTCATGGCATGGCTGAAGGCGACCCGTGCCGGTGGCGCGGCCGGGGCCGGCGGGCTCGGCTGAGGTGGGGACGGGTGAGAGAACTCGACGGCCGGGACCCCGCCGGACGGTACCGGCATCGGGGTGGACGGCGACGATGGGTGACTGAACGCAGGAGCGGCGTTCGTCCCGGACGGCGCGGGCAGCGGCGTGTCGGTGACCGGTGCGTGGCTAAAGGCCACCGGCCCCGGCGGGGACGGACGGACCGCAGCCGCCCCCGCACGAAGCGGCCGAGGTGGACGGGACTGACGCCGGCCAACGGCCGATGGACGCGGACCAGGTGGGCGAGGTGCCGCCCGTCCGGCGGACTGGGCCGCGCTCACGCCGCCCAGGATGCCGGCCGCCGCACCCAGCGTCTTGATCATCAGGAAGGCGTGGACGAGTTGCCCGATCAGCCCTCGGCCGCTGCGCTGCCCGAGCGGGCCGAGGATGAACTGTCGCATCCAGCCCGGCAGTTTGATCAGCAGCCACAGCATCGTCAGGCAGACCACGACACCAAGGAGCCCGGCTCCGGTCGCGGGCACACCCAACGCGGTCGGCCCGGCGGGAGTGAGGAACACCTTCACCGTGGCCATGACGACGATGGCCTGGGCGAGTTGCAGTCCGAGGCAGGCCAGGACACAGCGCCACCACAGGTGGGCCACACCCTCGGTGAGCGGGCTGGCGTGGCAGATCAACGCAGCCGGGGCGACACCGAGCAGGATCACCAGCGCCGCCAACCGCAGCACGAACGTGAACTCCAGAACCAGGCACATGACGATCACCGCGATGACCAGCAACGCCATCAGAAACCCCTGACCCTGCAGGGCGCCATCCACGATCTGCCGGATCGCGGTCGCGGCCGTCGGCCCGTCGATCGTGTTCCCGGCGATGGCCACCGTCAGCGCGTTGGTCAGCTCAATGGCCTTCTGCCCGATGATCAGGCTGCAATTGGCCAACACCACTCCGACGGCGATGCGGGGCAGCACCTGCTTGAGGCCGTACCGGTTTTGCAGGGTCTCCCGAGCGGTGACCAGGAACCCTCCGGCGATGATGAACAGCACCACGACGCCGTTGGCGGTGATCAGGCTGGTCGTCCAGATCGCCTTGACGTGTTCGTTCATGGTCAGGTCGGGGGTGGACAGCCACGTAGCGCCGAGGGCTTCCATCACCGGCTGCAGTGCCTGCTCGGCAGCCCACACAACCAGGTCCACGACGGCCTTGCGGACCTGGCCCTCGATGTCGTACCAGGCCGGGTCCTCATCGACCTCCGGCGACGGCTGCCCGGGGATGGTCGGGGCAGGACCGGGCGCGGGTGCCGGCGTAGAGAGAGGTGGTTCCACGCCTGGCGGGCGCACGCCCGGGTCGGGAACACCGGGCGTCGGCGGCGTCCCGGGCGCGGTGGGGGGCGGCCCTGGCGCGGGACTCGGCTGGGCGTTCGCTGATCCGGACCAGGCCAGAGCCAACCCAACGACGATCATGCTGAGCAGGAGCGCCGCGCGCCGAGACATGCCGCGCGGTCGTGCGAGGCGGATGGTCATCAGGCCACCCACCCACCGACGATGGTGACCAGCAGCGGAGCGAGCAACACACCCGCGTAGCCGATCGCCGCGCTACGCAGGGCGAGCTTGCCCTTCTCGACTTCACCGGGATCACCGCTGGTGTAGCGCAGGAAACCGACCGTGAGGCACAGAGTCGCCCAGGAGAACAGAAGGCCGACCAGCCACAGACGGATGTTGTCGATGACCTGCGCGATCGACTCGACAGCCAACACCACCGAGGCAGGCTCGGCCGCGTACACCGTGCCCGGCATAGCGACGACGGCGACAGCAACCGCGGCGGCACCGAGCAGCCTCAACACGGCGCTGGCCGCCAGAACGCATCGAGGCAGGCGGCGGACCAACGAGCGTCCGCCCCTGCCGGTCCCGAGACGACGGCGAGCCGCCGCCCCGGGACGACGGAAGGGGGTATACCTCATGGCTTGGGCACCTCCGGTGCGCACGCCCGGCCAGGTGTGGGGTGCGCGAGTGGGCTTCGGCGAAGGCAGGACCTGGTTGCAGGGGCGACCTGTGGTGCCGACCGGCGCGGCCGTCCTCCTCACCGAAGTGGCGGCGGGCCGGGGACCGTGCGGGGTGTCAGCGCCGTCAGCGGGTCCGGTCGGACAGGTTCACCTTTGCGAGAAAGTCCCGTACTAGGGGATTACAGATCCCAGGCCAGGATTGGAAAGCTGCAGCTCAGGCAGGCTGATCACGGACGCTTCCGGCTGGTGGGCGCGTCGAGGACCACCAACGCAGTGGCCTCGTTAATCACCTCCGTGTACGGATCGGACAGCTCACCGGAATCGATCGCCGCCCTGAGGCGGGCAACGGCGGCACTGCGGCGCTTGTACAGATTCCAGCGCGGCTGGCCGGTCCGTTCGGCGTAAGCGGTGAGGCTGACTTCCTCCAGGTACGTCGCGCCGATCAATTCCGCCTCCGGCGCGGTGATAATCCCGGCCTTGAGCGCACTTGCAAGAACGAAATCCGGATGCCCGTACGGCGCGGGAGGCAATACCGCTCCCGGAGCGTGGTTCGGCACCCCACACGAAGCCGGCTCCAGATCACGCAACTCAGCGCGGGCCTTCGAGAACGCGGCGGACAACAGGTTCCCGACCACGCCCGGCCTAGCCACATCCACCGTGCCGAGAGCGCGGAGGAAGTGCTCGACCATGGCCGCCTGCACATCGCCGGCGAACAGCTTCGACAGCAAGTACGCCTTGAAGCGCAGGCCCGGCAGTGCGACACCGACCGCGCCCGCGCGCCAAGCCGGATCCCCATTACGGGCGTGCTGCACCAGCAGCCTCCATGCCGCATCCCGGGCCGGGTAACTGCAGGACGGGTGCATCAGGATCGCCGACAGCTCAGGCAGCGCAATCCGACGCCGGGGCAGACCGTGGCCGAGGCTACGGCCGTCCACCGACAGCGGGCTCGGCCCCTGCCCCATCAGCCGGAACCGGTACTCGATGTCGCTGAGCAGACTCTCACCGCGCGGCACAGCTGCAGGTACGACAGCATAGGGATGACGGTCCATCGTGGTGCTCCCTCGTGATGACCACTTGCCGAACGGCGGGAGTGCCGGTCGGCGCTGCGCCACCACGCCACCAGGGCCTCTGCACAGATCATGAACACTTGTGATCTTGTTCAAGGGTGCGTCGGCAGGTGTTCAACCCGGCCGCAGCCGGCCACACCGATACGCTGCACCATCCGGTTAGGCAGCACAGAGCACTGGGAGCACACCCCGCGGTAGGGGCTGTTCAAGGCCCGCTGCGCCGCGAGCAGCCGCATCGAGACGGCGTTCTTGAGCACGCCGCACCAACGCTTGCGTCCATCGTCATCCAGCAAGACGGTCGACAGAACCGGAGACTGCAGCCCGGTCGTCGAGGGATGAACGACGATCTTGTTCAAGCCCGTTGAGGACCTTGGTCCATCTGCAGCCGACCACATCCCGATCGGCCTCTCCATGACACTGGCCTGCGTCTCGATCCCCGGTGACTGCCTGTTCAAGCGACCATCCTCGGATGGCACGTGACGTTGGCCCAAGGACCGGGGCTTCGTCGGCGAGTTTGCAACCAGTCGTTGGCCACGTTCGACACCACCGTGCAGGCGATGCCTTCACGGATGTCCACGAGAACCGGCGCCACTTGTCGATCATGACTTGGTCTGGCGCAACGTTGGGCAGGGCGCCAGCGCTACTCTGCGTATGTCGTTGTGATCACACAACTCCGCCGACTGTGCGCGGATCTGCCGATGAGAGCATGTCGGTGGATGGATGATCTACCCCGATCGGCGTCGTAGTCTAGTTGATTTTACTTGATCTATCTAGCGGACTAGGCTAGAGTCCATGAAGCGGGTCGACCTCATCAAGAAGATCGGTGCAGCGGCAGCCAAGGCGGGCAAAGAATTCGTGCTGCTTCGGGAAGGCGGTAGTCACTCGATCTTCAGGTGCGGCGGCGAGAAGATCGTCATACCCCGACACAGGGAAATCAACGAACATACCGCGCGAGGCATCATGAGCGACCTCGATGACCAACTTGGGGAGGACTGGTGGAAATGACGACCTACTCCGTGTCCTGCCGACGGGTCGGCAACTGGTGGGCCATCAGCGTGCCCGAACTCAAAGGCGTCCACACCCAGGCCCGCCGGCTCGACCAGGTCGCCGCCATGGCTCGCGAGGCGATCGCGTTGCTGCTCGAGACCGACCCGGCCGCAATCAGCATCGAGGTATACCCAGAGCTTCCCGGAACGGTCGTGGCAGCACTGGACGCCAGACGGACCGCTCGGGACGCCGACGAGAAGGCCGAACAAGCGACCACAACAGCCGTACGGGCACTCCTTGGCGACGGATACACCGTCCGAGACGCGGGCGCTCTTCTGGGATTGTCGCCCCAACGCATCTCACAGATCGCCGCCCAGAACACCACGCGTCCCACCTCAAGTGCGGCGTAGGAACTGCCGGATTTCACTGTTCTGCCGCCGATCGGGCGTCACGGAGCGTGACCAAGGATGGCAGAATCAAGCGCGGTCGTTCCGATGGGTGGACGTCGCATGACCAGGTACATCGGCCGCCGGCATTCCCTTGGTCCTTGATGGCATCCTGGGTTGGATGGGCGGCATGGTGGATCTGAAGGACGGGCACGACGACGTCGTTGGTGTGGTGCGGAGACTGCTGACGGGGGACCTGCCCGCTGAGTGCGATTGGTCCGGATTCCCATGGGACGACGCCCGGATCTGGTACCGGGTGACGATCGTCGCCTGGCCGTCCGGTGAGGCGGGTGAATGGGTCAAGGTTGTGATCGGATGCGCGCAGCAGCCTGCGACGTTCGGTGTTCCCAATGGCGCGACACCAGCCGTGAGCCGGTACTTGGACTTGAGCGAAGCCCAGCGCTCGCGAGAGTGGTCGGTGTATCCAGGCGACCCGGCCCAGGACCTAGGTGTCTGGATCCATCTCGCGGCAACGGTACGCCAAGTACAGAACGCGTTCGATGCGCGAGCGCTGCACCGCGAACATGACCGGACATTCGGGCTTGTGGTGCGACGCCCGGTTCCGGCATGACAATGGGCAGGCCGCATCGCACGCCTGCACGCTGACCTCGATCAAGGCACGCCGCCTGGGTCATCTTAGCCGCGCTCCCACGCGCCGCGCGGATCTGGCACCCCTCTTTGTCAAGCGGTGGTTGGGTTCGGTGTTCTAGGGTGATGGGTGGCGGGTCCGGGAAGTGACTGTTCCGAAGTGTTGACCTCGGGGTTTGGGTCAGCCGCGCTGGATTGAAGAGTCGCCCCCGGTTGTCCTCCCGGGCCCGTTTCCAGCCGCTGGATATCGCGGAGCATGCGCCGGTAGACCACGTCAGACAGGCGGCGTTTCAACGCCCGGATGGCTTCCATCGCGGTCTTGCCTTCGGCGAGGCGGCGTCGGTAGTAGGCGCGGCCTGGGGTGTCGTGGCGGAGCTGGACGATGGCCATGATGTGCAGGACGCGGTTGATGCGCCTGTTCCCGGCCCGGGACAGGCGATGCGTTGCTGGTCGCCGGAGGATGCGTCCAGGGGTGCGGTGCCGTTCCAGGAGGCGAAGTGGCTGCGGCTGGTGAAGCGGCGGATGTCACCGATGTCGCCGATCAGGCGGGCCGCGCCGGACGGGCCGATGCCGTTGAGGTCCTGCAGGCTGCTGCCGCTTGCCGTGACCAGGTCGGTCAGTTCCTTCTTAGCGGCCTTGATCTTCTTGTCGATGCTGACGAGTTCGGCGATCAGTTCCGAGGCCAGGCGCCGGCGGGTGCGGCCGACGAGGTCGCGTGGGCGGATGGTGGCCAGTAAGGCGCGGGCCTGGTCGGCACGCAGGAACGTCTTCGCGCCGCCGGGCAGGAGTTCCAGCAACAGCTTGTGGATCCGGTTGAGTAGGTCGGTGCGGGACCGTCCGAGCTCGTCGCGGCGGTCGACGAGCAGCCGCAACGCCACCGTCTCGTCATCGACGGCTACCTCCCGCATAACCTCTGGCGCGTAACGCCGCCACGGCCACACTGTGCGCGTCGACCGGGTCGGTCTTGCGTCCTTGACCGGTGGCGAACACCCGGACCCGGGCGGACAGTTTCGGTGGCACGTCCACCACCGTTTCACCGTCGGCGACCAGCCGCTGGGCGATGTGCCGGCCGATGCCGTAACAGCCCTCGACCGCCCAGATCCGCTCTGGGTGGCGCCGGCCGGCCGCGAGCATCGCCCGGTAGCCGTCCCGGTCGGTGCCGAACCGGCCGCCCGCCAAGACCATCTCCTGATGGTCGATGACCTCGATCGTCGCCGACCGTTTGTGCGGATCCATCCCGATAACGACGTGCCCCATACTCGCCTCCTCGATGTGACCGAACCGGGTTCAGCGAGGAGGGCAGCGCTACTTTGAGCTGGGCAGTCCCCTCTGGAGCCACTCCGCGCCGCGGTGACCGGCGGGGTACATGCCAGATGAGAGCCACGCCCCAACCACAGACGGGCAGCCGCAATAAGAGCTACCCCACCGATCACCTCGACCAAGCCTGGCCGGGCTGCGGTCGTAGATCCAGTAAGTAAGTAGCCGCGAACCGATCGCTACGCAGCGAATCCCTGATGCCGCTGGGCGAGCCGTGCGGTCGTGGCGATGACAGTGCGGGCCAACCGCCAACTGCGCATTCGTGCGAGTCGGTGCGGGGGTGTCCCCGCTGCGAGGGCGTGGTTTCGCTCGACACCGCGTCCGGCCACCTCATCAGGGTCTTCGTTCCCGCCGACCCCGGAAACCAAACTCCCTACCCTGTCCAGGTACGTCACTCTGTGTGACGCTATACCATTACCCTCGCTCCAGTTGCTGCCGAGTTGAGTGGCGCCGTCGTCAGCACTCGAGGTCGTTCTTCAGGATGGTCATCGCCGTCTTCAGCCGCTCGGTGTAGAGCGGCAGCAGGTCCTCCTTGATGGCGCTCCGGGCTGGTTCGTCCACCGGGTTCAGGGCGTATGTCCACTCGATGCTCGTGGTGCCGTCTTCCTGGTCGCTGAGGTACCAGGACCCTTCGATGCTGTCGATCACCTCGCGCAGCCGCGGCGAGGTGAAGGTGTCGATCCGGTACGAGAACGAGTTCGGCGGCTCCACCGTCAGTAGTTCTTCCTCGTTGGTCGAGCCGTCGTCGGAGGTGTTCGTCCGGCGCAGGCCTGGGGTGTTCCAGGCGGTGGTGACGCTGCCGGCCACGATTGCCGGTGAGTGTCCGGTTCTGGGGGCGAGGTGGCTCAGGTCGGCGTTGATGACGTACTCGAAGACGTGGCCGATGGGAGCGTTGACGGTACGGGTGATCCGGACGAAGTCGTCCCCCACCTCGGTGCAGTCCCGGTCGACACCCATCACCGCCTCCTGTCTCCGTCGGCCCTGGTACAGCTAGTCCCCGGTAGGCGCCGACTCATTCATCGGCGCCCCGGCGGCCACGTCGGAACCGCCGGTCAGGCTGGTACCGGCTACGGGTGCGGGCAGTCACTGGGGGTGCTGGAGACCGGTACGGCCACCGCCCGCGTCGGCGTTTCGCGGCCGGCGCGGCGGGAAGCCCGCCGGATGAGCGGTAAGCAGATGGAGGGCGACAACCAGCGCAGGCGCTCGCTCGCTCGGCAGGCCCGCAAACGCGGCCAACGGCCCAGCGAGACAGGCGCAACGCTCGGGTCCGGCAAGCAGCCCGAACACCTCGGCAGTGGCCGCCGGGGCGAACGCCCCCCGGATTTGATCCGGAACAGGCCGGCCACCGAGCCGGCCACGCCCGCCCGGACCTGGCCGCTGCCGGATTCCCCGCCGGGTCGGCAACCGACCGGCGAGTCGGTCCGCTACCGCGACCTCGTGACCTCGATCGGGCGCCGCCTCGGGACCGACTTCGATCAGGCCCGGGTGGCCGCCGAGGCGACCGTGGTCGCGCTGGTCGCCGTGCTGGACCAGCCCAGCCGGGAACGGCTGATCGACGCTGTGCCGACCGAACTGCACGACGGCGGGCCCGCCGCCAACGTCCGGCCACACCGGGACCTCCCCAGGTTCCTGACGGAGGTGGCCAGGCTCAGCAGCCGAACCCGGGAGCAGGCCCGATACCAGGCCCAGGCCACACTCAACGCGCTCGCCGAGCAGGACCGCAATCTGATCGACTCGCTGGACATCCCGGCCGAGTTACGGGAGCTGCTGGAACCCGCCGAAATCGGGGGTGGGCTCGTCGATCCAGGCGGTGGGATCGCGCCGCTCACCGACGACGAACTGCGCGCCGCCCTGGCCTCGCTGCCCTATTGGTCGGGAGACCGGAACGCGCTGTCCCGCACGATCGACCTGCCACCGGACGACCTCGACCGGGTGTTGGGCCGGATCGCCCGCCTGCGGCCGGAGACGGGCCGCGCTCCGAGCATCGGCCGGCAGCCCAATGGCAGCGCCGTGGTGCTCATCCGCACCGCGAGGCGCAACGCCGTCACGGGCCTGGACGTCGCGCTCGCCCATCAGGTCGACGCGGTGATCGACGGGGGCGGCGCGGGCGATCGCGGTTGACGGGCTACTGACTGGTCCAGCTGCCCATCCGCCGCGAGACCGGGTTCCACGGCGTGGTGGATGGACCATCGTGGTCGGGTCGCTGCTCATCCAGTTCCAGAACTGGACCCGGCACGAGACGCGGGTGATCGGCGAGACCCGGCTCCACGTCGATCACGCCGCCGACCTGGCCGACCTCCGCACCGAGACGAGGCGGCTAGTCGAAGCGTCACCGCTGTGGGATCGGCACCAGTGGACACTCCAGATGGTGGACGCGATGCCCAGACCGTCGTCGTCCGGTAGAAGGACGGGCGTCACGTGGCGGCGGGCCGGACCGATAGGTCCAGTTCGCCGCCGCCGACGTTTACCTCGATGGTGTCGCCCGGATTCGCCCGGTCATCGAGCAGCAGGGTCGACAGCCGGTCTTCCAGTTCGCGCTGGATACTGCGCCGCAGCGGACGCGCCCCGTACTCGGGCTGGTAGCCCCGGTCGGCCAGCCATTGCAGGGCCTCCGGGCTGACCTCGAGGTTGATGTCCTGGGCGTGCAACCGGCGGCGGGTGCGGTCAAGCAGCAGGCCGGTGATCTCGAGGAGTTGCTCCCGGTCCAGACCGGTGAAGACGATGATCTCGTCGATCCGGTTGAGGAACTCCGGCCGGAACCGTTGCCCCAGCATCCCCATCAGTTCCTCGCGCAGGTCACTTACCGGACGCCCGGCCGTCTGGGCGGCCAGAATGCGGTCCGCGCCGAGGTTGCTCGTCATGATCAGGATGGTGTTGCTGAAGTCGACGGTGCGCCCCTGCGAGTCGGTGAGGCGGCCGTCGTCAAGCACCTGCAGCAGCGCGTTGAACACATCGGCGTGCGCCTTCTCCACCTCGTCGAAGAGCAGCACCGAGTACGGCCGGCGTCGGATCGCCTCGGTGAGCTGGCCGGCCTCCTCGTAGCCGACGTAGCCCGGAGGCGCCCCGACCAGCCGGCTGACCGTGTGCCGCTCCTGGAACTCGCTCATGTCGAAGCGAATCATGCTTGACTCGTCGCCGAAGAGCGCCGCGGCGAGCGCCCGGGCCAGTTCGGTCTTGCCGACGCCGGTGGGTCCGAGGAAGAGGAACGACCCGTCGGGCCGCTGGGGGTCGCTCAGCCCGGAACGCGATCGCCGTACGGCGGCGGCCACGGCCCGGACGGCCTCGTGCTGGCCGACCACGCGCTGGTGCAGTTGCTCCTCGACGCGCCTCAGCCGCTGCTTCTCCACCTCCGTGAGCTGGGTGACGGGCACCCCGGTACGGCGGCTGACCACCTCGGCGATGTCGCTGGTCTGCACCTCGGGCACCGGGGGAGTGCCCTCCTGCGCCGCCGCCAGGTCCCGCTCGGCCGCACTGATCTCGGCCTTCAGCCCACCCGCGCGCTGGTAGTCCTCGTTCGCCACCGCGCTGTCCTTGTCCCGGCGCAACCGCGACAGCCGCTTCTCGATCTCCTTCTTGTCCGGAGCCGGGGTGCGCGACCGCAGCCGGACCCGCGCCCCCGCTTGGTCGAGCAGGTCGATCGCCTTGTCCGGCAGGAACCGATCGGTGATGTAGCGGTGTGACAGCTCGGCCGCGGCGTCCAGGGCTTCGTCCCGGTAGCGCACCTGATGGTGCGCCTCGTACCGGTCGCGTACGCCCTTGAGGATCGCGATGGTGTCCTCGACGCTCGGCTCCGCCACCAGGATCGGTTGGAACCGGCGTTCCAGTGCCGGGTCCTTCTCGATGTGGCGGCGGTATTCGTTGAGCGTCGTCGCGCCTACCACGTGCAGTTCGCCGCGGGCCAGGGCGGGCTTGAGCATGTTGCCGGCATCCATCGCCCCCTCGCCGCCGCCTGCGCCGACAACGGTGTGCAGTTCGTCGATGAAGAGGATCAGCCCGTCTTCGGCGGCCGTCACCTCCTCGATCACGTTCTTCAGCCGCTCTTCGAACTCACCGCGGTACTTGGTGCCCGCCACCATCCCGGACAGATCGAGTGCGACCACCCTCCGGTTGGCCAGGGTTTCGGGGACGTCGCCGTTGACGATGCGCTGCGCGATGCCCTCGACGATCGCCGTCTTGCCGACGCCCGCCTCGCCGGTGAGCACCGGATTGTTCTTCGTACGCCGGGAGAGCACCTCGATCGTGTCGTCGATCTCGTCGTCCCGCCCGACGACCGGATCGAGCCGTCCGGCCCGGGCGTCCTCGGTGAGGTCCCGCCCGTACTGGTCCAGGGTGGCGGTGGTGCCGCCGCCCCGGCCGCCGGCGCCGCCCGCCGGCCGGGTGGGTCCGGTGACGGCCCCGCCGAGCGCGCGTAACGCCCGGCCCGCGGTGGTCTCCGGGTTCGCGGCGATGCCGAGCAGGATGTGTTCGGGTCCGATGTACGTCGCGCCGGACCGCCTCGACTCGCGGTGCGCGTCGAGCAGGGCGCGCTTCGCCGCCGGCGCGAGCGGAGGCGTGTCCTCGCGTGGCCCGCCGCGGGGAAGAGCCGCCTCCATCTGCCGGGCCAGATCGTCGGGGTCGGCGCCGCTCGCGTCGAGGAGCCGGCGGGTGGGGTCGGACTGGGCAGCGGCCGACAGCAGGTGCTCGACGGTGAGGTACGGGCTGCCGGACGCCGTTGCCTGCTCAGCCGCCCGTTGCAGCAGTTGCCGCGATTCGGTGGAGAGCAGCCGGGACAGGTCAACGCGCTCCACCGGACGCCCCGCGAACGGGTCTCCCCCGAAGAACCGACTGATCAGGTCATCCAAGGAGCCACCGGGAATGCGGAACGCGTCGAGTGACATCTCGTTACCTTCCTGTCGGTGGGTGGTTCCTCGGCACCGGCCCACCTGAACGCTACGCACCTTTCGCGAGGGAAGGAGGATATTGTGGATTTGGGTGTCGGTTGCCAGGAGCCGGTTACCGTGGTCGTTCGTGGGTAGCCACCAGCCGTGAGCGGGCCAATCGACGACATGGGCACCCGATCGGACACCAGCCGTGTCATAGCGTTCAGCGATGCCGTTCTGGCCATCATCATCACGCTGCTGGTGATTGATCTCCGGGTGCCGGACGTACCACCCGGTCGCCTGCTGTCAGGGCTGCTGGAGCAGTGGCCGGGTTACGTCGCCTATCTCGCCTCGTACGCCTACGTGGCCGTCGTCTGGCTGAACCACAAGGGGTCGTTCAATCGCGTCAAGGAGAGCGATCGGGGGCTGCACTGGGTGAACCTCTTCGTCCTGTTCACCACCGCGCTGCTGCCGTTCCCGACCGCCGTCGTCTCGGACGCGCTTCAAGAGCACGACCAGCAGGACCAACGGGTGGCCGTCGCCTTCTACGCGCTGATCGGCGCGCTGCTCTGCGCGAGCTGGCTGGCGTTCTTCCACTACCTGGCCCGGCGCAACGACCTGCTCAAGGACGAGGTGAGTGAGCGGCACTTCCCCGCCGAGCGGGTCCGGGCACTCGTCGGGGTCATCCTCTACGTCGTCGCAGGACTTATCGGGTACCTGGTCGCACCGCTCGCCAGCCTGGTGATCTTCGTCGTACTGCCGGTTTTCTACGCCGTCACCAGCGCCGGTCTGTACCAGGTGCCTCTCACCCGCCGGATCGCGCCTCGCCCTCCGGGGACCTGACGGTCCGGCGACCGGCTCAAAGACGGCGCGGGAGGTGCTGACGCAGTCCTGGCGGTTGACCGGACCGAAGGGCGAACGGCTCGAGACCCACCGGGTCGGCACCCAGCAACGGCGCGCCCGGAGCCCACCGGGAAGCGCGGGCATAGCGGCGCCGACGCGCCGCTTCCGCCCGCTGGAATCGGGGGACGCCATTTGCGGCCCCGCCAGGCCGGCCGAGTAGAGGATCAGATCCGGGTCGGACCGTCGATGGGCTGGGCGAGCCGATGGCGCCGACCTCGACCAGCGCCAGCCGCCGAAACGGTCGGTGACGCTACAACATCTCCAGCGGTTGCGGGCCGGCCGGCGGGGGGAACGCCGTGTCGAGTGCCGCCAGGTCCTCCTCAGCCAGATAGAGGTCGCGCGCTTCCGCGTTTTCCCGGGTGTGCTCGGGCTTGGACGACCGGGGGATGGCCGCAACCGTCTCCTGCCGCAACACCCAGGCCAGCGCCACCTGAGCGGGCGTGACCCCGTGCCGGGCGGCGGTATCCGCGACCTGGGGGTGGCCGAGCAGTCGGCCCTGCTCGATCGGCGAGTACGCCATCACCGAGATTCGATGCTCGCGTAGCCACGGCAGCAGGTCGTACTCGGGACCGCGGCGGGTGAGGTTGTACAGGATCTGGTTGGTCGCGCAGGCGCCGCCGCCCGCCTCGAGTAGCTCCGTCACGTCGGAAAGATCGAAATTGCTCACGCCCCACTGCCCGATGTCGCCGGCGTCGACGAGTTCGGTGAACGCCTCGATCGTCTCCGCAAGCGGATGCGTGCCACGCCAGTGCAACAGGTAGAGGTCGATATGGTCGACGCCGAGTCGTTGCAAGCTGCGGCGGCAGGCTTGCACCGTTCCCCGTCGGCTGGCGTTGGACGGCAGCACCTTGTCGACCAGAAAGACGTCAGCGCGTCGTCCGACGATCGCCTCGCCGACGAGTTCCTCGGAGGCGCCGTCACCGTACATCTCCGCAGTGTCGATCATTGTCATGCCCAGGTCCAGCCCGGTGCGCAGGGCGGCTATCTCGTCGCGCCGCCGCGCGGGGCGCTCGCCGAGGTACCAGGTTCCCTGGCCGAGCACCGGCATCGTCTGGCCGGACTGCAGTTCGATCGCGTCAGCGGCGAGGGTCATGTCGTGACCTTTCCGGAGCCTTGGGGGCACGGTTGCCTGCGTTACCCGCTGCGACAGGCGGCACACCTCGTGGCGGACCTTCGCCCCGCATGCGCTCGCTGTGCAGCGGGCAGGTGGCCGCAGTCCGCCCCCGAGTGACATCAACCTTCTGTTTGCCGGTGCCCGCACCGGGAAGGCGACCACGTTCGAGCGATGCGCCGCCGACGGGGTGGAGGACGTGGAGTACACGCAGTCCCGGGCGGCCGCGGAGCAGGCGGGGGCCGAGATCCACCTGATCTCGTTGACATCCGGCGAGATCCAGTCGATGAACCAGGACATCAACCCGGACAACCGCTATCGGGTGGACCGGACCCTGGACGAGGCCAATCCGGCAGACTACGACGCCCTGTTGCTGCCGGGCGGGACGGTCAACCCCGACCGGCTCCGGATGACCCCGCAGGCGATGGACTTCGTGCGGGCGTTCTTCCAGCAACAGAAGCCGGTGGCAGCGATCTGCCACGGGCCTTGGTCCTTGGTTGAAACCGGAATGGTCAACGGCCGGACGGTCACCTCGTTCCCCAGCCTACGCACCAACATCCGCAACGGCGGCGGGACCTGGGTGGACCAACAGGTACAGGTCGACAACGGACTGGTCACCACCCGCAACCCCAGCGACCTTCCGGCCTTCTGCGCCAGAATGGTCGAGGAGTTCGCCCGGGGCGAAGACCCCCGCCAAACGGCCACGGCCTGACCTGTTGGGCTCAGGGTCGGGAAAGTTCTGCCGGGCTTGAGCCCTGCGGTGGCTATCCCGTACCCGTGACTCGACTACAGCGGTTGAAGGCTGAGGTTCGGGCTGGCACGGTAGTTCCGGGTCGAGGGTCATGACCGGTGTTGGCGAAGAATGCGGTACAGGGTGGGCCTGAAGCGCATGCGTTCAGGAGGTCCTTCGGGTCGACCTCGAACGGTACGCGCTTGTCCGGTGGTGTGTGACGTGCGAGATTCTCCTGGAGTTGGCGTTGTCGTCCCCGCTCCGGGCCGGGTCGTTGCACGCGCAGGGCGGTGTGGTGCCGGTCGTCGAGGCGCAGCACCTGCAGCAGGTCGGCCGGGACGAGTTGCCGCCGTTCGGTCTCGTCCGCCAGCAGCAGGTCGCGGTGGTCAGGGGCAAGGAGCCGGAACAGGTCCTGCGGCGGGTCTCGGCCGCGGCGTCCACCGACACCGCCTGATCCCGGATCATGATCGGTACCTGCCGGAACCGTACCCACCACGGTTCGCCCTCGAACGTTCCTGGAAGTTGTTGATCCGGTTGATCAACCGCTGTGTCCAGCTGCCGGTTGTGCCGATGAGACAGTTGCCTAGGCCGCGCAGGACGCTGACGACGTTGGCCGCGCGCGGGTTGTAGCCGACGGCGTCGACGAGCTGCACGACGAGTACCCGGACCTACTGCCAGCGTGGTACGCATTCCGCGGCGTGCGCGCACAGCGGCGCGCTGTGGAATGGCTTGTCGACAACCTGCTGCCCGACGACGAGACGGGCCAGCGGTTCGTGGCCGAGCATCCGGACCCAGACCTATGAAGACGCGCCGGGTAAGTCAGGCCGCATCCGGATCTGCCGCGAGCCGCTCGTCACCGAAGTCGACGGCGGGGGCTGCCCCCCGGTGTCGGTCGCACCGAGGCGCGTGCATCTGGTCGAGCGTCATGTGGGTTGGCGGTGGTGTGCCGGGAGGAGTAGCCACCGGGCGAAGCAGCTTTGGTCGTCGATCTCGGTGTACCACCTGACCCTGAGCGTGTATCCGTTGCTGCGGGCCCGCAGGAGCAGTCCCGTGTCCGGCTCCCGTGACGGAGGTCCATGCTCAGCCGGCGGCGGGCCTGGTTGAGGCGGCGACAGCGGCATCGCGTGCTCGCCTATTCCGTCGAGGGCGGCGCTGAAGATCGCGAGGTCGCCGCTGGGGACACTGAGGGCGTCACCGACATCATCGTCGGCCGATGGATAGTTCAGTGCCGATTCGAGGGTTCTGCGATAGTCCGGACCCGAGGCCTGGACTATCGCCAAGGTGCCCTCCGCAGACTCGAACACCTCCATCCAGCTGTCGTCACGAACCACCCCGTCAGCGCCGACAAGAAGAGCGGTAGAGCCGGCGACGGCGATACTGGTCTCCTCGGGGGTCATGTCGACTATCCGGTCGTGCTCGTCGTTGCTCATGCCGCGCCAAAAGCGGCGAACGGCGGCGTCGACGGCGAGGTACGGTTCGCCGTTCGTCCAGAGCCGCCCGAGGTGGGTCCAGGACGTATGCACGGTGCCAGTATCCATACGGCCGTAGCCACGGCTGGCCGGCGCCCAACGGCTCACTCTTCTGCCGCGATCCGCTCGTCACTCTGGATGACGGCGGTCCTGGCCATCTGCCGCCGGGCGTGCCGAGAACAGTGCAGCACACCCTACGCAGCGTCGTGGGTCATGCCTGGCAGTTGCGCGTGGAGGATCGTGGGACTCTCTCCATTGGAGAGTGTGAACACTTCGGTCAGATCGAATCCGCACCGGCGATAGAAGTCGATGGCTCGACCGCCGGTTGCTACCCAAAGTTGACCGATTCCGGTCCTGATGGACCATTGCTTAAGGCTGGTGACGAGGGCCGTTCCAATACCGTAACCACGACGTTGCGGATGAACAATCGCACCGACGACCCACGGGCCGCGGTCGGCAAGCTCGGGAAGGTCTGTTCGGGTAAGTCCGACGCCGCCGACGGCTTCTCCCGCGCCGTCTGTGGCGACGAAGGTTACCGGCAACGCCGTACGCCCCGTCTCGCGGCGTGTGGCATCGATGTGCCACTGAAGGTCCTCGCGGCCTGGCTCGTCCCCCCACTCACGCCACCGGATGCGTGCCAGCGAGATCAGCAGGTCCGGACGATCAGCCAATAGCTCGACTCTGATGGGCTCCGATCTGGTGCGGTCCATTTGATACACGGTACCGGCATGAGGTCGAGGTCGCCCACCAATATTACGGCGACTTTGCTGAGAAGCTTCTTCGTCACGACGGGATCTGAATGCACATCGCGTCGCTGATTCGAAGCATTATTCTGCCGCCTGGTCGAACATGCTGCCGTCGCACAGGGTGAGGGGTGAGTGTGTTCCCCAGGCTGCGGATGGGTTGGCTATGTACGACTGGTGGTTGCGTGTTCGGTGGCGGTGATGGCGTTGCGGAAGAGCATGGCGACCGTGGTGGGTCCGACGCCGCCGACGCGGGGGGTGATCGCGGAGGCGACCTGGGCGCAGGTTTCGTCGACGTCGGGTAGGAGGCGTCGGCCGGCGTATCGGACGCCGGCGCCGATGACCACCGCGCCGGGGTGGACGTGTTGCGGCTGGATGATGCCGGGGACGCCGGCTGCGGCGATGAGGATGTCGGCGCGGCGGGTGTAGCGGGGCCAGTCGTGGACGCCGGTGTGGATGACGGTGACTGCGGCGTTGGCGGTGGGGCGTTTCTGGGACAGCAGGAGTGCCAGCGGCCGGCCGATCGTGGCGCCGCGGCCGAGGATCACCACCTCGCGGCCGGCGACGGGGATCCGGTGATGGGCCAGCAGCGCCTCGATGCCCGCCGGGGTGCACGGTAGGGGGCCTGGAAGGCCCAGCGCCAGGCGTCCCATGTTGAGCGGGTGCATGCCGTCGACGTCCTTGGTGGGGTCGAGTGACTGCAAGGCGGCGTCGTAGTCCAAGTGATCAGGGATCGGATATTGCAGCAGGACGCCGTGCACGTCCTTGTCGGCGTTGAACCCGGCGATCACGTCGAGAAGTTCGTCCTGGGTAGCGTGCGCGGGCAGGTGCCTGTGGGGTGAGCGGAAACCCAGCTGCGTCGCCTGCCGCTGTTTGATGCGGATGTAGCCGGCGCTCGCGTCGTCGTCGCCGACCAGAATCGTGGCGAGGCTGGGGGTAACCCCTCGTTCCTGAAGAGCTGCGACCCGTCGGGCGATGTCGCGGAAGACTGCCTCGGCCACGGGGGCGCCGGGTAGGAGTCGAGCGGTCTGGGGCATGCGTACCTCCGCACGGTAGCCCAGGCGGTCGACTCCCGTGACAGGCTCCCCGATGGTCTGACCCATCCCCGTGCCGCCAGTCGCTCTGCCGACAGAATACCGGACATGAGCATCGACCAGCGCTTACGCCAGCGTGCGCACATCCGCCTTGTGTAGGGCGTACGGCGCGAAGCATGGCCGACAGCACACGCCTTCCCGGCCGGGGGGATCCTGCAGGTTGACCTCGCCACATCCCATTCATCTACGCTTCATGCGTGGAAGGGCTGGGCACGATTTTGCTCGGCCTGCTGTGCTGCGCCGGCGGGGTGATCGGGGTGTTGCTTCTTCTGGGCGCAATCGCCGCTAACATGCGGGACAAATGACGGCAGTCCGGACAGCGGTGCGGGTCATTCCCCGTCCCCCCTTGCTCCCGTCGGGAACGTCCTCTTCTGCCGCCGAGCGGGCGTCACTGAACGGAATCCCGACGACCGCCTACAGCGCCGGAGATCGGGTCGCCGTGTACATCCTGTAGGCGTCGAGCCGTCCGGTCGTGCCCCAGTGCGTCACTGCAGAGCGGCGCACCACACCGGGAGCGGTGGTGGTGGCTGCTCCTGCGGCATGCTTGCGCCTGCGGCATCGTCCGTAACGTCGACCAGCTCGCTGCACGAGACGACACCCGGCTCGGCGTCCGCAGCGGCTAACTGCACGACCGCCACCGCGTCGCTGGTCACGAGGTAAGGCGCTCGGAACGGGAGCTTTGCCGGAGGGAATGAGGACAGCGAACACCTCAGTGCACCCGCCTGCTCGTCGTACCACGCGTAGAACGTCCCCGAACTACGAGTGGCCAGACGCTGACGCAAGGCCGCCGCGACGACATCGAGCGCCGCGACGACCGCGGGCACATCCACGGCCCCCGCGCCGACGCTGTACGACCACGTATTCAGACGCACCTCCGTCACCGGGTCGTCCGGGAGCAGAGCCACCTCGTCGTCATCGAGGTACGACAGCACCATCGCTGCCAGCGACTCCGCGGGTTCGTGACGCATCGCCCGAACGTACCGGCAGCCCGACGTGATCATCGATCGGGGCCATATGACAATGACCAGGGGGACCGGATCCGCCGCGATCTGATCGCTACGCTGAGTTATCTAGTTCAGTGCCTGGCTGTAGCTTGTGCGGATGCCGGGCGGTCGTCCTTCTACCCGCCGGTCAACTGGACCACGTATCGGGCGAACCTAAGGCCATCTTGGTCCGGGTCCGTCCGTCCGCGGACCGAACCGAGCTCATGGTGCCGGATCCGGGAACGGGGAAGAGGTGAGTGGAAGGCTGGTCGGGCAGCGGGGCATACCGACAGTGCACGGCATGGATCGAAGCAACAACCCCCACGACCGGGACCGCGCCTTCGCTCAGGCCTCCGTGGTGCTCCTCGGCCTTGTCAACGCCGCGGGCCAGCTCGCTGCCCAGCACGAGCCCAGGCCACTCGGGGTCCAGGTCTCGTAGCCTCCAGGAGACTCGATCGCCAACCGTGAACGGCTCGCCACAGCACTGCATCTGCCAGTCATCCACCCAGACCCTGATCTCCACGATGTCGCGGGACTGCCCAGAGGGTAACCGCGACCCGAGCCCGCCGATCGAGGTGATGTCGGTGCGGTCGGATGCGGAGCCGGCCGGGCTCAATAGGGGGGCCGGAAGTAGAACTCGCGGCTGGGGCGGGGTCCGCAGTCTTCTGGTCGCTCGTACGAGGTAGCAGGTCGGTCATCCGCTGACGGCCGACGCAGCTGGCCGCGGAGACGATCGATCGATCGCAGGACTTCGCTTCGGTGGTTGGCTTTCTTGATCCAAGCGGGAAGGCGGCCCAGCATGCTCGACGCTGGTCCGATGCGTTCGCGCACGTCGGCGGCGACGTAGGACTGGAGCACGTCGAGATGGCTGGCGTTGTAGGCCCAGAGCAGATGTCCGCAGCAGGGCGTCTGCAGCCAGAGGGGCCGGCCGAAGAACGGGTCCTTGGGGCCGCTGAGGGCAACGCCGATCAGCGCCCCGCCGTTCCTCTGCGTTTGCGGGGCGACCCAGTCCCGGGTAGCGCCGCACTGGCTGCAAACCAACCGGCGGGGCCGGAACCGTAACTCGGTGTAATAGCGCAACGCGGGCAGGCCGGGGCGTGGGACGACCGTGGCCTGCCCCCCGCAGGCCGGACACAGGACATAGACAAGGTCGGTGTATGTGATCAGTGATCGACCAGGATCGAGGAACCGTCCGCCGGGAACGTCGTTGGCCGCCACGACTCGATCTTGGCGTACACGCCGGTTACCTGTCCATCCCGGTTTGAAAGTTCAGCCGAGCCTGCGATCGGTCCGTACCGCCAGTTAACTCTTCGCCGAGGAACAGCCCGCACCTTCAATAGCTCCATCAGAAACGACCAAGCCGCATCCGCTCATGCCGCAGGTAAGGCGGGCCCGCCCCCGGCTGCTTGTGACCGTGTGTGAGCGGCAGATCGTTGGTGGCAGGTGAGGCGGTCGCGACCGGCGGTGGCGTCAAGAGTCGCGAACATCGGTATCGGCAGGATGTTGTTGGTGCCCCGTGTTCAGTCACCTCTGGAGCCGGGAGTCATGAACAGAACCGGCTTGGGTTCCAATCCAGGGCTCGGATCTGTAATCCCCTAGTGTCAGCGCTCGTCGGCGGACGTGGCCCACACGCCCATGCCGAAGCCACGCATTTCCACCCCCGGTGACCGGCTGCAGCCGGTACCGGTCGGTCTACTTCTTCCCTCTATCGGCGTCTCCCGCACGCCCGGATCGGCGGTGCCGGACTGGCATGGCCTGTCCCCACGCCACTTGGCCTACCTCATCCGCCGCTACACCGATGTTGGTGACGTGGTGCTCGACCTGGAGGCCCACCCGACCGCCATCTCTGCGGCCACCTACCTGCACCGGGTGCCGGCCCGGCTGGTGGCCGGTGGCCGTGGCCTGCGCGTGCGGCTGCTGTCATCCGAGCCCGTCCGCAGGAATCGCAGCGTGGCACGCCGACCCGGCCGGGGCGTCGGCCTGATCCTCGTGACGCTGCCGCGAACTGGACAGCGCCTCGATACGGCCGGCGCGGCCTCGGCGATGAGTAGGTGGCGTTCGCTGCTGCGCCCCGGCGGGTTCCTGCTTGTCAGGCTCATCAGTGGGCAGGTTCAGGCGGACGGGGGCGGCGATCGCGCGTCGGTCATCGCCGCTGCCCGGGCCGCGGGCCTCTTCTACCACCAGCACATTCCCGCCGTCCTCGTCCCGCTGCCCGAGCACGAGACCCGTACCTCCCCCGAACACTCCGGCAAAGCCGACGACGGGCGTGGTCTGCTCACCGGCCGTCACCTGCCGACCGTCCAGCACCTGCTCGCATTCGGAACCACCGCCACCGGCGAGGAGAACACCTGTGTCTGAGCCTCGCCCGTCGTGGCGCACCGCCAGCTCCCACGACTGCGAACTGCCGCACCGCGACGAGCCGGACCTCGCGGCGTTGCTCGCCGAGGGTTACCTGGGCGCGGTCTGGCTCACCGGGCAAGCTCCGTCGCGTGACCTGCGGCGGGGCCGCTACACCCGTGACTCTATGACCCACCCGGGCAAGATGTTGCCGACCATCCCCCGGTACGCCATCCGCACCTACACCCAACCTGGCGACGTGGTGCTCGATCCCATGGCCGGTATCGGCACCACCGTCATCGAGGCCATGTACCTGGGCCGTCACGGGATCGGGGTCGAGTACGAACCCGGGTGGGTCGCCCACGCGACCGACAACATCCGCCGGGCCGAACAGGCAGGTGCCCCCGGTCGGGGCGAGATCTGCCACGGTGACTCCACCACGCTGCCGTCGCTGCTGCCGTCGAGCATGCGCGGCCAGGTCTCGCTGGTGATCACCTCACCGCCGTACGGGTCGTCTACTCACGGGCACGTCCGCACGCCCGGTCCGAGACGCGGCAAGGTCCGCAAGATCCACCACAAGTACGGCGACGCGGACAACCTCGCCTACCGCGACCAGGGCGAGTTGGCCGACGGGTTCACCGCGATCCTCACCGGCTGCCGCCAACTGCTGCGTTCCGGCGGGCACGTGGTCGTCACGGCCCGGCCCTACCGCCGCCACGGCGAACTCATCGACATCCCCGGCATGGTCACCGCCGCCGGAGTCAACGCCGGCCTGGAACTGGTCGAGGAGTGCGTCGCTCTCATCTGCGGCGTCCGCGACGGCGTGATCATCCCCCGCGCCTCGTTCTTCCAGCAGAAGAACATCCGCGACGCCATCGCGACCGGCGACCCGCAATGGCTCCTCCAACACGAAGACGTCCTGATCCTCCGAACCCCACTCGCCGACAGCGAGCTCCAGGCACGACCGTCCGCCGCACGACCGGGAGGCAGCGCCGGGCGCGACGGCGCGTCCGGAGGTGCGGCATGACGAGCCCGCCCCTGACCCCGACGCCCGAGCCGGCCCCGTGGTGGCGTGCCGGCCCGGTCAGCCTGCACGTCGGTGACGCGCACGAGGTGCTCGCGGCGTTGCCCGACGCGTCGGTGGACTGCATCGTCACTTCCCCGCCCTATTGGGGGCTTCGCTCCTACGACACCGGCCGGTGGAACGGGGGCCGCGCCGACTGCGGCCACGACGCCGCGCCGAGCCGGGCAGGCCCGCACCAGCCGCGGACCTGTCCGGCATGCGAAGCGGTGTGGACCGATGGCCAGTACGGGCAGGAGCCCACCATCGGCGAGTACGTCGACCGCCTCGTGGCGGTGTTCGACCAGGCCCGCCGCGTCCTGCATCCGCACGGCACGGTGTGGCTCAACCTCGGCGACTCCTATGCCGGCACCGGCCCGCGCACCGCGCGACCGCACGGCACCCGCAGCGTCATCGGCGGCAACTACAACCACCGGCAGTGGACGCCCGGAGCCGTCGCTGGCCTGCCCGCGAAGAACCTCATCGGTATCCCGTGGAGGGTTGCCCTGGCCCTGCAGGCGAACAAGTGGATCCTGCGCAACGCGGCGGTCTGGGCGAAAACCAACGGCCAGCCCAGCTCCGCCCGCGACCGGTTGACCACTACCTACGAGATGGTCTTCCTGCTCACCCGCAGCCCCCGCTACTACTTCGACCTCGACGCGATCCGCATCCCGTTGAAGAACCCCCACGATCGTCGGCTGCGCACCTCGACCGGCAGCCGGCCCGGACCAGGCGGCCACCGCGCACGGGACACCGACCCCACCCGACCACGTGGGAAGAACCCCGGCGACGTGTGGCCCTACCCCACCCGGGCGCTCAAGGAAGCGCACTTCGCGGCCTACCCGATCGAGATCCCGCTACGGTGCATCGCCGCCGGATGCCGCCCCGAAGGCGTCGTCCTCGACCCGTTCAGCGGCGCCGCCACCACGGGCCTCGCCGCCCTGCACCTGGGCCGCTCCTACATCGGCGTCGACCTGAGCAGCCAGTACGCCGCGATCGCCAAACGGCGGCTGCTCTCACACTGGCCAGACCTGGAAGACCCGCCTCGGCAAGACGGGCCGTGCCGGTGAGCGATACGCCAACACCGACGAACCAGCCCGGCCCGGAGCCTCGTCTCTACACCGCCGACCAGGCCGCCGCGCTCCTGCAGATCAGCCCATCGTGGCTGCGTCGGAAGGCCACCGCACGCTCGATCCCCTGCACCTTCATCGGCAAACACCTACGGTTCTCCCCCACCGACCTGGAAATGATCATCAAGGCCGGCGCGCGAACCCCGCCGGGGCAGCACCGCCAGTGATCACCATCAGCGCCGGTCGGCAGGGCTTGACCCGCACTGACACGGGGAGCGTCCATGGTGGTCCGGCCCCGGGACGCGGGCCGGACCACCCAACGGCAACAGGAAAGGGACACCAGCATGGCCTGGGTCGAAAAGCGCGGCGACATGTGGCGCGTCAGGTTCCGCAACCCCGACGGCAGCGTCGCCACCGACAGCGCCCACCCCACCAAAACGGCCGCCAGCACCCGCGCGAACGCGATCGAAACCGACCAGCAGCGCGACGTGTTCATCAACCCCGAACACGGCAGGATCACCCTCAACGAATGGGTTGAACAGTGGCTCGACGCCCACGACGTCGGCGCGTCGACCTTCGAACGCTACCGCTCACACCTCGACATCCACATCCTGCCCCGCTTCGGCGACACCCCCCTCAACGCCATCACCCGGATGGCCGTCAAACGATGGGTCAAAGACCTCAACCAGCGGCGCGCCGACTCCACCGTCGCCAGCATCCTCAGCCTGTTCTCCATGGTCATGGGAGAAGCCGTCGAGGAACGCCGCATCACCATGAACCCCTGCCGCCGGCTGCGCAACACCTCCCTGCACCGCCCAGAACGGCCCTGGGCCAACCCGACACAGGTCAACGAGATCGCCAGCCGCATCACCCCACCGAACGACACGATGATCATCACCGCGGCCTACACCGGCATGCGCTGGGGCGAACTGGCCGGCCTGCGCCGGCCCAACTGCAAACTCGGCGACGGCCGCATCCTCATCGACCCCGACGAAGGCGCGTTGCACGAGGTCGGCGGTCACCTCACCCTCGGCCCGCCCAAGACCCCGGCCGCGGTCCGCGACATCCTCCTGCCGCCGTTCCTCATCGAACTGCTCCGCACCCACCTCGACAACCACGACCACGACCACGTCTTCACCGGCCGCGACGGCGGCCTGCACCGCCGCTCCAGCTTCCACCGCCGCCACTGGCGCCCCGCCACCGACGGCAACCCCACCACCGGCATCCCCGCCATCATCCGCGGACTGCACTTCCACGACCTCCGACACAGCCACAAGACCTGGCTCATCGAAGACGACGTCCCCGAGGTCGCCCAAGCCAAACGACTCGGCCACCGGCTACCCGGCATCCGAGGCATCTACAGCCACGTCAGCCCTCTCGTCGAGCAACGCCTCGTCGACCGACTACAGGCACGCTGGGAACGCACCCCACGGCCAGCCGCCGGTGACAACCTTGGCAACTAGGAAGTGCTCACCAGGGAGCAGGACAATCGGTTAACGGAAGCTGTCACCCCCAGGGAGCGGCCCCGCTCCCCCCACGCTCCCCGCGTAAGGACCCAGACAGCAGAAAACCCGTTACCGGACATCCGATAACGGGTCGCCTGAACTGCGTACATACCCTGTGGGCGATACTGGGTTTGAACCAGTGACCTCTTCCGTGTCAAGGAAGCGCGCTCCCACTGCGCCAATCGCCCTAGTGTGCGAGGTGGAGACGGGATTTGAACCCGTGTACACGGCTTTGCAGGCCGTTGCCTCGCCTCTCGGCCACTCCACCGAGGTAGCCCCCGACGTACATGGCGGCATCTCCGAGCGGACGACGGGATTCGAACCCGCGACCCTCACCTTGGCAAGGTGATGCGCTACCAGCTGCGCTACGTCCGCATGTCGCTCGGTGTTCCCGGGTGACGGATGAGAACTTTAGCCGAGCCCGCGAGGGAGTGCCAACTCGGGGTGGCGGCGGCGAGTCCCCATGTCCGGATCCCTCGGCGGGCGTCGGATCGGGTCCGGTGTTCGCTCACACCGTCGATATATCGTCCTAGGAACCTGGACCGAAGGGGGACGGCCTGCGACTTCGGCGAGCCGATGCAGGAGGCCCGTCGCCATATGCGGGGTGCCGACCGGCGGGCGTGCCCGGAGCCCCCACGACACAGCGGCGATCGTCGATCGGCGGGCGGACGGTCGGCGCACCGTCCGCCCGGGCTGGACCGTCCCGCCCGGACGTGCCGGCCGGCCCGTCGACCTGTCCTCGGCGCCGCGCTGAGCTGGCTGTCCCAGATCCGACCAGCGTCGAGGGACATTGACCCGTTGGTGACGTATCGTGATCATCTCAATGGGCTAACGTAGCCGCGTGACAAGACGTGCGGCCGAGGTCCGCCTTGACGCGCTGCTGCGCACCGCCTGTGACGTGATTGTGGAGCGAGGACTGGCGAACACCCGCACCGCCGACGTGGCCCAGGCCGCCGGGGTGAGTCAGGCTCTGGTCTTCTACCACTTCGCGACCAAGGAGCGGATGCTCGCGCAGGCCTTCGCCTACGCGGCCGAGCGGGATCTGGCCCGGCTGGACGCGGTGCTCCGCTCCGCCGCCGGCCCACTGATGAAGCTGAAGAAGATCCTCCGGTTGTACGCCCCGACCGGGCGGTCGAAGTGTTGGCCGATGTGGATCGACGGCTGGGCGGAGTCACTGCGCACCCCCGAGCTGGAGCGGGTCTCCCGCCGGCTGGATCTGCGCCGGACCGAGGCGCTCGGCGCGGTGATCGCCGACGGGGTCCGGGACGGCGTCTTCGACTGCGACGACCCGTCCGGTGCGGCCTGGCGGATCAACGGCCTGATCGACGGGCTGGCGGTCCAGGTCGCCGTGCACGACCGGGTGATCTCCCGCCGCACCTTCGCCCAGTGGGTCCGGCTCGCCACCGCGCGGGAACTGGGGCTGCGGCCCGAGCAGTTGGACTGAAATCCTCCGCCGGACGGGGCAGAATCGGGCTCATGAACCTGCTGACCGCGTACCGGTGGAGCCTGGCGGACTTCGCCGACCGGGTCGGCCAGGTCGGCTTCGACCAGTGGGCGGCCCCCACCCCGTGCGCCGACTGGGACGTCCGCACCCTGGTCAATCACGTGGTCGGTGAGCAGCTGTGGTCCGTACCCCTGCTCGCCGGCGCGACGCTCGCCGAGGTGGGTGACCGGTTCGCCGGTGACGTGCTCGGCGCGGACCCGGCGGGCGCGGCCCGGGAGGCGGCCGACGCGGCGGCCCGGGCGGTGGACGACCCGGCGGTGCTGGACCGGACGGTGCAGCTGTCGATCGGTCCCACCGTCGGCGCGGAGTACCTGCACCAACTGCTGGCGGAGCACCTGGTGCACGGCTGGGACCTGGCGATGGGGCTGGGCGCTCCGCCGCAGTTGGACGGCGGGGCGGTGCGCGAGTGCGCGACCTGGTTCGCCGACCGGGTCGGGATGTACCGGTCCGGCGGCCTGACCGACGAGGGGGTGCCGGTGCCGGCCGGCGCCAGCGAGCAGGACCGGCTGATCGCCGCCTTCGGCCGCGACCCCGGCTGGCGCGCCGACGCCTGACCCTGGTCCGCAAGAGCCCGATCCGCTCCGCCCTGGCCAGCCCAACCCACCCAGTCACGCCCGCCCAGCCAGTCACGCCCGCCCAGCCAGTCACGCCCGCCCAGCCAGTCACGCTGGTCCAGCCAGTCATGCCGGCCCGACCGGTCAGGTCGGTCCAGCCAGGTCGGCTGCCTCGGCCCGGTGCAGCGTCCCGTCGGCGACCACCACCCGGTGCCGGCGGTGCACGGCCGTGCCGGCCGGGATCGGCAGCGGCCGCTCGAACGCCAGCGCGACGCACACCCCGGGGTAGATGCCGGTCCGCACGAACCAGTGGTCGCCCTCCCCCAGCCCGGAGAAGATCAGCGTGTACGGGTTCCCGTCGGCGGGCCTGCCCACGAACGCCAGCCACGGCTCGGTCGAGCCGTTGACCCCATCCTCGCCGTCGGCGCCGGCGGTGAAGGTGTCGGCCCGGCCCGGCGCCGCCCGCCAGAAGAACCCGCCGTAGCCGGCGCCGCCCGGCCGTCCGTTGGTGGCCGGACTACCCAGGGTGATGTCCCGGTCGGCCGGGGCGGTCAGGGTGTACGCCACCCCCAGCGACCAGGCGTCGGACCGGCCGGGGAGCGGCCCCGCCACCACCGTGCGGTCCTCGGTGAGCAGCGTCTCGCCGGAGCGGCCGAGCCAGCGTAGCCGCTCGGTGAAGCCGTCGTCGGCCCGCCGCGTCCAGGCGTCGTGGCTGATCCGGCCGTGGTCGTCGAGCCAGGTGTAGCCGGTGTCGCGGACGTAGGTCCGGCCGCCCCAGAGGTTGTGGCCGGCGACGTCCTGCATCGCCACGGAGACGCCGAGATGCCAGCGGTGGTCCTCGGGAAGCGTGTCGGTGACCGGCTGGCCGCCGAGGGTCCGGACCGGATGCAGGTGGGGCCGGGGCCCCCAGCGGGGGTCGATCTCGGGTGCCACGACGTACTCGGCGACGGTCTCGCCGTGTACCCGCAGCCGGGTCCCGGTCCGGTCCTCGCCCATCCGCCTACCCCTTCCCGGAAAGCGCTTGCCGACGTCGGCGCTCAGCCTAGCGTTCCGGTCGGCCCGATGGCAGGCGGCAATCCGACCGGATGGACGGCGGTGCGGCGGAGATCCTCACGTACTCTTGACACGTTTCAGGTGGGTGGCGGGGAGGAGGGGCGGTGGCGGGCCCCACGATCAGCATCCGGGACGTCGCGACCCAGGCCGGCGTCTCGGTCGGCACCGTGTCGAACGTCCTGAACCGGCCCGACATCGTCGCCGCCTCCACCCGCACCCGGGTGCTGGCCGCGATCAACGCGTTGGGCTTCGTCCCCAACGACGCCGCCCGGCAGCTGCGCCGGGGGCGGGGCCGCACCATCGGCCTGGTCGTGCTCGACGTGGCCAACCCGTTCTTCACCGACGTTGCCAAGGGGGTCGAGGACACCACCGGCGCGGCCGGGATGGCGGTGATCTTCTGCAACAGCAACGGCGACCCGGCCCGGGAGAGCGCCTACCTCGACCTGCTGGAGGAGCAGCGGGTACGCGGGGTCCTGATCACCCCCGTGGACGACGCCAACGAGCGGCTGGTCCGGCTGCGCGACCGTGGGGTACTGGTGATCCTGCTGGACCGGCGGTCGACCCGCCCGGACGTCTGCTCGGTGTCGGTGGACGACGTACTCGGCGGTGAGCTGGCCCTGCGGCACCTGGTCGAGGCCGGGCACCGCCAGATCGCCTTCGTCGGCGGCCCGTGGCGGCTGGAACAGGTCCGGGACCGGTGGACCGGCGCGGTCCGGGCGCTGCGCGACGCCGGTCGCGACGAGGGCGACCTGCGCCGGTTCGACACTCCCAGCCTGACCGTGGCCGCCGGGCGGGACGCCGCCGCCCGGATCCTCGGGCAGCCCCGCTCGGGGCGGGCCACCGCGGTGTTCTGCGCCAACGACCTGTTGGCGCTGGGCATCCTGCAGGAGCTGACCCGCCAGCAGGTCCGGGTGCCCGAGGAGATCGCGCTGGTCGGCTACGACGACATCGACTTCGCGGCAGCCGCCGCGGTCCCACTCTCCTCGGTCCGCCAGCCCCGGCAGCGCCTCGGCCAGACCGCCGCGCAGCTGCTGCTGGACGAGACGGAGGACCCGACCGGCCACCGCCACCAGCAGGTGGTCTTCGAGCCGGAGCTGGTGGTCCGGGAGTCCAGCCGGTACGCCCGGCCGGCCGGCTGACCCAGCGCCCCCCGATCGCGCTTCCTTGACAGTGTGGCGACCACGCTCGTATGTTGAAGGCGCGGTTCTTGAAACGGTTCATTCGGGGAGGCTGCCGTGCGGAGAGTCTGCTTCGTGCTGCGGGTCCGGCCCGACCTGCTTGCCGAATACCGCCGACGGCACGCCGCCGTCTGGCCCGAGATGCTCACCGCCCTGCGCGCCGCCGGCTGGCACGACTACTCGCTGTTCCTGCACGACGATGGCCTGCTGGTCGGGCACTTCCGCACCGCCGACCTGGCCGCCTCGCTGGCCGCCATGGAACGCACCGAGGTGAACGCGCGCTGGCAGGCCGAGATGGCGCCGTTCTTCGTCGGGCTCGACGGGCGCCGCCCGGACGAGGGCTTCCCGGTGCTCGACGAGATCTTCAACCTCGACGACCAGCTCGCCGCCATCGACGGCGACCCGGCGGCCGGGTCCGAACCACCACCGGCTCCCCAGCCACGAGAGGCGTGACATGACGCAACCCGTCAGCCCGCCGCCGGCGGTCCGGGCCGCCCTGCGGGCGCAGCGGATCGAGGTGCCGTCCTGGGCGTACGGCAACTCCGGCACCCGGTTCAAGGTGTTCGCGCAGGCCGGGGTCCCCCGCACCCCGCAGGAAAAGATCGCCGACGCGGCCCGGGTGCACGCCCACACCGGGATCGCACCGATCGTGTCCCTGCACATCCCGTGGGACCGGGTGGACGACTACGGCGAGCTGGCGTCGTACGCGGCGGACCACGGCATGCGGATCGGCGCCATAAACAGCAACGTGTTCCAGGACGACGACTACCGGCTCGGCAGCGTCACCCACCCGGACCCGCGGGTGCGCCGCAAGGCGCTGGACCACCTGCTCGAGTGCGTGGACATCATGGACGCCACCGGGTCGCGGGACCTGAAGCTGTGGTTCGCCGACGGCACCAACTACCCGGGCCAGGACAGCATCCGGGCCCGGCAGGACCGGTTGGCACAGGCGTTGTCGGCGGTCTACGACCGGCTCGCCGACGGGCAGCGGATGCTGCTGGAGTACAAGCTCTTCGAGCCGGCCTTCTACACGATGGACGTGCCGGACTGGGGCACCGCGTACGCGCACTGCCGGCGGCTGGGGCCGAAGGCGCAGGTGGTGATCGACACCGGGCACCACGCCCCGGGCACGAACATCGAGTTCATCGTGGCGTTCCTGCTCCGGGAGGAGAAGCTCGGGGCGTTCGACTTCAACTCCCGGTTCTACGCCGACGACGACCTGATGGTCGGCGCCGCCGACCCGTTCCAGCTGTTCCGGATCATGCACGAGATCGTGCTGGCCGACGCGCTGCGGCCGGAGTCGGGCGTCAACTTCATGCTCGACCAGTGCCACAACATCGAGCCGAAGATCCCGGCCCAGATCCGCTCGGTGCTCAACGTGCAGGAGGCGACCGCCAAGGCGCTGCTGGTCGACGCCGGGGCGCTGGCCGCCGCGCAGGCCGCCGGGGACGTGCTCGGCGCCAACGGAGTCCTGATGGACGCGTACCACACCGATGTCCGGCCGATGCTGCGCGAGCTGCGCACGGAGCTCGGCCTGGACCCGGACCCGATGGCGGCGTACGCCCGGTCGGGCTACCAGGAGAAGATCGCCGCCGAACGGGTCGGCGGCCGGCAGGCCGGCTGGGACGCCTGATGCCCGACCGCACCCACCCGGAGGTGGCCGCGCTGCTGGCCCGTGGCCACCGGCTCGGCGCCGACCGGCGCACCACCAACTACGGCGGCGGGAACATCTCCGCCAAGGGCACCGCCACCGACCCGGTGACCGGCGGGCCGGTGGAGCTGATGTGGGTGAAGGGGTCCGGCGGCGACCTCGGCACCCTCACCGAGGCCGGGCTGGCGGTGCTGCGGCTGGACCGGCTGCGGGCCCTGCCCGACCGCTATCCCGGCGTCGACCGGGAGGACGAGATGGTCGCCGCGTTCGACTACTGCCTGCACGGTCGGGGCGGGGCGGCACCCTCGATCGACACCGCGATGCACGCACTGGTGGATGCCGCGCACGTCGACCACCTGCACCCGGACGCCGGCATCGCGCTGGCCACCGCCGCCGACGGCGAAGAGCTGACCCGCCGCTGCTTCGGCGACCGGGTGGCCTGGGTGCCGTGGCGGCGGCCCGGCTTCCAACTCGGCCTGGACATCGCCGCGATCGCCCGCGACCACCCGGCCGCCATCGGCGTGATCCTCGGCGGGCACGGCATCACCGCCTGGGGGGCCACCAGCGACGAGTGCGAGGCGAACTCGCTGGAGATCATCGACACCGCCGCCCGGTTCATCGCCGAACATGGCCGGACCGAACCGTTCGGCCCGGTGCTGCCCGGCAACCGGGCGCTGCCGGTCGACCGGCGCCGCGCCCGGGCCGCCGCGCTGGCGCCGCTGATCCGGGGCCTGGCCAGCACCGACGCCCGGCAGATCGGGCACTTCACCGACGACGAGGCGGTGCTGGACTTCCTGTCCCGCGAGGCGCACCCGAGGCTGGCCGCGCTCGGCACCTCCTGCCCGGACCACTTCCTGCGCACCAAGGTCCGGCCGCTGCTGCTCGACCTGCCGGCCGACGCGCCGCTCGACGACGTGCGGACCCGGCTGCGCGAGCTGCACGATGCCTACCGCAGCGACTACCGGGCCTACTACCAGCGGTACGCCGAACCCGACTCCCCCGCCATCCGGGGTGCCGACCCGGCGATCGTCCTGGTCCCGGGGGTCGGCATGTTCAGCTTCGGCCGCGACGCGCAGACCGCCCGGGTGGCCGGCGAGTACTACCGCAACGCGATAGCCGTGATGCGCGGCGCCGAGGCACTGTCGCGCTACGCCCCGATCGGCGAGGCGGAGAAGTTCCGGATCGAGTACTGGCAGCTGGAGGAGGCGAAGCTGCGCCGGGCACCCGCGCGCGGTCCGCTGGCCGGTCGGGTGGCGCTGGTGACCGGGGCCGGTTCCGGGATCGGCGCGGCGGTCGCCAACCGGCTCGCCGCCGAGGGCGCCTGCGTGGTGGTCGCCGACCGGGACGGTCCGGCCGCCGCCGAGGTGGCCGCCGGGATCGGCGGCCGGGGCACGCCCGCCGACCGGGCGGTGCCGGTGACCGTGGACGTCACCGACCCGGCCGGCGTCGACGCCGCGTTCGCGGCGGCGGCGCTCGCCTACGGCGGGGTCGACCTGGTGGTGAACAACGCCGGGCTGTCGTTGTCGAAGTCGCTGCTGGAGACCACCGAGCAGGACTGGGACCGGCAGCACGCGGTGATGCCGCGGGGTTCGTTCCTGGTCTCCCGGGCCGCCGCCCGGATGATGATCGAGCAGGGCGGCGGCGGCGACATCGTCTACATCGTCAGCAAGAACGCCGTCTTCGCCGGCCCCGACAACCTGGCGTACGGGGCGGCAAAGGCCGACCAGGCGCACCAGGTCCGGCTGCTCGCCGCCGAGCTCGGCGCGCACGGCATCCGGGTCAACGGGGTGAACCCGGACGGGGTGGTCCGCGGCTCGGGCATCTTCGCCGGCGGCTGGGGGGCGAAGCGGGCCGCCGTGTACGGGGTGCCCGAGTCCGAACTCGGCGCCTACTACGCCCGGCGCACCCTGCTCGGCCGGGAGGTGCTGCCCGAGCACGTCGCCAACGCGGTGCTGGTGCTGACCGCCGGGGAGCTGTCGCACACCACCGGTCTGCACATCCCGGTGGACGCCGGGGTGGCCGCGGCCTTCCTGCGATGAGCGGACCCGGCCGGTCGGTCGCCGTTGCGGCGGTGGACCTCGGGGCGTCCAGCGGCCGGGTGATGCTGGCCGAGGTCGGCCCGGACCGGCTCGCGCTCACCGAGGCCCACCGGTTCGACAACGGACCGGTCCGGCTGCACGACACGCTGCACTGGGACGCGCTGCGGCTGCACGCCGAGACCGTCGCCGGCCTGCGGGCGGCGGTGGCCCGCCGCCCCGACCTGGCCAGCGTCGGCATCGACTCGTGGGCGGTGGACTACGGACTGCTCGACGGCGACGGGGCCCTGATCGGCAACCCGGTGCACTACCGGGACCGGCGTACCGACGGGGTCGCCGACCGGGTGGTCGCCGCGCTGGGCGCGGAGACGCTCTACCGGACCACCGGCCTGCAACTGCTGCCGTTCAACACGCTCTTCCAGCTCACCGCCGCCGCCGGCAGCCGCGCGCTGGCGACCGCCGAGCGGCTGCTGCTCATCCCGGACCTGCTCGGCTACTGGCTGACCGGGCAGGCCGCCAGCGAGGTCACCAACGCCTCCACCACCCAACTGCTGGATGTGCGGACCCGGGGTTGGGCGACCGACCTGATCGACCGGGCCGGGCTGCCGGCCCGGCTGTTCGGGCCGCTGCGCGGTCCGGGCGACCCGGCCGGGGAGCTGCGCCCGGAGGTACGCGAGGCGATCGGTGCCGACCGGGCGATCCCGGTCACCGCGGTCGGCTCGCACGACACCGCCTCGGCGGTGGTCGCGGTGCCCGCCGACGGCGAGCGGTTCGGCTACGTCTCCTGTGGGACCTGGTCGCTGGTCGGGGTGGAGCTCGCCGCGCCGGTCCTCACGCCGCAGAGCCGGGCCGCCAACTTCACCAACGAGGCCGGGGTGGACGGCACCGTCCGCTACCTGCGCAACGTGATGGGGCTGTGGCTGCTGCAGGAGTCGTCGCGGGTGTGGAAGGAGCGCGGCCTCGACGTCGACCTGCGGCGGCTGCTGGCCGAGGCGGCCCGGCGGCCCGCGCTGGCGGCGGTGGTGAACCCCGACGACCCGGTGTTCCTCCCACCGGGCGACCTGCCGGCCCGGATCGCCGACGCCTGCCGCCGCACCGGCCAGCCGGCGCCGGCCGATCCGGCGGCGACCGTACGGTGCATCATGGACAGTCTGGCGTTGGCGCACCGCGGCGCGCTGCGGCAGGCGCAGCGACTCTCCGGGCGGGACGTGGACACCCTGCACATGGTCGGCGGCGGGTCCCGCAACGAACTGCTCTGCCAGCTCACCGCGGACGCCTGCGGGATCGACGTGGTGGCCGGCCCGGTGGAGGCGACCGCGCTGGGCAACGCGCTGGTGCAGGCCCGCGCGCTCGGCGTACTCGATGGTGGGCTGGCGGAGCTGCGGGCGCTGCTGCGGCGCACGGGCCGCTACCGGCGGTACCGCCCGGCCGCCGGTGGCGCGGCGGCCTGGCGGGCCGCCGCCGCCCGGATCGGCCTGCCCGATTGACGCGTTCCGATCGCCACGCCATGATCGGGTCGCATCGAGCCGTCGAGTAGGGCTGTCTCCGCACGGCTGGGTGCGCCGTGATCGTGGCGCGCTTGGTTGGCGCGGCCGTTACCGGGGTGGCGAACGGGTGGAGGGCGGATGGTGCTGACGGCGCAGCCGCGGCTGCGAGCGCTGCCGGCGGCGGCCGCCCGGCGGCTGGTGGACCTGCGCCGGGAGATCGAGACCGTCCGGCTGCGCCAGCACGTGGAGCGGCTGGCCGAGCCGCGCGGACGCCGGCACGCCCCGGCGGCGATGGACCGCGCCGAGGCGTACGTGGCCAGGGAACTCGAATCGGCTGATTGGCTGGTGCGGAGGCGACCGTTCACCGTCGCCGGCACCGGCATCGCCGGCGCGAACCTGCTCGCCCACCGGCCGGGACGCGTCTCGGGCCGGGCGCCTGACCTGCTCGTCGGTGCCCACCTGGACACCGTGCCGGGCAGTCCGGGTGCGGACGACAACGCCTCCGGGGTGGCCGGCCTGCTGGAGCTGGCCCGGATCCTGCCGGCGGAATCGGCCGGTCGGGTCCGGCTGGTCGTCTTCGACGAGGAGGAGACCGGTCTACACGGCGCGCGGGCACTGGCGACCGAACTGGCCGCCGGGGACCGGCCGACCGCCGTGGTGGTCTTCGAATGTGTCGGCTACACCGCCGCCGCGGCCGGCAGCCAACGGCTACCCCCGGCGGCGGCGCTGGCGTACCCGGGGCAGGTCCGGCGCCTGCGGCGGCGCGGCTGGCGGGGCGACTGGACCCTGATCGCGTACCGCAACGACGCGCTGCGGCCGGCCCGGCTGCTCGGCTCCGGCCTGGCGCAGCTCGGTGGCCCGGACGCGGTGGTGCTCGCCCGCGACCCGCTCGACATCCCGTTCGTCGGCCCGCTGCTGCGCCGCTACCTGCCGGCCGCCGAGCATTTCGCGCGCAGCGACCACCAGCCGTTCTGGGACCTCGGCATCCCCGCCATCCAGGTCACCGACACCGCGGACTTCCGCAACCCGCACTACCACCGGCCGGGCGACATCCCCGGCACACTCGACTACGAGCGGCTCGCCGACATCACCGCCGCCACCGCGGTCGCCCTGGGCGAACTGGTCGCCGGCTGACGCTCATCTGCCGGTCAGCCGCTCGGGGCGGGCGCCATCGGGACCCGGACCAGTTCGTGGGACCAGTTCTCGTTCGCGATGGTCAGCGAATCGCCGAAACAGACGAAGCGGGACGGGGTCAGGTCGAGACCCAGTGGGTCGCTGCTGTGCCGCCGGCCGTTGCGGTACCAGGTGCTGGTACCGGTCACCGAGGGTTTCGACAGCAACAGGACCCCGTCGCTGCCGGTCCGGTAGCGCGCCTTCGCGACCCCGGCCTGCCGAATCTCCCACTTCGCTCCGCTGGCGGTGGCTCGGGTCGGGCCGCCCGAGCTGAAGTCCTCCTTGTAGGTGTTGTTCGACCGGAATACCAGAATCCGGTCGACGGCACCGGTGAACCGCACCTTCCGGCTGTCCACCTCATGGGTCTCCTGGAGCGACGTCGTGCGCCAGGTGCCGACCAGGCACCGGTCCAGGCCGGTGACCGGATCGATCCCGGACGCCGGGGCCGGCGACGACGCGGCCGGGCTCGGCCCGGACGGGGCGACGGACGGGGTGGCCGCCGCGCCACCGGTCGGCTCGATCTGGTCGGTTCTCGGCCAGTTGACCACCGCCAACAGCGACACCACCGCGAGCCCCAGCACCGTCACGGCGGCCACCCGGGGCCGGCGCACCGACCGCAGCACCGAAACCAGCCGCGCCGACGGCAGCGCCGAACCAGCCGGCTCAGCCGCCGCACCTGCCGGCGAACCCGCCGCCGCTGGGCCGGCGGGCCAGCCGGCGCCCGGCTCGGTCGGCGGAGCAGCGCCGTCCGCCGCCGCCCCGCCGTCGCCGGCCGGTCGGTCCGGCCGAACCGCCGGTCCGCCGTCCGGCCGGGGACGTGGCGCCATCCGGACACTGCCCTCGGCGACCGCGAGCTCCGGCTGGTCCACCACCGTCGGGGCGATCCCGAGTCCCCGGTGCAGCAGGGTGGCCACGGCCGGAATCCGGCTCGAACCGCCGGTCAGGAAGATCGCCGCGACCTGCCCAGGTGCCACCTCGGCCGAGGCGAGCGCGGACCGGGTCGCCTCGACGGTGCGGTCCAGGATCGGGCCGGCGAGCCGCTCCAACTCCTCCCGCCCGACCAGCTCCTCGGTGTCGAAGAGCGGCACATGGACAATTGTGGTGGTGGTCCGGGACAGCATTTCCTTGGCCGCCCGGACGTTCTCCCACAACAGCCGGCGGGCCCGCCGGTCGGCGGCGCTTTCCGGATCGGCGAGCCGACCCCACAGCCCGGCGTCCCGCGCCGCCAACACGCCGCCGAGATGCCCGACGAGCGCGGCATCGATGTCGAGACCACCACAGTCGGCGAGACCGTGCTCGGCGAGCACCTCAAAACCGTCGTCGCCGCACCGCACCACCGACGCGTCGAAGGTCCCGGCGCCGAAGTCGTAGACCACCGCCGTCGAACCGGCCGGGACCCGACTGCCCGCCACCTCGACGAAGTAGCTCGCCGCGGCGACCGGTTCGGCAACCAGACGCGCCCCCGGAAGCGCCGAGGAAGCGGCGGCCAGCAGCGTCCCCCGCCGGCTCGCGGCCCAACTCGCCGGGCAGCTCAGGACCACCTCGGAGGGAGTGGCACCGGCCACCCGGACCGCCTCCGCCGCCACCCGGTGCAGCACCGCGCCGATCAGGTCCGCCACCGCGAACTCGGTGCCGCCCAGCAACACCGTGCCGTCGTCGATGCACCGTTTCGGGTACGGCTCGAACGAGGCCGGCGCCCCCACCCCGGTGTGCACCGCGTCCCGGCCGGCCAGCAGCCGGCCGGTCGGGTCGCCGCAGACCGCCGACGGCAGCAGTGGCGAACCGTCGAAGAGCAACGGGCGCGGCTCCCGGCCCGGCAGCGCCAGCACCGCGACAGTGTGCGCAGTTCCAAAGTCGACCCCGAGGCGCACCGACCCGTCCACGCTCCAGAGCGTACGGCCGCCACTCAACCGTCCGCCACGGCCCGCCTCCGCCGACCGGCCGCAGTCGGTTCGGGCGGTCCGCTTCGGATCGTCCGCCCGATCCGCGGCGGTCAGGATCGGCGCGGGTGTCGATCCGCTGCGCTCAGTATCGGCTCGGTCGGCGGCGGCGGACGGTGGTGCGGGCGGCGCGGGATCTGGGATACGCCGCGTAGCTCGGCTCGGGGAAGGCCGGAGCGAGATCGTCCGGCTCGTCGGCCAACCGGCTCCGCAGCCGGACGAGCAGCCCGACCCCCAGGAAGAGCAGCACCGCGCCGATCACGAAGCCGGCCTGGACCAGCCCGGTGCCGCCGCTGGACTCGGCCGCCGCGTCGGCCCGGCCCGCGCCGGTGCCGTCCTGGCCCGCGCCGGGCTGACCCGCGCCGGCCGACGCCTCCGCGCCGGGCGCCTCGGCGTCGGCCTCCTCGGTGGCCGCCGGCTCCTCGGCCGGCTCGGTCGGCTCGACCGGTTCCCGCTCGGCCCGGTCGGTGGGATCACGCTGGGAGCGTTCGCTGATCACCCGCCGCTCCACGGAGCCGCGGGACAGCAGGTTGCCGCGGGCGTCGAACGCCTCGGCGGTGAGGGTGAGCCGGCCGTCGGTCACGGTGTCGGCGATGGCCAGGTCGTACTGGGCGGTCACGGTCCGGTCGGCGCAGAGCGTGCCCGGGTCGAGCTGCCGGTCGGTGATCCGGGCGCTGTTGCCGTTGATCCGCACCTGGACCGGGAACGAGCCGGTCTGTTCGATCCGGTCGATGCCGACCTGGTTGAGCAGGAGTCCGTCGGCGCGGATCACCAGCGACCAGCGGACCTTCACGCACTCACCGGGGTTGCCGGAGACCACCGCCGAGATGCGGCTGGCGCCCTCCCCCGCCGCCAGCTGGCCCGGCACGTCGCGTAGCTCGGTCGTCAGGCCCTGCGCGGCCGCCACCGGCACCGCGGTGACCAGGCCCAACCCGGTCACGCCAAGCAGTACGGCACCAAGCCGGGCCGCGAATGGCCACACCGTTCACCACCGCCTCGTCACGCCGTCGGATGCATGCACGATCAACGTTAGGTTCGGATCCGGCTAGCGGTAAGGGTGGCGTGTTATCACCCATCGTGAATGATGATGCCCATTTTTACTGAAAGTGGTGAACCGATCACGGGGCCGCGCGACACGCCGGGAAAACTGGCGGGCACAATGCCGAGGGTGTCAGACAGCTCCCCCGCCACCACCGGGCCGCGCGCCGCCGCGTTCGTCCGCGCGTACGCCCGCCTGGCGCCGGTCGCCCACGTGCCGGAACTCCGGCTGCACCAGGCCGACGAGCCGATCGGCCTCTGGGAACTGACCGAGGGCGAGTTCCGCAGTGAGCAACCACCGCCGTTCTGGGCCTTCGCCTGGGCCGGTGGGCAGGCACTGGCCCGGTATCTGCTGGACCATCCCGACACGGTCGCGGGCCGCCGGGTTCTCGACCTGGCCACCGGCTCGGGCCTGGTGGCGCTCGCCGCCGCGCGGGCCGGCGCCGCCACCGTCCGGGCGGTCGACATCGACCCGGTCGCGGTCGCCGCGGTCGAACTGAACGCCCAGGCCAACGGCGTGACCGTGCGGGCCGAGCGCGCCGACCTGCTCGCCCCGGCGGGGGACGGACGGTCACCCGCCGGGGACGGGTCGCCGGCCGGAGACGTCGACGTGGTGCTCGCCGGCGACGTCTTTTACAGCCAGGCGATGGCCGACCGGATGCTCAGGTTCCTGCTCGGCGCCGCCCGCGCCGGCGCCCGGGTGCTGGTCGGCGACCCCGACCGGGCGTTTCTGCCCCGCCCCCGGTTCGACCCGCTCGCCAGCTACCAGGTGCCGGTGCCGACCGCCCTGGAGAGCGTACGGAGCAAACACACCACCGTCTGGCAGCTGCGCCCGCCGCGCGGCGCGGCCGGCACCGGACCGGGCGGGGCGGCCACCGGACCGGGCGGGGGGCCCACCGGACCCGGCACGGCCGCTGGATAGCGTGGTCGGGTGCTGTTCCGAAGCTGGGCCGGGCCCGTCGACCGGCCCTGGCCGGACGTCGCGACCGTCACCGACCACGTCGGGGTGCCGCACCTGGTGGTGACCCGGCACGCCCTGGTCCGGCAGGTGCTGACCGACCCGGCGACCTTCCGGCCGGACAACGCGCTCGACGCGGTCACCCCGATGCCGGTCGCCGCGCTGCGGATTCTCGCCCGGCACCGGTTCCGGCTGCCGCCGACCCTGGCCAACAACGGCGGCCCCAGCCACCCGGCGATTCGCGACGTCACCGCCGCCGTCCTGCACCCGGACCGGGTCGCGGCGCAGCGGGACTGGCTGACCGCCGTGGTCCGCCAGCGGGTCGGCCGGCTCACGGCCCGCCTGACCCACGGCGAACCCGTCGACCTGTACGCGGACCTCGCCGCCGATCTGCCGCTGCTGGTCCTGGCCCGGCTGGTCGAGCTGCCCGAGGCGGGTACCGCGACGGTCAAGGAGTTCACCCGGGCCGCCCTGGAACTGTTCTGGGCGCCGGTCGACGCCGGCCGGCAGCGCCGGCTCGCCCACGTCGTCGGCGAGTTCCACGGCGTACTGCGGGAGTTCGCCGCGACCGGCGACGGCCTGGCGGGTCGGCTGCGGGCCGCCGGACACCCCGCCGAGGTGGTCACCGGCGCGCTCTTCTTCCTGCTGGTCGCCGGCCAGGAGACCACCTCGCAGTTCCTGACCCTGCTGCTGCACCGGCTGATCGGCGAGCCGGCGGTGCTCGACGCGCTGCGGGCCGGCTCGGTCTCCGCCGCCGCCGTCGTCGAGGAAGGGCTGCGGCTGGAACCGCCGATCGTCACCTGGCGGCGCCGGGCCGCCCGGGCCACCACCCTCGGCGAGGTGGCCGTGCCGGCGGGCGCCAGCCTGGTGCTCTGGCTGGCCCGGGCCGGCCGGGATCCGGCGGTGGTCGCCGCCCCGGACGAGTTCCGGCCGGGTCAGCCCGGCTCCCGGCGGCACCTGGCCTTCGGGGCGGGCGCGCACCGCTGCGTGGGCGCCCAGCTGTCCCGGCTGGAGGCCGCGGTGGTGGTCGCCGAGACCGCCGGGCTGCTGGCCGACGTCCGGGTCGAACGGGCGCCGTGGTGCCCGGACAACCTGTCGTTCCGGATGCCGGACACCCTACTGGTAAGGCGCGTCGGGTGACGGCGCCCGAGCCGGCCGGCACCAAGCGGGACGTTGCCACGCGGGCCGCTACCGAGCAGGCCGTCGCCGAGCAGGCCGCGGCCGAGCAGGCCGTCGCCGAGCAGGCACCGTCCGGCCCGGCGGCCGCCGGGCCGGCGGCGTTGTCGGCCGGTCCGGCGTGGGCCAGCCGGGCCGGGTTGGTGGCGCTGCTGCTGGGGATCGCGGCCGTGCTCGGCCGGGCCGTCCTGATCGGCTTCGACAGCCCACCCACCAACAGCGACGAGGCCACCATGGGGCTGGCCGCGCTGCACATCGCCGCCGGCCGGGAGTTTCCGGTCTACTTCTACGGCCAGGACTACATGGGCACGCTGGAGGCGTACCTGGCGGCGCCGGTGTTCGCGATCCTCGGCCCGTCGGTGCCGGGGCTGCGGGCGCCGCTCCTGCTGTTGTACGCCCTGTTCCTGTTCACCATGTGGCGGCTGACCCGGCGGCTGTACCCGGATCGGTGGTTCGCGACCCTGGTGGTGGCGGTGCTGGCCGCCGGCTCCGACCGGGTGCTGAAGAACCAACTGATCGCCGGCGGCGGATACCCGGAGATGAATCCGGCGGGGGCGCTGCTGATGCTGCTGGCGCTGAACCTGTCCCTGGGCGCGGTCCGGCACCGCCTGGCGGCGGTCGCGGTCTGGGGCGTGGTCGCCGGGGCGATGGTCTGGATCGACGTGCTGCTGCTGCCGTACCTCGGCTGCGCCGGACTGGTGCTGGTGCTGCTCAACCGGCGGGAGCTGCTCGGCCGGGCTGGACTGGTGGTGGCCGGCTCGGCCCTGCTGGGAGCCGCGCCGATGCTGGTGCACGCGCTGGCCGGCGGCCGCGACCCGGTCTCGGTGCTCCTCGGCCTCAGCGGTGGCGGCGGCGCGGCGTCCTGGCTCGACCGGCTGCACGGCGGCCTGCTGCTCGGGATCCCGATGGGCACCGGATTCTGCTCCCCCAGCCACTGCGCGTCCTGGCAGCTCTGGTGGGCGGTGGCCTTCCCGCTGCTGCTGGCCGCCACCGGCGTGGCCGCGGTACGCACCCTACGCGGATCATCCGGCCGGGCCGATCCGGCCGGCGCCGAGCGGGCGCGGGCCGCCGTCCGGCTCGCCCTGGTCGCCGCCGCGGGGCTGACGCTCGTCGCCTACACCCGTAGCGGAGCGGCGGGAAGCACTCCGGTCGAGAGTGCCCGCTACCTGTCCTGCCTGGCGATCTCCACTCCGGTGGTGCTCTGGCCGCTGTGGTCCGCGGCCCGTCGCGGGGCGGCCCGGCGCCGGGCGGCTCGCCCGCTGGCGCTGGCCGTGCTGGCCGCCGTGCTGGTCAGTCTCGGGGTGGCGTCGGTCGGCGCGGCCGGTGCGGTGCCGGCGTACCGGCAGGCCGCCGACGACCGCCGGGAGCTGATCTCGACCCTGCGGCGGCTCGACGTCCACTATGTCTACAGCGAGTACTGGACCTGCAACAACATCACCTTCGCGACCCGCGAGGAGATCGTCTGCGCGGTGCTCGACGCCGACGGGCGGCCGGGGCTGGACCGCTACCGGTCGTACCGGCGGCTGGTCGAGGCGGCACCGGCGCCGGCGTACGTCCTGCCGGCGGGCTCCCCGCTCAACGCGACGCTGCCGGGCCGGACGTCGGGCGAGCTGCGGACGGTGCCGGTCGCCGGCTACCTGATCCACCTGCCGGCGGCACCGACCGTCAGCTGACCTCCTCGGCCCAGGTCCGCCAGTCGTCGAGGACGCCGTGCAGTGCCGGGGTCAGCCAGCCGGGGGCCGAGCGCCGGAACACCCCGGTCTCCATGGCGCCGGCCCCGTCCGGCAGGGCACCGACCATGTTCGGGACCAGGTCGGTGAGGTTCGCCCAGTGCACCAGCTCCGGCTCGGCCGGCCAGGCCCCGAGCACCACTCCGGCCGGCACCGCCCGGCGGTCCAGCGCCTCCAGGGTCAGCGCGGTGTGGTTGAGGGTGCCCAGCCCGGCCCGGGTGACCACCACCGCCGGCGCGCCGAGCGAGACAGCGAGATCGGCCACCGTCCACGCCTCGCCGGAGGGGCGTAGCCCCATCGGCACCAGCAGGCCGCCGGCCCCCTCGACCAGCACCAGGTCGTGCTTGTCGGTCTCGGCCCGGACCGCGTCCACCACCGCGTACAGCTCAAGGGGTTCCAGCGCCGCCACCCGGGCCGCGGCCAGCGGCGCGAGCGGGTCCGGATAGCTGGCCAGCATGATCGACGTTTCCGGCGCCGCGAGCTGGTTCACCACGTCCAGGTCGGTGGGGCCGCCGCCATCCGTACCGGTCTGGCCGGGCTTGACCACCGCGACCCGCAGTCCGGCCGCCTGCGCCGCCGCGGTGATCGCGGCGGTCACCACGGTCTTGCCGACGTCGGTGTCGGTGCCGGTCACCAGGATCGGGCCCCGCCAGCCACCCTCGGTCACGGCGCACACTCCACAATCACGTCGAGCGCCCGCTCGAAGTCGGGCCGGGGCACTCCGGCGTTGATCGTCAACCGGAGCCGGGACCGGGCGTCCGGGGTGGACGGCGGCCGGAAACACCCTACCGCCACCCCCCGGTCCAGGCAGTCGGCCGCCCAGGCGACGGCGGCCTCCGGGCCCGGCGCGGTCACCGACACCACCGCCGCGGCCGGCGTCGACACCGGCAGGCCGGCAGCGGCCAGCCGGCGGGCGGCGGTGGCCGCCCGGTCGGCCAGCTCGACCCGCGGCCCGGCGTCGGTGCGGGCCAGCCGCACCGCGGCCAGCACCCCGGCGGCGACCGCCGGCGGCGGCGCCGTGTCGAAGATGAAGGTACGACCGGTGTCGATCAGATGCCGGATCAGCTCGGCCGGCCCGGCCACCACCCCACCGGCGCCGCCGAGCGCCTTGGACAGGGTCGCCGTGAGCACCACGTCCGGCTCGCCGGCCAGCCCGGCGGCGGCCACCGCACCGGCGCCGTCCGGCCCGGTGAGCCCGAGCGCGTGCGCGTCGTCGACGAGCAGCAGGGCGTCGTGCCGGCGGGCGGCGGCGTGCAGCTCACGCAGCGGCGCCAGGTCGCCGTCGACCGAGAAGACCGACTCGGTGACCACCACCGCCGGTCGGCCGGGCACCGCCGCCAACGCCGCCTCGACCGCGGCGACGTCGGCGTGCGGGGTGACCACCGTCTCGGCCCCGGACAGCCGGCAGCCGTCGATGAGCGACGCGTGGTTGTGGGCGTCGGAGACCAGCAGGGTGCGTGGGCGGACCAGCGCCCGCACCGCCCCCAGGTTGGCCAGGTACCCGGAGGAGAAGACCAACGCCCGGCCGGTGCCGAGCCAGTTGGCCAGCTCCGCCTCCAGCGCCTCGTGCGCCTCGGTCGTGCCACGGACCAGGCGGGAGCCGGTCGCGCCCAGGCCGTACCCGGTCAGCGCCGTGGTGGCGGCGGCCGTGACCGCCGGATGCCGGGCGAGGCCCAGGTAGTCGTTGCCGGCCAGGTCGACCACCGGGTCGGCCGGACCGCGTGGGCGCAGCCGCCGGGTCAGCCCGGCCTTGGCCCGCAGTTCGGCGCGGCGGTCCAGCGCCTCCAGCCAACCCGCCACGCGCACCCCCCGACGTCTGGCCCGAGCCGCCCTTCCGATCCGGAAATTACCACCCCGGCCTCGCCCCGAACTGCCGCCGGGCCGCCGCCGGGCGGCCTTGTAGGGTGAGGAAATGCCAGAGATCCTCGACCAGGCCCGGACCCGGGTGCTCGGGACCGGGGTCGGCCTCGACGCCGACGGGGTGCTCGCCGTGCTGCGGCTGCCCGACGAAGACCTGCCGGCCGCCCTGCAGCTCGCGCACGAGGTGCGGATGCGCTGGTGCGGGCCGGAGATCGAGGTGGAGGGCATCGTCTCGCTCAAGACCGGCGGCTGCCCGGAGGACTGCCACTTCTGCTCCCAGTCCGGTCTGTTCACCTCCCCCGTGCGGTCGGTCTGGCTGGACATCCCGTCGCTGGTCGAGGCGGCGAAGCAGACCGCGGCCACCGGGGCGACGGAGTTCTGCATCGTGGCCGCCGTCCGCGGTCCGGACGAGCGACTGATGAAGCAGATGCGCGACGGCGTGGCGGCGATCCGGGCCGAGGTCGACATCCAGGTGGCCGCGTCGCTCGGGATGCTCAGCCAGAAGCAGGTGGACGACCTGGTCGAGATGGGCGTACACCGCTACAACCACAACCTGGAGACCTGCCGCTCCTACTTCCCGAACGTGGTCACCACGCACACCTTCGAGGAGCGCTGGGAGACCCTGCGGATGGTCCGCGACTCCGGCATGGAGGTCTGCTGCGGCGGCATCCTCGGCCTCGGCGAGTCGGTCGAGCAGCGGGCCGAGTTCGCCGGGCAGCTCGCCGAGCTGGACCCGCACGAGGTGCCGCTGAACTTCCTCAACCCGCGCCCCGGCACGCCGCTCGGCGACCGGCCGGTCATCGACGCGAAGGACGCACTGCGGGCCATCGCCGCCTTCCGGCTCGCGATGCCGAAAACCATCCTGCGGTACGCGGGCGGCCGGGAGATCACCCTCGGTGACCTGGGCACCCGGGACGGCCTGCTCGGCGGGATCAACGCGGTGATCGTCGGGAACTACCTGACCACGCTCGGTCGACCGGCGACCGAGGATCTCGCGCTGCTGGCCGAGCTGAAGATGCCGGTCAAGGCCCTCTCGGCGACGATCTGAGCCACCATGACCGAGCTCGCGGCGGCGGACGGTGCGACCGGCCCCTGGTGCGATCGGTGCGGCGAGGCGGCCGGCACCGGTCGGCACGCCGGTTGCGTCGCGGCCCGTGCCCTGGAGCCGCCCCGGTTCTGCCCCCGGTGCCGGCGGCGGATGAAGGTGCAGGTGCTGCCGGCCGGCTGGTCGGCCGCCTGTGTCCGACACGGCGAGCTGACCGCCGGCGGTTGACGCCCGGGGACGGCAGGAGGCGCGCACCGACCATGATCGCGGACTTCTGGTTCGACCCGAGTTGCCCGTACACCTGGGTGACCTCCCGCTGGATGCGGCAGGTCGAGCGGGTCCGGCCGGTGACGGTGCGCTGGCACGTGATGAGCCTGTCGGTACTCAACGAGGGCCGCCCCGACGATCCGGAGGGCGACTCCGAGGGTTACCTGTGGGGTCCGGTCCGGGTCTTCGCCGCCGCCGAGGCGCGGTTCGGGCCGGCGGCGCTCGGTCGGCTCTACACCGCGTACGGCGAACGGGTGCTGGTGCCCGGCGACTGGACCGGCCTGCCGGCCGCGCTGGCCGACGCCGGATTACCGGCCCAACTGGCCGAGGCGGCCGGGTCGACCGACTACGACGACCGGGTACGCGCCTCGCACGAGCGCGGCATCGCACTGGTCGGCCGGCACGTCGGCACCCCGGTGATCGCGGCCTCGGTGGGCGGCCGGCGGGTGGCGTTCTTCGGCCCGGTGATCTCCCGCGTTCCCGCGGGTGAGCCGGCCGGGCGACTGTGGGACGGCGTGCTGCTGGTCGCCGCCGTGCCCGGGTTCCACGAGCTGAGGGGCCGACCGCACGAGGAACCCGATCTGGCCGGCTGACCTGCTGCGGCCCGGATGGTCGGACCGGTCCGCGACCCGGGTAGGTCAGTCCGCCCGCGCACCGGGGGCCAACGGGTGCCGGTGGCCGGTCGCGATGTCGTAGTAGATCATCCCGAGCAGGACCAGGTTCGCCACCGCGGCGGCCAGGACCGGCGGGAGCAGCACCGTCACCGGCGCCACCAGCACCAGGACGAGCACCGCCACCAGCATCGGGCGGGACGTTCTGCCGAACACCTCGTACTCGAACCGGGACCGGCCGATCAGGAACAGCACCGGGCCGGCGAAGATCACGGCGACCCAGCCGGCCCGGTTGTCGCCGACCGGCTGTCCGATCGTGATCTTCGCGGCGGCCGCCACCGCGACCACCCCGGCGACCATCAGCAGGTGCGTGTACGGCGCCAGCCGGGCGAACCGGGCCCGGTCGCCGGTCGACTCGATCGCGGCCGAGAGCAGTTCGCCGGCCTGGTGGACGTAGCTGCGCCACAGCAGCGCGGCGCTGCTGAAGGCGACCACGAAGGCCACGGCCTGCCAGGCCGTGAAGTCGCTCGAGCCGAAGGTGACGCCGGCGACCAGGATGATGTCGCCCAGGGCCAGGATGAAGAACTGCTGGTAGCGCTCGGCGAGGTGCTCGGCCGTCACCCGGTACTGCGAGGCGGGCACCGGCCCGGCCCGGGGCAGCGGGTAGCCGATCGCCGAGATGGCGTAGTCGAGGAGCAGGGCGGCGCCCCACCAGGCGAGCCGGCCGGTGCCGCCGACGAACCCTCCGATCAGCCACGGCACGGCCGAGATGGCGAACCAGGTGACGTACCGCACCGCGCGGTTGCGCTCCTGCCGGCCCCGCAGCGCGGGCACCAGGATGGCTCCCCGGCCGAGGTGGATGGCGACGTACGCGGCCGCGAACACCGCACCGCGCTCCCCGAACGCGGCCGGCACGGCGGCCGCCATCAGCAGGGTGCCGAACATGGTCCAGATGGTGAGTACCTGGATCAGGGGTCGCCGGGTGTCGTAGAAGTCGGTCACCAGCGCCGTGACGGACCAGACCCACCAGAACGCCATCAGCATCAGCAACGCCTGGGCGGCGCCGGCCACGCCGAAGTTGTCGACCAGGCTGTGGGAGACGAGGGCGAGCCCGACGATGAAGACGAGGTCGAAGAAGAGTTCCAGGAAGGTGGCCCGCCGAGGACTGCCCGGCTCGCGCAGCAACCTGAGCCGTGCGTTGATCGTCATCCGTCGCCCCGCCCGACTTCCCCCATTACAGATGATTCGTACCATGCGACGGGCGGGGCCGGGTCGGGAATCGGCCTCCCGGCTGCGGAGAAGCGGGGCCGGAGCCGTCGGCTCCGGCCCGCGAGTACCGGCCACGGTCTCACCGCAGAGTAGCCGCCGCCCCAACTGACGGTTATGTTGATAATACTTTCCGCCGCTATCGGATCGACGACAGCTGCCGCGATTACCCGACGTATTGTATTAGACCGGCCAGCCCCAACCACATTCACGGCAACGATACCGGAGTAGCCGGCAACATCCGACATAGCCGGATATTTCGTCGAGGGTGAATCCGACTTCACGCACCCAACTTCACCACCTCACGGACGCCGCTCCGGAGCCCGATGCCGGGCGGGCAGAATTGATGACATCCCGGCGCCGGGAATGTTCTTCACATTGAAATCCAGCTCCGCTAACATAGGTCTCGATCTGTCGGGCTGCAAGGGGGGAACGGGGGAACAGATCGCCGGCGCACCCGCGCGGCCACTACCCGGTGACATCACCCGCGGTAGTCATCTTCATGTGCGCACGGCGAGCAACGCGAGCCGGTTGCTTTCCTAAATCGTCAAACGCCCGAAATCTGCACGTAAACAGGAGGCGTTATGAAAGAGGTCGTCGAACACGTCATTCAAACTATGCGGCAGAACCTTGGCGAGCAACTCACCGTGGACGACATGGCTCGGGCCGCCATGTTCAGCAAGTTCCATTTCTCCCGCGTCTTCCACCGGGTCACCGGAGTGTCACCCGGACGATTCCTGTCGGCCATGCGGCTGAACGAGGCCAAGCGACTCCTCATGGAGACGCCGCTGACCGTCGCGGACATCAGCCACCGCGTGGGCTACACCAGCGTAGGCACCTTCACCAGCCGATTCACCGCGAGCGTGGGCATGTCACCCACCACCTTCCGCCGGCTGCGGGGCTTCAGCGCCCTGACCCAGGTGGAGAACGAATGGATGGCCGGCACCTGCACCGCCGGCATTCGATGCGACATTCGGGCCCCGCGCCACGAGGATCTCGGCCCGGTTTTCGTCGGCGTCTTCCCGGACCGCATCCCCGAAGGTCGGCCGATCAGTTGCAACATCCTCGACCGGGCCGGCTCCTGCGAGCTGGAGAACGTGCCAAATGGCATCTGGTACGTCCTGGCGGTCGCCTCACCCCGATCCGACGCACTCTCCTGCTGGCCGCCGATGAACGGTGCCGCACCATTGGTCGGAATGGGTGGTCCGGTTTCCATTGACCCGGTCACCAGCCTGACCCACGTCGACATCACACTGGTGGAGATGCAGACTATCGACCCGCCCATTCTGCTGGCCTTGATCGACATCCAGTCGGCGCTTGCCGCGGCGGCGAGCGGTCGAGTCGGATTGCTGGGCGGGGTCGGCCGATGAGGGTCGGCCCCGCCGTTATCGAGTTCCCGCCGCACCCGAAGGCGGGCAACCCGACCCGACATCGCGGGTGGAGCCGTCAATCGGCCGCCCGCACGGTCATCGGCAATCCGCCGCGAATCCGCAGCGACAGCATCGGCTCGGCGACCACCGGATAGCCCGGCACCTTGGCGAGTCGGAACTCCCGGGCCACCATGGCGAGCACGAAGACCGCCTCCATCATCCCCAGGTTGTTGCCCACGCAGAAGCGCGGGCCCGCCCCGAACGGGATGTAGGCGTACCGGGACCGCTCGGTCCGCCCGGTACCGAACCGCTCCGGGTCGAAGCGGTCCGGCTCCGGCCAGAACGCCGGATGCCGGTGCAGCGTATAGGCGCAGATCAACACGTCCGCCCCGGCCGGCACGTGGTAGCCACCCACCTCGTCGTCGGCGACGGCGCGCCGGGGCAGGATCCAGACCGGCGGGTAGAGCCGCATCACCTCCTCGACCACCGCCGCGGTGTAGGTGAGCCGGTGCAGGTCCTGGTACACCGGCAGCCGGTCCCCCAGCACCTCGATCGCCTCCGCACGCAGCCGCTCGAACACCTCCGGGTGCCGGTCGAGCAGGTAGAAGCTCCAGCCGAGGGTGCTCGCGGTCGTCTCGTGACCGGCCAGCAGCAACGTCACCAGCTCGTCGCGCATCCGGGCCTGGCGGACCTGCGGATCACTCTCCTGGCTGGTGGAGTTGATCAGCCTGGACAGCACGTCCTCGCCGTCGGTGCCGCGCGCCACCCGCTGTTCCACCAGCTGGTCGACGATGCGTTGCAGGTCCCGGCGGGCCCGCCGGAACCTGACCTGCCGCGGCAGCGGTACCCAGGTGGGCACCATGCTCAGCGACACCATCTCGAACATCGCCTGGTCCTGCACCGCCTCGAACGAACTGCCGATCGAGTCGAAACCGCTCAGGTCGGCGTCGAGCAGGGTCCGGCCGAGCACCCCGAGCGTCAGGCCGGTCATCTCGTGCACGACGTCGAAGGGCTCGCCGTCGAGCCGGGTCCGCAGCTGCCCGACCAGCCGGTCCGCCTCCTCGGCGATCACCCCGGCGGACCGGGCGATGCGCTCCCGCTGGAAGACCGGCTGGATCACCTTGCGCTGCTTGCGCCAGAGGGCGCCCTCGCTGGTCAACAGGCCGTCACCGAGCGCCCGGCGGGCGTGGATCAGACCGATCCCCTTGTGGTAGTTGGTGTGGTTGTCGGCGAGCACGTACTTCGCGGTCTCCGGGTGGTTGAAGAAGTAGAGCGACTTCGGCCCCATGGTCAACCGGACGGCGTCGCCGTATTCGGCCGCGACCGAGGTCATCAGGCCGAGCCGGTCGTTGTTCACCTCCCGCAGCTTGCCCAGCATCGCGTTGCCGCGCGGGCCCGGCGGCACCCGCCGGACGGCGGTCGGCGTGCCGCTCTTCTCCACGGTCATCGGGTCTCCTCGTTGAGCTGTCGGAAGCGGCCCTGGAAGAACAGCAGCGCGTCCTGCTCGGCGCAGCGGTCCAGGGACAACAGGTTGCCCAGGACGATCGTGTGGTCGCCGCCGTCGTAGCTGCGCCACAGGGCGCATTCGAACTGCGCGACCGCGCCGCCGATCAGCGGCGCCCCGGTGATCTCGCCGGGTCGCCAGTCGACCGGGTCGAACTCGGCGAGGCCCTGCGGCCGCCATCGGTCGGCGAAGTGCCGCGCCACATGCTGCTGATCGGCGCCCAGCACCGAGATGCCGAAGAGGCCCTCGTCGAGCAGCCGGTCGTGCATCGTGGCGTGGTGGTCGACGCAGACCAGCACCAGCGGCGGGTCGAGGGAGACCGAGGCGAAGGAGTTGGCGGTCATGCCGTGCGGGTTCGCCCCACCCACCGTGACCACGGTGATGCCGGTGGCGAACGTACCGAAGGCGCGGCGCAGTAGCTTGTGGTCGGACAGGTCGACCCCGCGGGCGGCGGGTCCGTCCGGTGCCCCGGCCGGGTTCAGGGTCGGCGCCGCGGTGACGGCGCTCGTACGGTTCTGGTCGACGCTCACGTGGACCTCCTGTGGCACCAAGGGTTGTCCGGGCGGGCGCGGGACCACCGGCGGTCGGTGGTCCCGCGCCCGTCGGGCGTGGGCACGTCCTATCGGTGGGCGACCGTGTACGGCTCGAGCGCCCGGATCAGTGCCTCCGGTACCCGGGTCGGCACGGTCCGGGTGTTCGGCCCGCGCATGCAGGCCACCCGCTGGCGACCCCGGGCGATCAGCAGCTCACTTCCGCCGGCGTCCAGCCGGAAGTAGTCGAAGCTGAATTCGACCTGGGTCTGGACCAGCTCGACCAGGCGCATCCTGATCGCCAGCTCGTCGAAGGCGGTGATCTCGGCGAAGAACTCGCAGTCGACCCGCAGGGTGAACAGCTTGAGGTCGTCCTGCAGGTCCGCCAGCACCTCCGGTGCGTGCGACTTCAGGAACATCTCCCGACACCGTCCCTGCCAGCGCAGGTAGTTGACGTAGTAGACGTTGCCGACGACGTTCGTCTCCTCGAAGCCGACGGTGTGCAGGTACTCGAAGTAGTCCGCCACCGTCAGCCCCGTCCCTGATCGGTCAGGAAGGCGAAGACGACCTGGTCCGGTCCGTCGCGCAGCGCCGTGACGAAGGTGGCGATCCGCAGCGTGCCGGAGGCGAGGACCGTCCAGCCGGCCCGGTCCGACGGCACCGCGGTCAACGGAGCGTTCACCGTCCGGCCGGCCTTCTGCAGGCACTCCATGGCCGACCAGACCTTGGTGGCCGCCGGGTCGAGCCCGGTGCCCTCGTCGGCCGCCAGCACCTCGGCCAGGGCCAGGTTCGTCCCGAGCAGCCCCGCCCAGTCGCCGGCCGAGCGGTCGACCACCGGCTCGACGTCGCAGCCCAGCACCCCGGTCGCCACCGCGGCCAGCGTCACCCCGGCCCCGTGCGCGGCCGAGACGGACCCCGCCCCGTCGAGTTCGGGCCGGCCGTCCGGCCGGTACCGCAGCCGCGCCGGCCCGCCGAGCACCCGGCCGACCGCCACCGCGGTCTCGGCCCGGCGTTCCCGCCCGTTCTCCGGCTCGACGGCCACCCCGATCCGGGCCCCGAGCAGATCCCCGAGGGTTCGTTCGAGGTAGGGCCCGAGCAGCGGCGCCACCCACGGCCCGGTCCCGTCGTTCTTGCGGACCGCCCGCAGCCGCAGGCCCTCCCAGCGTTCGACGGTCTGGCCCGCCATCGTGCGGACCGCGATGTCGTAGACGTAGGTGTCGCCGTCGCGGGACCGCTCGGTGGCGCAGTAGCGCAGCCGTTCGGCCGCCGCCAGCTTCTCCCCGCCCGGGTACACCCGCTCGATGCCCTGCGGCAGCAAGGTGGCGTCCGGCACGCAGACCTGGTTGCCGTGCATGAGCGCGTCGCGCATGCCCGGGTCGCCGAGCAGCAGGGTGCCCGGCAGGAACGAGCTGAACCAGTCGACCGCGTCGGTCGCCTCGACGTCGACGTCGACGTGCCGGGCGGCGGCCCGGTGGTAGCCGCGCAGCCGCTGGAACCGTCCGCCCTGGAAAAGCGTGTCGCCGTAGAGGTCGCGCATCGGTTCCAGCGGCACGACCGGCAGATCGCCGGTCACCTGGTCCGGCGGGCCGTCCGGCACCCCGCCGTCGGTGAACCGCAGCCGGGCCCGGAAGTGGTCGGTCGCGAACCCGGTCTCGGCGCTGCGGATGGCCACCTCGACGTACTCGCCGTCGGTCACGGTGGCCGCCACCCGGATCGTGGTGCTGCCCGCGGGCGGCACCACGATGGGCCGGGCGAACTCCGCCTCCTCGATGATCGGCACCTCGTCCCGGCCGGTGACGGCCGTCGCCACCTGGGCCATCGCCTCCATGCCGAAGACCGCCGGGAACAGCAGGTTCCCGTCGAGCAGGTGGTCGGCCAGGTAGAGGTCGGTGCCGGCGCTCAGCTCCACCTCGGTGACCAGCTCCACCCCGTGGTACCGGACCAGGGTCCGGTCGACGAAGCGCAGCAGCGGCAGCTCGGGCAGCGCGTACCGGACGGTGTCGATCCCCTCGGTGCGGCCGCTGATGACCGTCACGGTGGGGGCGTCCGGGTCGCTGACCAGCCTCCGCATGATCGCTACGCCCTGGTCCGGTGAGATCGGCGTCACGCCGTCGCGGGACAGCGACTCCACCACCGAGAGCCGCTCACCCATCCCGACCCCGGACCAGACCGACCATTCCATGCAGCGGGCCCGGCAGTCCGGGTGCCGCTCGGCGAACTCGGTGGTCAGGTCGGCGAGCCAGCCGTTCGCCGTGGAGTAGTGCGCCTCGCCGCGCAGCCCGGCCCGGCCGATGATGCTGCCGAAGGTGACAAGCAGCCGCAGCTCACCGGGCTCCACCGCGGCCAGGACCGCCTGCAGCCCGTCGATCTTCGGAGCGAAGGTACGACGGAACGCGTCCATGGTGAGGGTGCCGAGCGCGGCGGGTTCGTTGCGGCCGGCCCCGTGCAGTACGGCGGTGACCGGCCCGAGGGCCTGCCGGACGCCGGCGACCGCGTCGCGTACCTGTCCGGCGTCGGTGACGTCGGCCCGGGCGTAGTGCACGGTGAGCCCGCTGTCGGCCATCCGCCGCAGGTTCGCCGCCAGTTCGGCGTCGTCGGCCGGGTCGGAGCGGCCCAGGATCGCCAGTCGGGCACCGGTGTCGATGCCGACCGCCAGGGCGCACTCGGCGGTGATCCCCTTTCCGCCACCGGTCACCAGCAGCACGTCGGAGGCGTCCAACGGCTGCTCGACCCGGGCCTGCCGGGCCGGCATCGCACGCAGCGTCGGCACCCGGCGGACCCCGTCGGCGTCGTAGTGCGCCTCGCTGAAGCCGGCGGTGGCGGCCACCTCGGCCAGCACCCAGTCGACCGCCTCGGCGATCGGTGGCACGTGCACGATCGTGGTCCGCACCTGCGGCGCCTCCAGCCGCAGGGTCCTGGCCAGCCCGGCCGCGCCGCGGTCGTGTTGCACCAGCACGAACCGGCCGCCGGCCGGCCCGCCCAACGCCGTCCGGGCGCCCAGCAGGGCCAGTTCCAGGGCGGCCTCGTCGCAGTCGGGGGGCAGGCAGACCAGCACCCCGCCGCCGACCCCGCCGTGTTCCAGCGCCTGGCGCAGCGGCTCGGCGATCGGGTTGCGGCCGCCCTCGTACACCCGCCAGCTGCCGTTCGGCTCGGCCGCCGCCCGGGGCGGCCGGGGCAGCACGTCGAGGTCCAGGCTGAACGGCCGGGCCCACGGCGCGGCGCCGGTGACCACGGGTGCCGGACCGGTGTCGCCGCCGGCGGCCGTCTCGGACAGCTCGTCGAGCGCCTCGGCCAGTTCGCGGACCGTGGCGGTGGCGAAGTTCGTCGGTGTCTGCGCCGCCGACAGACCGAGTTCCCGGGCGACCTGGTTCATCACCTGACCGACCGTGATCGAGCTCAGGTGCAGGTCGTCGAGGAGCCGGCTGTCGTCGGCCACCATCTCGAGCGGCAGTTCGGCCCGCTCGGCGGCGAGCCGCCGCAGCAGGTCCAGGCTGGACTCGTCACCGGCCGGGGCGCCGACCGGCTCCGGTTCGCTCGGCGTCGTCGGCGCCGACGGGCGGCGCGCCGCGCCGCCGATGGACAGCGGCGGGGCCGCCTCGCACGGACTGGCGAAGAACTTGAACTCGGCGCCCACCCGCAGCGGCCGGGTCAGCCGGCCGTGGAAGAGGGCGTCGTGCACGACCGAGGCGCCGGTCACGTACGCCGCGCCCACCACCCGCAGCAGCCCGGCCATCGACTCGTCGTCGGTGTCCAGGGCCACCGCCGGCACCTCGGTGCTGGCGGTGGTCAGGCCGCTGAGCACCCGGCCCGGACCGACCTCGATGAACAGGTCGACGTCCTTGGCCGCCAGGCCGACGGCCTGGGTGAACAGCACCGGATCGGTGATCTGGCGGCGCAGCAGCGCCGGCAGATCGGTGTCGACGGCCAGCGCCTCGCCGGTCACGGTGGAGATGATCCGCCGGCCGACCGGGCCGAACCGCTCGCCGGTCAGCCGGTCACCGAAGGCGTCCGCCGCCGGTGCCACCAGCGGCGAGTGGAACGCGTGCGAGACCGACAACCGGGTCCAGGTCAGGCCGGCGTCGCCGGCCTTGCGTCCGAGCGCCGCGACCGCCTCGGCCGAGCCGGCGACCACGGTCTGCTCCGGGGAGTTGTAGCCGGCGATCACCACCGGCACGTCGCCGATCAGCTCCTGCACCACCTCCGGCGGAGCGCCGACGCTTGCCATCGTCCCCGACGAGCTGTGCTCGGTCATGGTCTGACCGCGGGTGGCGGCGATCCGCAGCAGGGTCTGCTCGTCGAGCGCGCCGGCCCAGTGCAGGGCGGCGATCTCCCCGAGGCTGTGTCCCACCGCGACGGTCGCCTCGATGCCCAGCGCGGTGAGGGCCCGCAGCCCGGCCATCGCGCCGGTGACGATCCGCGGCTGTGCCACCGCGGTAGCCACCATGTCGCCGGCGGTCGGCAACGCGGATCGCTGGTATACCTCCTCGACCTCGGCGAACCGTCGGCGCAGGGCGCCGCCGCTGGTGCCGCGGCCCGAACCCTGACCGGGGAAGAGGAACCCGATCCGGCCCGGCCCGCGGGCCTGGCCGAGGAAGGTCCGCCCGTCCGGGCTGATCAGCCGGGTCTCGCCGGCCCCGACGGCGTCCAGCAACCGACTCAGCCGGCGGACCGCGTCCTCCGGCGAGCTGGCCACGACGGCGGCCCGGTAGGGCAGGTCACGCAGTTCCCGCTGCAGGGTCGCGGCGAGGTCGGTGAGCTGGCCGTAGGCCACCATGGGGACGAACTCGACCAGCCGGGACAGCCGGGCGGCCAGCTCGTCGGGCGAGTTGGCGTCGACCAGCAGCAGCTCCGCGTCCTGTGCGGAGGCCGCGAGCGCCCGGGTGCGGGTGTCGAACGAACCGGTCCGCCGCGGGGTGCCGCCGGAGAGCACGACGTGGGTGTTGATGCCGCCGAAGCCCATCGCGGTGATCCCGGCGCGTACCTCGGCGTCCGGCCACGGCTCGGCCTTGCGCAGCACCCGCAGCGCCGAGTCGTCCCTGGTCAGCTCCTCGTGCGGGTCGACGCAGCCGATGGTCGGCGGGATGACCTGGTGGTGCACCGCCATCGCGGCCTTGATCAGGCCGGCCACCCCCGCCGCGGCCTTGGTGTGGCCGATCATGCCCTTGATCGAGCTGATCGCCGCGGGTGGGGCGGCCGGGTCGGCCGCCCGCCGGGCCAGCGACAGCGCGCGCAGCTCGGTGGTGTCGCCGACCTGGGTGCCGGTGCCGTGCCCCTCGAACATGGGCACGCTCTCGACGCCGAAGCCGGCCCGGTCGTACGCCCGCCGCAGGGCGAGCTGGTAGCCGCTCACCTCGGGTCGGGTGATGCCGCCCTTGCCGTCCGACGAGATGCCCCAGCCGGCGATGGTGGCGTAGATCCGGTGACCGGCGGCCCGGGCCTCGTCGTCGCGCATCAGCACGACCATCCCGCAGCCCTCACCGGGCCAGAATCCGTTGGAGTCCTTGTCGTAGACCCGCATCTCGCGCTTGGCCAACGCGCCGGTCTTGGCGAATCCCACGATCTCGAACGGGTCGATCGACAGGTCGACGCCGCCGGAGACCGCGACGTCCACCTCGCCGTCGACGAGTGCCTTGCAGGCCGTGGCGACCGACAGCAGCGACGAGGAGCAGGCCCCGTCCACGGTGTAGCCGCCGCCCTTGAGGTCGAAGTGGTTGCAGATCCGGCCGGCGATGGTGTTGGAGAGCGCCCCGGCGAGGGTGTCCTCGTCGATGTCCGGGAACGGGCTCTTGTAGCTGGACTCGAAGTCGTCGAGGAAGACGGCGAGCTGGTCGTCGTCCCAGTTCTGCTCCTTGAGCGCCGCGGCGACCATCCGGCGCACGTACGGCCACCGCAGGCGCATCTGGTTGGCCCGGGAGAACTCGCCGGTGAGGCTGTTGCCGACCACCACCCCGGTGCGCTCCCGGGGCAGTCCCTCGGCCATCGGGAAGCCGGCGTCGGCCAGCGCCAGCGCGGCGGTGTCCAGGGCCAGCCAGTGGGTCAGGTCGGTGGAGCGGTAGGTGCTGCCGGCCACCTTGTAGGCGATCCGGTCGAACTCGTACCCCTCGATGACGGCCGCGTTGCGGGCGTAGAAGCGGTCCGGGGTCGCCGGATCCTCCGCCCAGTAGTCGGCCAGCCGCATCCGCACGTCGGGCAGTCGCCGGAAGGCGCGCCGACCGGACAGGGCGTTCTCCCACAGTTCCCGGGGCGAGGTGGCGTCCGGGTAACGGCAGGCCATGCCGACGATGGCGATCCCGCTCATGCCGGGACCACCTCCTTTCCGACAGGTTGGTTGTGGCCGTTGGGCGAGATGACCGGCTGGCTGACGCCGTCGGGTATCCGCTGCTCGGCCTCGCGCTGCTCGCGCGCCTTGTTGGCGATGTGCAGCGACCAGAGGAAGCCGCCCCGGATCGCGCAGACGATCGCGGTGGCGAAGAAGAGCCCGTAGACGATGCTCGCGCCGGTGAGGACCCCGTAGACCAGGGCCACGCCGCCACCGAAGGCGACCTGCGAGAGCGGCCGGGACGGGCTGGTCCCGGGGTCGGTGATCATGTAGTTGGTGAAGAGCACGAACGCCACCCCGGTCATGGTGCTCAGCGCCGCCGGGATGGAGGTTTCGAGGAACAGCCCGCGGACGATCGACTGGAGCGCGAAGACGCTCAGCCAGCCGGCGATCAGCCACATCCGGCCGGTGAGCTTGGCGTTCAGCATCGTGCCGAAGGTGATGATGACGGCCGGGACGATCCAGTCGATGATCCCGGAAACGTTCTCGGTGAAGTGGTACGGCGGCGCGACGCTCGCCCATGGGAAGAGCACCAGCACGATCATGATGCCGAAGTTGGAGGGGTTCATGAAGTGCCGCAGTCGGCCGCGCACCGGCGCCCGGAACAGCCACTTGCCGCTGATCGCGACCACCACCCCGAACATCATCACCAGGGCCTGGTCGTTGACGTAGAGCAGCAGGTTCACCGCGAGGCTGGTGATGTGTGCCGGGTAGAGGAACTCCACCACGCCGCGTACGCCGCCGCCGAGGAAGCGGGGGGCCCGCCCCTCGCCCCGGGCACCGACGATCTCCAGCACGATCTCCGTGGTGTAACCGGTGGCCAGCGCGATGAGCGGCCAGGTCCACGCCTGCTCGAACCCGAGCCAGGTGTAGCCGAGGATGTTGAAGACCGTCATCGAGATGGCGAAGTTGCGGAGTGCCTTGATCACCTTCGGGTCGCGCGGCGCCTGGTTCGAACCCTTGGTCGCCGTTGTTGTCTTCGTGTCAGCCACGTCCGTCATCCCTCCGTCACCTGGGAGCCGAGCCGCAGCGAGTGCCAGCCCGGGGTCAGTTGCAGATCCTGTTCGCGGGCCTGACCGGTCCGGTCGCGCCACTCGATGTGCACGTCCAGCGGTCCGGAAACCCCGGCTCCGAGCCCGATGTGCACCTCGGAGCTGCGCTTGCCGGCGTGTCCGCTGCCGCCGTCCACCTGGCCGATGAGCGTGCGCCCGTCGGCGGTCTTGACCGTCACCTGCGCGCCCACCACGGGCGAGCCGGCGGCCGGTAGGGTGCCGGCGGCCGGCACCGAGCCGGCGACGGCGGGCGCCGTCTCGTGGGTCATCCGCAGCCCCAGGAACGAGCCCTGGGACGGACTGTCGTTGTGGTAGAAGACCGGGGCCTCCCACTGCCGGGCGACCGCGAAGTCCAGCCGGCCGTCGCCGTCGGCGTCGCCGGTGGCGATCCCCCGGGTCGGCACCGGCACCGCCAGCCCGAGCGGGCCGGCCAGGTCGACGTAGCGCCCGTCGTCACCCTTGACGAAGAAGGCCAGCGTCTGGTCGCCGGCGACGTCGTCGCCCTCGCGTACGTGCGGCCACCAGAACGGGTTGGCGACCAGCCCGTCGTTCGCCGTGGCCAGCTCCTGGAGCTGGGCCCAGCGGTTGACCTTGCCCTTGACGAAGCCGGTGGTCTGGGCCACCGTCAGGTCGCCGCCGTTGTTGAAGTCGGCCATCTTCACGTCCCAGCCCCAGCCCGACCAGGCCAGCCCGAGGTCGGCGCTGTCGTCCTGGTACGGCGCCTCCCCGTCGCGCAGCCGCTGCCGCAGGTCGGCCCGGTCCTTCGCGGTGCTCACGTAGGCGAAGTGGCTCTCCTCGATGCCGAACGAGGTGGTGATGTTGCTGATGTACATGTCGTACAGGCCGTCCCGGTTGAGGTCGCCGAAGTCGACCGACATGCCCTTGAAGGAGTCGGCGCCGACCCGCTTGGACTTCGGCACCAGCGGCTTGCGGACGCCCTCCACCAGCGAAAACTCGATCTTGCCGGGGGTGGAGCGGTTGTAGAGCAGCCGGTCCGGGCCGAAGTCGTGCGCCAGGTAGAGCTCGGGCAGCCGGTCCCCGTCGAGGTCGACGGCGCCCGCGCCGAGCACCCAGCCCTTGGAGATCTCGGTGGAGAGCACGCCCTCGGCGAGCTGGTAGGTCGCCGTCGGCGCGGGGCCGGTGGTGGCGCCGGTCCACCGGAAGATGTAGTCCTCGCCGCCGTTGATGCCGTGCGACATCGAGTCGTTCATCTCGACGCCCTTGTCGGCGGTGTCGTCGAGCACCGGGCCGTGCGGGAAGTAGTTGCCGATGTAGATGTCGTCGTGCCCGTCACCGTCGAAGTCGGCGTAGGCGACCGCGGTGGACTGCCACTGCGGCCCGGTGTAGCTGCCCCCCGAGCTGGCGTTGGCGAGCAGCTCCATCGGTGCGTAGCTCGCGGCGGTCAGCGCGGTGGCGTCCGGCCGGGCCAGGTAGAGGATCGGGGACCGGCCCATGAAGTAGACCATCAGGTCCATCCGGCCGTCCTCGTTGAAGTCGCCGGGCAGACAGCCGGTCGGCGCCATGGTGCGGTCGATCGGCAACGTACCCGGATCGAGCGCGAACGCGGCGTACCGCGGTTGGCCCGGCATCGGTGCCGGGGTGACCACCGCCTTGTCGATCCGGGGATCGGTGAGGCAGAGGTCGTTGGCGAGGCCGTCGCCGTCGAGGTCGTTCATCGCGATCGACGCGCCGACCGACGAGATCCAGCTCTCGATGTTCTTGTAGTCCTTGTTGACGGCGCGCACGGTCTTCTGCGGGAAGCCGCCGGGTAGCGAGATGGACAGCGGGGTGAAGTTGTACCGGTCCGCGAGGTCGTCGATCTCCTCGGCACTGGCCGAGGGCAGCCTGGCCGCCAGGAACAGTCCCGCGACGAGGACGAGGGCGAGAACCCCCGCCATCTGCCGCCTCAGCCACCTCAGGGTCGAGGACACCATTAGCACCTCCCAAGTGATACGAACTCGTCGGCGATCCGCTGCCGCCACACCTCGTAGGCGGGCAGGTGCCCGCGGACCGGGCCGGTCGGCCGGGTCCGGTCGGTCACCGCCGCCGCTTCCGCGGGCGTCATGCCGCAGAACACCTCCGTCGCGACGGAGGTGTGTGGAACCTCCAAGCCGGCCAGCAGCCGGGTCTTGGCCGCGAAGGCGCACGCCTGTGCCACCACCGGGCGGTGGTCGCCCGCGCGTTTGCCGAACATCCGCAGTTCGTCGGCGTCCACGCCACCGGCGTAGGTCGCCGCGAGGCCCGCCCCGCTGTACAGGTCGGACTGCCGGGACTCCGGAAACTTGTCGATCATCGTGGCGACCCGGTCCGGGTCGGTGCCGCCGACGAACCACATCGCCCGACCGATGCCCTGGTCGATGGCGCGGTTGGCGTACCACCGGGGGCCGTCCGCCGGCCAGGGGAACCGGGGGTCCTGGTACTGCTCGGTCACGTACCGGGCGGTGTGGAAGTACGCCTGGTGGAACCCGAATCCGTCCAGCACCAGCCAGCGCAGCAGCGGATCGGTTCCGGTGATCTTCGACCAGCGGAACCTGGGCAGTCGGGCCATCGCCCAGCCGATGCCGATCTGGGCCATGTAGATGTGTGCGCCCGCCCGCCCGGCGACGAACCGGCTGACGTTGCGGCCGCGGCCGAAGCCCAGCGAGTCGAGGATCGCGAAGCTCATGGTCGCACCCTCGTAGGCGAAGCCGCGAAACTGTGCCGGAATTGTCTCCAGGCGCAATTCGGCCTCGGCGGGCGAGCGTGCTTCCGCAGCGTACGCATAACCTGTCAGGAAGGTACGACCCACCGTTTCCAGGAGGTCCCGGCTCGCCGCATCCTTCACGTGGAAACCCCGACGTTCAACCTGTGTCTCGGACAGATTCGGGGTCAAGATTCTGCGCCTCAGGGTTCTCAGCGCACCGGCCATCGCACTCCCCCAGCTGAATAGACTGGCTGACTGAACTCGCGAGGCCGCCAATTCCCGCGAGCAGGTGAATCCGCGTGTCATCGCGGAACACCGCTTGATCCCCGTCGCGCTCCTCCCAGATCGGTCAGGGCGCCCCCGCACAACGATCGTCGCAGGGAAGCCAGTAGCGCGTCTTCTTCGATGTTGCTCACCTGGAAAGAGTCGACTGGCCGACACTCACTGACAGTAATTCTGGAATCTTTCAATGATCATCATTGGTCGATTCCTGGGGCTGTTCACAAACCGGCAACAACGGTGCCTGGGGAATGCCGGTCAAGCACCCAGATCGACGGCTGTGCGGAAGTGCTGCTGCACCCGTCGGCGCCAGATCTCGTACCCGGGTTCGGTGGTGGAACCGGGGTGGCCGTCAGCGGAGGTGTCGGCGAGCATGGTGGCGGCGTCGACGGAGAGTCCGGCCAACCGGCCGACCGCGAGCTCGGTGTGCCCCGGGGTGTGGCCGGCCAGCGTCCGCGCCTTGGCGGCGAAGACCGCACCCTGGGCGAGAGCCGCCAACGCGTCCGCCTCGACCGCCTCCCGGCGCAGCTGGTCGAAGCCGGCGGCGTCGGTGCCGCCGGCGAAGGTCGCCGCCAGCCCGACCCCGCTCCACAGGTCCGCCCGGCGGTGGGACGCGAACCGTCGAACCGCGGCCGCGGCCGGCTCCGGCCGGGCACCGTGGATGAACCACAACGCCCGGCCGATGCCCTGGTCGATGGCGCGCAGGTAGTAGTCCGGGGAGCCGTCCCAGGGATACGCGGCCGGCACCCGCTGCTCGTCGACCCAGCGCCGGGTGTCGAAGTAGGCCCGGTCGAACCCGTAGCCGTCCACGGCCAGCCAGCTCAGCGTCGGGTAGTACGGCGCCCCGGTCAGGTCCGGCACCACCTTGGACCACAGCGGTCTGGGCAGCCGGGACATCGCGAACCCGATGCCGATGAAGGTGAGGAAGATGTGCGGGCGTCCCGGTCCGAGCAGCAGCGCCCGGGTCCGGTCGCGGCCGCCGCCCGGGAGGGCGTCGAGGATCGTGAACGCCATCGTGGCGCCCTCGTACGCGAACCCGCGCAGCGCCGGCTCCACCAGGTCGAGCCGGCGCTCGATCTCCCACTGGTCCCGCACGTCGATCGCCCACTCGAAGCCGATGATCACGGCCTGGGGAATCGCCTCCAGCTGTTCGATGGCCGGTGACGGCTGCACCGGAAAGCCTCGCCCGGCGAACGTCACCTCGGTCAGGGACGGCGTGAATATCCGCCTGCGCAGTGCGCCAATTGTGCTCGGCATCATACCTCCGGACGTGCGTCGACGCAGGGCTCGCACCGGCCGTTCACCGGCGTCGGTCCCATCGTTCTACGGAAACCGCGACGACACTTCTTCCAGAATGCGCAGTCGCGCCGGCGGATGTCGGAACACGCTTACGCCGGCCCGCGTGGGAGGCGGACCGGCGTAAGCGCGGGGGCACGGTAAGGACTATGGTGCCGTCAGCGCCGGGCGTCGACGGGATCCGCGATCCGTACCTCCTCGGGAACATCCGCGGTGGGGGCGGGATGATACGTCTCGTCGCCTTCCTTCAGACCGAATCTGTCGTGCACCCACCGCAATGGGCGGGGGGCCCACCAGTTCGCGTTGCCGGCGAGCCGCATGAATGCCGGCACGAGAATGGTCCGGACCACGATGGCGTCCATCAGGATCGCCAGCGCCAGGCCGATGCCGAACATCTTGATGTGGGTCACGTTCGAGGTGCCCATCACGATGAAGACGATCGCGGTGATGAATGCCGCCGCGGTGACCAGGCCGCCCGTGCGTTCGATCCCGAACACCACCGCCCGTTTGTTGTCCCTGGTCCGGTTGTACTCCTCCTTGATGCGGGACAGCAGGAACACCTCGTAGTCCATCGAGACGCCGAAGGCGACGCAGAAGAGCAGGACCAGCAGCTGCACCGAGATCCAGCCGGTGGTCTGGAAGTCGAGCACGCCGGAGAGGTTGCCGTCCTGGAAGATCCAGACCAGCACACCGAAGGTGGCGGAGAGGCTGAGCATGTTCATGACCAGCGCCTTGATCGGCACCAGGATGCTGCCGGAGAGCAGGAACAGCAGCACGAAGGTGCTGACCGCGATCCAGCCGATCGCCCACGGGAACTTCGCGGTCATCTCCTCCTGCGTGTCGACCAACTCGGCCGACGCGCCGCCGACCAGCGCCGCCACGGGCGGGTCCAGCGCCCGGATGTCGCGGACCAGCGTCTTGCCCGCCTCGGAGATCTCCTCCTCCTCGGTGGAGACGGAGAGGAAGGTGGCGTCGGTGCTGGCGTACCGGTCCAGCATCGGGTTCGGCGGCACCAGCTGGTTGCCGTCGGCGTAGACGCCCGCCGAGCTGATCACCCGGCCGACGTTGTCCAGAGTGGAGATCTGCTGCGCGTAGCTGCCGATCGCCGCCTGCTGGCCGGCCGGGTCGATGTCGTCGAGGAAGATGTCGACCGTCGAGGTCGGCCGGGTCTCGAAGTTCTCCCGCAGCTCGCGCTGGGCCTGGTGCGCCTCGAAGCTGGCCGGCAGCGACCGGTCGTCGGGGATGCCGAACTTGATGCCCAGGAACGGGGTGGCCAGCAGGAGCAGCAGCGAGGTGGCGCCGAGCGCGAAGAGCACCGGCCGCTTGATGACCGTCTCGGCGAGCCGCCGCCAACCGGGGCTGCCGGTCTCCGGCCCGTACGGGCGGGGCTTGCGGCCCGCCATCTTCGCGAAGATCACCGTGAAGTTCCAGGCGTCCAGGTGCCGGCCGAGGGCGACGAGCGCCGCGGAGAGCGGAATGATCGCCGAGAGCGCCGCCAGGATGACCACGGAGATGCCGGCGTACGCGAAGGATCGCAGGAAGTACATCGGGAAGAGCAGCATCGCCGACATCGAGACGACCACGGTCAGGGCCGAGAAGGCGACGGTACGGCCGGCCGTGTTCAGGGTGATGCGGATGGCGGTGGGCACGTCCGCCCCCCGGCGCATCTCCTCCCGATGTCGTCGGACGATGAACAACGCGTAGTCCACCGCCAGACCGAGGCCGAGACCGGTGGCGAGGTTGAGGGCGAAGATCGAGACGTTCGTGAACTCCGAGATCCCGCGCAGCGAGGCGTAGGTGCCGATGATGCCGACGATGCCGACGATCAGCGGCAGGAAGGACGCGATGAAGCCCCGGAAGACGATCATCAGGACGAACGCGATGATCGGGATGCCGATGAACTCGGCCCGTTCGATGTCCTTCTTCGCGGTCGTCTCCAGTTGGGAGTTGACCGCTGCCGGGCCGCCGATCGTCACGCTCACCGGACCGTGCTCGCCCCGGTACTCGGGCCCGAGGGTGAGCATCCGGGTCTCGGTGGTCCGTTCGTCGCCGGCGATCCGGCCGACGATCAGGCCGGTCGTGCCGTCGCGGCTGCGCAGGTCGGCGAGGTTGGTCTGCCAGTACGAGGTGACGCCCTCGACGTCCGGCTCGGCGGCCAGCCGCTCGGCCAGCCGGACTCCCTCGGCGGCGGCCGCCGGGTCGTCGACCCCGTTCGGGGTCCGGACCAGCAGCACCACGTTGGGGCGGCTGGTCGGGAACTCGGCGTTCAGGGCGTCGCGGGCGAGCATCGACTCGGCGTTCGGACCGGTGTAGCCGCCGGTCTTGAGTTGGCTCGCGACGGTGCCGCCGTACACGATGCCGAAGCCGATCACCGCCAACGAGATCAGCAGGATCAACCGTGGCCACCGGGTGATCAGGCGCGCCAGGAGGTCGAACATCAATGCTCCCTTGGTAGCTGCAATGTGGACAACAGCCCCGACGGACCGGCTCGACCCGTGGGTCGCCCGACCGTCGATTCCTGACGATCAGCCGGACTCGGCCGGACTGACGCAGTGCCAACTGCCGACCCGCCGGGCGGCGGCGAAGCTGGCCCAGGCGACGGCCTCGACCAGCACCCGGTCGTCGGCCTCGCCGCGCCGGAACTCCTCGACCACGTCCTCGTCGACCTGGTACGACGCCAGCGCGGTCAGCAGGGCCAGTCGGCCGGCCGCGCGGTCCGGCTCGGGCAGGTCGGCGATCAGGTCCTCGCACCAGGCCCGGCTCAACCCGGTCTCCTCGCCGCGCCAGTGGGCCAGTCGGCGGTTGACCAGGTCGCGTACCTCGGGCGAGAGGGCCCGCTCACCGGCGGCCTCGAAAGCCGCGGCGGAGCGGGCCACCGCCTCGGCCACGTGCGGGCTGCCGGCGGCCCAGCCGAGGTCGGCCGGCAGCGGCGCGGGCGGCAGCAACTCCACCGAGCGGCCGGGCTCGCCCGGGTTGCGCAGCATCGGCGCCAGCACCCGGCTGATGCCCTGCTTCATCCGTCGTCGGGCGGTGCCGCGCAGGCGTGGCGGCACCAGGAAGCTGGAGAGGAAGACGTTCACCATCCGGTTCAGGTAGTGGAAGCTCACCACCGTCCCGATCAGCTCCGGCCGCGCCGCCTCGGCGAACGGGGCGAGCCGGGCGGCCGGCGCGTCCGGTTGGTGCGCCACCCGTCCCCAGGCCGCCAGGTCGCGGTTGCGCGGATCGGCCATCTCCTCGACCCGGTCCGCCACGATCGCCTCCGCGTCGTGTTCGGTCGACAGGTCGTACATCCCCATGCTGTGCATGTCGACGCAGTAGGGGCAGATGTTGGCGACCGAGACCACGGCGGCCACGGTCTCCTTGGCGAGCCGGTCGGCGTGCCCGGCCGCCATCAACGGCTCCCGCATCAGCATCCAGTACGCGGCGAGCGACTCCGGCGACGGTGAGTGCAGCAGGATCGGCGGCACCACGATGCGCATCTCCTCCGCCGCCTGGCCGTAGACCGCGCCGACCAGACCATCGGCCTGATGCGCCGGGACCGGCTTGACGTACTTGACCTGACGTTGTGTCGCGGAGGACACGACTCGCTTGACAAGCATCCAAGCCTCCCGCAGTCAGTTGCATGGAGCTACCTACTACCCGGAACCCTAGACGAGTTAGTGGCGTCAAGCAACCGATTCTGCGTTACGCTTGTTGACATGTTGCGGCGCTCGTACGACGACCAGGAATGTTCGGTGGCCAGGACCCTCGAGATCGTCGGCGAGCGCTGGACTCTGCTGATCATCCGCGACGCGCTCTTCGGCCTGCGCCGCTTCGACGAGTTCGCCGAGAGCCTCGGGGTGGCCCGCAACGTGCTCTCCACCCGACTGCAACGACTTGTCGAACACGACCTGCTCACCCGGGTGCGCTACCAGGAACGCCCCGAGCGGTTCGAATACCACCTCACCGCGCGCGGCCACGAGCTGGCCACCACCGTGGTGGCCCTGATGCGCTGGGGCGACCGGCACCTCGGCCGGCCAGGCGGTTCGGCCCGGCTGGTCGAGCATCACACGTGCGGCACCGAATTGGAGGCCCGGCTCGCCTGCCCGCACTGCGACCGGGTGGTCGGCATCGACGAGGTGTCGACCCGCCGGGGACGGGCCGGCGCCGAGGTCTCCTGACCGGCCGCCGTTGATCCGACGGCATCACCGGGGTAGGTTGCTTCAAGCAACCCACACTGACCCGCCCCGGGGAGTTGGCCATGCAGACGTCCCACCCGGACCGTGACGGCAACCCGCTGCGCCTGCTCCTGGTGCACGCCCACCCCGACGACGAGACCACCACCACCGGCGCCACCATCGCGCGGTACGCGGCCGAGGGCGTCGGCGTCACGCTCGTCACCTGCACCCGCGGCGAACGTGGCGAGATCCTCGACCCCACGGTGGACACCAGCGGCGCCGCCGACCCGGCGGACGCGCTCGGCCAACACCGGCTCGGCGAGCTGGCGGCCGCCGCCGCCGCGCTCGGGGTCACCGACGTCCGGCTGCTCGGCGGCGCCGGCACCTGGTGGGACTCCGGCATGGCCGGCACCGACACCACCACCGACCCACGGGCGTTCAGCGCCGGCGACCACGACCTGCAGACCAGCCAACTGGTCGCGATCCTCCGCCAGGTCCGGCCACAGGTCGTGATCAGCTACGACGAACGGGGCGGGTACGGCCACCCGGACCACATCCGGGCCCACGACATCGCGGCCTCCGCCGTCGTCGCGGCGGCCGATCCCACCGCCGCGCCGACGGCCGGCCCACCCTGGGTGACCAGCAAGCTGTACGCCGCCGTCGTCCCGGTCAGCCTGCTGGCCCAGGCGATGACCACCCTCGCCGGGGCGCGGCTCGACGGCCCCAACCCGTTCGCCGAGGTCGCCGCCGCCATCGGCGGACCGCCGAACGCCACCGAAGGTCCACCCGGTGGTGCCGACAGCCCTCTCGCCCAACTCCCGTTCGGGGTGCCCGACGCCGCCGTCACCACCCGGATCGACGCCCGCGACTGGCTGCCGGCCAAGGCCGCCGCGATGCGCGCCCACCGGTCCCAGATGCACGCCAACGGCTGGTTCTTCGCCCTGGCCGAGGATCCCGGCCGCGGCTTCGGGGTGGAGCACTACCAGCTGCTGCGCGGGCGCGCCGAGCCACCGGCTCCGGGCGAACCCGAGACCGATCTCTTCGCCGGCCTCCGGCCGGCACCCGATTCGTCGACAGACAGCAATCTCGAAGTAGCCGTCGACGCCCCGGGTAGCTGAGGATCGAAACATCCGGCGCACGCCGGCCCGGCGGGCGTGAGTCATCCGAACTTCGACAGGTGAGGCGATCCATGACCACAATGCTCGGTGCGTTGCGTCGCAAGGTGATGACCCCGCCCCTGGACGACGTACTCTTCTCGACCCGCGGCTTCCACACCCACGACGGGGCCGCCCGCGACCTGCTGGAGATGAGCGGTCGGCAGTTCGTCATCGGCTTCGGCTTCGCCATGGAGAGCGCCGACACCGCGGAGTCCGTCACCCGGCTGGAGACGCTCGACCGCCAGTTCCACGGCTTCGCCTATGAGGGCGCCGCGATGGCGCTGGCGCTGCGCGACGCCCTGCGACCCGGGCCGCGGGGCCGGCGCACCGAGGACTTCCTGCGGACCGGGCGCGGCGCGGCGCACATCTACATGGCGTACCTGGGGATCGGGTTCACCCTCGGCCGGCTGCCCCGGATGTTCTGGGGACGGGCCCTGCCGGACGTCTCCCAACTGCCCGACCACCCGACGCTGAGCTGGTTCATCTGGGACGGCTACGGCTTCCACCAGGCGTTCTTCGACCCGGCGAAGTGGATCGACAAGCAGTACGTCAGTACCAGCTACCCGTGGCAGGTCAGCTACGTCAACCGGGCCATCGACCACGGCATCGGCCGGGCGCTCTGGTTCTACAACGGCGCGCACGTGGAGAGCGTGGCCGCGTCGATCAGCAGGTTCCCGGCGGCCCGGCACGCCGACCTGTGGAGCGGCGCCGGGCTGGCCGCCAGCTACGCCGGCGGGGTCGGCGCCGAGGACCTCAAGCTGCTACACCAGGCGGCCGGCCCGCACGGTCCCGAGGTCTCCCTCGGCGCGGTGCTCGCCATCAAGGCCCGGGTGCTCGCCGACGTGATCACCCCGCACACCGAGACGGCCTCCGCCACCCTCTGCGGGATGTCCGCCGTGGACGCCGCCGAGATCACCAACCGGGTCGTCATCGACCTGCCACCGGACGGTGCGGTGCCCGCGTACGAGGTGTTCCGGGACCGAATCCGGCGGCACTTCCAGTAGTCCGCGACGGTCCGTCCATCAAGGAGCGCAGATGCTGGTCCTGGTCACCGGTGGCAGCGGGTTCATCGGCTCACACTCGACGGCGGAGCTGATCCGCGCCGGCCACCGGGTCCGGCTGCTGGTCCGGGACGCCGCGCGGGCCGTCGCCGCGCTGCGTCCCCTCGGCGTGCCCGAGTCGTCCGTCGAGTTCGTCACCGGCGACATCACCGACCCCGGTCGTGTCGCCGCGGCCGTCCGCGGCTGCGACGCGGTGCTGCACGCCGCCGCGGTCTACAGCTTCGACAGCCGGGACCACGCCACGATGCGCCGGGTCAACGCCAGCGGCACCGAGACGGTGCTCGCCGCCGCGCGGGCCGCCGGCGCCGACCCGATCGTGTACGTGTCGACCTTCGGCGCCCTGGTGCCGAGCGCCGACGATCCGGTGACCACCCGTACGGCGGTCGGCCGACCCGCCGAGACCTACCTGGCGAGCAAGGCCGAGGCCGAGCGGATCGCCCGCCGGCACGCCGACTCCGGCGCCCCGGTCGTCATCACCTACCCGTCGGCGACCCTCGGCCCGCACGACCCGGGCCTGGGCGACCAGACGACCCGGGTACGCAACGTGCTGCGCGGCCTGATGCCGATGTGGCCGACCGGCGGTTTCCCCGTCGGCGACGTACGCGACGTGGCCCGGCTGCACGCGGCGGTGCTGACGCCCGGCCTCGGGCCACGCCGGTTCCTGGCTCAGGGCCGCTACCTGTCGACCCGCGACTTCGTCCGGACGCTGCGCGAGGTGACCGGCCGCCGGTTGCCGGCCGTCTACCTACCGGCGGCCTCGATGCTGCCGGTCGGCCGGCTCACCGGCCTGGTGCAGCGGGCGGTTCCGGTGCACATTCCGGCCGAGTACGGCGCCATCTACACCTGCGCGGTCGGCCGCCCGATCGACTGCACCGCGACCGACGAACTGCTCGGTGGCACCGGGCGCCCGGTGGCCGAGACGATGGCCGACACCGTCGGGTGGCTCTACCGGGCCGGTCACCTCAGCCGCCGGCTCGCCGGCCGCGCCGCCGACTCGGGCTCGGCGGTCACCGTCGTCCCGTCGGCCTGATCCGCGACCACCGCCGGCTACTCCGCTCGATCCGCAACCACCGCCGGCTACTCCGCCCGATCCGCAGCCACCGCCGACCGGGCCGCCGGATCGGCGGTCTCCGCCGGTCGCGCCGGCTGGTCGCTGAGGCCGGCGACGTCACGGGACCGGATCCGGCCCAGCGCCACGGCGCTGACCAGCGTCAGCAGGCCGGTGACGCCGATCAGCAGGAAGCCGCGCTGGAAGCTGGCGAGGCTCTCCGGCCGGTCGCCCGCGCCCAGCACGGCCACCAGGGCGGCGATGCCGACCACGGCACCGAGCTGCCGGAAGCAGGAGGCGATGGCGACCGCGGTGGCGAACCGGTCCCGGGGGATCTCGGCCACCGCGGCGCTGCCGAAGGCCGGCAGGCAGAGCCCCACCCCGGCACCGGTGACCACCGACCCGGGCAGGAAGGCCGTCAGGTACGCCGCCTCGGCGCCGACCACCGCCATCAGGTAGAACGTACCGGCGCCGAAGAGCAGCGCGCCGGGGACGGCGACGGCGCGCGGCCCGTACCGGTCGGCCAACCGGCCGGCGATCGGGGCGGCCATCGTGGCCGCGATCGGCCCCGGGGTCAGCGCCGCCCCCGCGAGCAGGATGCCGTACCCCCACACGCCGGTGAGAAAGAGGACGTTGCAGATCAGCAGCGCGTAGAACCCCATCCCGAAGACGAACGAACCGGTGTTCGCCGCCATGAAGGACCGGATCCGCAGCAGCGCCGGCTCGATCACCGGCTCCGGATGCCGGGCCGACCGGCCCACGAAGGCCAGGAACAGCACCCCGCCGGCGACCACGCCGCCGACCACCCGGGCCGAGGTCCACCCCCACCGCTCCCCCTCGACCAGGACCAGCGCCACGGCCGCCACCGCCCCGCCGAGCAGCAGCGCGCCGAGCCAGTCCGGCCAACGGGTGGCGAGTTCGTCGCGGCTCTCCCGGAGCAGCCGCCGGGACAGGATCAGCAGCGGCGCACCGATGAGCAGGTTGACGAAGAACACCCACCGCCAGCCCTGCAGGTCGACCAGGAGACCGCCGAGGGACGGCCCGGTGGCGGCGGCGATGGCACCGGTCGCCGTCCAGATCCCGGTGGCGGTGGCCCGCAACCGGGGCGGGAACTCGGGCAGGACCAGACCGAGCGAGGTGGGCACCAGCACGGCGGCGCCGAGCGCCTGGACGATCCGCGCGGCGATCAGCAGGCCGAGGCTGCCGGCCAGTCCGCAGGCCAGCGAGGCGGCCAGGAACGTCACCGTGCCGGCGAGGAAGAGCCGCCGCCGCCCGAGCCGGTCGGCGAGCCGGCCGGCCGGCACCAACGCCGCGGCGAAAACCACGTTGTACGCGCTCAGCACCCAGGACAGGTCACTGAGCGAGTCGTCCGGAAAGGTCTGCCGCAGGTCGGGCAGCGCGATGTTGACGATCGTCACGTCGAGCAGCGCCATGAAGACGGCCGCCGAGGTGACGGTGAGGACCTTCCACCGACGGGACATGGGGATCTCCTCAGCGACGCTTCTGGCGGCGGCGGTGCAGGACGAAGAGGCCGACCAGGATCAGTGCGAAGTAGGCGCTGATCATCGCCAGCCCGCGCGGTTGCAGCAGCCCGTGGACGTGACCCCCGGAGGCCTCGGACGGCGCGGTGGTCCAGTCGACGACCGGCGTCGCGACGACCCGGTCCCCCGGCCCGGTGCCGGGCTGCTGCCCCCGCACCGTGAACGAGTAGAGATCGGTGAGGACCGTGCCGTTGCCGAAGGTCACGTGGTAGGCGACCTGGTACCGGCCGGGGGGAAGCCGGTCCACCGGTTGGCTGATCGTCTGGCCGGCCACCCGCGCGGTCGCGGTGTTGACCGGCCGGCCGGCCGCGTCGGCCACCGTGAGGTGTGAGCCGGCGGGATCGAGCCGGCCGTTGAAGGTCAGCGTCACCGCCGGCGGTAGCGCGTCGAGCCGCTGACCGTCGCCCGGGTCGGCGACGGTCAGCGCGGGCGGTTTCGCCTCGGAGAGCAGCACCAGCGAGACGACGGTGCCCACGAGCAGCAGGACGGCCACGGCGGCGAGGCGGCGCGGCCAGGCTCTCCTGGTCGCGCCGCCGGTGCCGGCGGGCGCCGGCAGGGTCTGGTCGGGAGCTGCCGTCACGCGGCTGCGCCGACGGGCCTGGAGTGGCAGCTGCAGTGCATCAGTTCGGCATCGGCCCGGCTCGGACGCAGGTGGTAGTACATCGCGACGAGCATCGGCAGCGTCACCACGGCGTTGTAGAACAGGTGCAGCTCGACCCGCGGTACGAGGAGCTGGATGATGCTGGTGGGCGCGGCCTTGCCGGCCAGGTAGATGCCGCTGTGCCACTGCAGCAGCAGGAGCAGGTGTTCGAAGTGGTGCCAGACCTGGATCCAGAAGGCCGCCATCCACCAGGACCTGGACTGCCCCACGAAGCCGTTACGCAGCACCCAGAATCCGACGAGCATGATCAGCGCGTACCCGTAGTGCAGCCACTCCTGCTCGACCAGCCACGGGAACGGCATGCCGAGGACGCCGCGCGCCTGCGGCCTGGCCCAGCCCAGGCCCCAGATCTGGAATGCCTGGACGAGGTGTTCGGCCCAGTGGGCCAGGACGATCAGTGCGAAGATGTTGACTGCGGCTCGGTGGTGTGGACCGTTGATCTGCTCCAGCAGGCCGGTCTTCCGAGCTGTTCCCTGGTTGGCCATCGGCCGCCCTCCTCACGTTCGGGCACGACAGTTCGGGCTGGTAAACCCGCTGGGAGGAACGCGCAGAACGTGCGCTCTCAGGAACCGTACCGAGTGGACCGGACCGCTGACTTCTTCGAGATTGCTTACTTCACGGTTAAGCCCCTGCCGGCGGGTGGCGGACCACCCGGCAGGGGCATCGCCAGGGATGCTGGCGTCAACCGGGACGGGTTTCCGGCGCGATCCGCCAGAACCCGCGAGCGGATCAGACCCAGGGGGCCAACGGATACCAGGGCAGGAGCATGTCCCGCATGGACGGCAGTCGGACGTCCCAGTAGAGCACCATGAACGCCCCGCTGACGATGAACGCGGCGGCGGTCAGGGCCGCCAGCCGGCTCGGCTTGGCGCTGCTCCAGCGCTGGAGGGCACCACCCGCGGTGTACGCCAGAATCAGGAACAGCACGGACATGATGACGATGTTGCCGATGGACTGCAGGGAGAAGGCGGCGGCGCCGTAGAACGGATTACCGCTCTCCGCGGCGTCCCGGAACATCTGCCGGAACAGCGCGAACGGCCGGCCGATCAGGAACCCGCCGATCAGCGCGCCCATGAACACCAGCGGCGCGTTCGGGAACGAGCGGACGATGCGGGCGAACGGGTCCTTGACGACGCCGAGCGCCGCCAGCCCCAGGTAGATCATGATCAGCCCGATCACCCCGTAGACCACCATCGCCTGGATGAGCCGGGGAGACAGGCTGCCCGGGGCGTTCTGTGCGGTGGAGAACTGCGGCATGCTGGTGCCCACGAAGCCGACGATGACGCCGTAGGTCGCCGACACCGCCAGCATGCCGACGGACATCCAGCCGAGCGGCTTGAGCAGTTGCACGAGCCGCTGCCACCGGCCGGCCGTCCCGCCCACCAGCGGTGCGACCGCTCCGAACGCGGCGATGTTGCAGGCCGTGAAGGTGCCGGCGATCCCGGAGACGAGCGCGAAGAGGATACCGGCGGAGATGCCGGCGATCGGGGTCTCCTTCGCGTCGTGTCCGAGCATCGTGTTGGCGACGTTGTCGCCGATCGTCCGGTCGACGAACTCGGCCGACCAGACCACGGTCAGCAGGAAGCCGCCGAGCACACTCAGCGCGATGATCAGTCCCCGACGGTTCGGGAAGTGACCGTTGACGAAGGTGGAGGTCGCTTTCGGCTCGGCGTTGAGCCGTAGCTGCTGCGGCGCCCGCCGCAGCGGTGGAGAGGTGTTGGTCTGTGCCATGACGCACTCCTAACCGGGGGGAAACAGAAGTGAAATCAGCGCCGTCGTTGGCGCGTAACTGCCAAACTCCGAGGAGGCGAACCTGACGGGTATGCACTCCTCGCGAGACCCGCAGCCGTCTACCGGTTCCCGACCAGAATGCGGCCTGACGACCCGCCGAACTTCTTCGAGCTTGCTCAATTCCCGTTACGTCCGGCCATCGTGTCGGTTCATCTCTCTCCACGTAGGACCGTGGATGGATCGCGAGCCTCGCGAGGCAGTGACCCATCTGGAGATCCAGAAACTGGCCTACTTCCTTCAGGTGCTCGGTCGACCACTGCGCCTTGCGTTCACCCGGGGTCACTACGGCCCGTACGCCGAGCGCCTCAACCGCGTACGGGACGAGTTGGAAGGGCACTACCTGATCGGGTACGGCGACCGGAGCGCGCGGGTGGAGGAGCTTCGGCCGATCAACCTGACCCCTGCCCAGGAACCACGGACCACCGACATCGATCAGCTGGTCGCTCGGGTACGCACCTGGAGCGGCCGTAAGGCCCGGCTGTTCACCCCGGAGCACATCAGGTCTGCCCACCACCGTCTCCGGTCGACCGGCCTGCTGCCCGTCCTCAGCAACGCGTAGGGCTGCCATACGACCTACCGAGCGAGCCTCGCATTTCGCGAGAGCGCGACCCGGCGGTCGGCGTCGGCCTGGACGGCGCTGCGGTACACCCGCTGCGGAGTCGTCTTCAGGACGATTCGCAGCGAGATCGCCGCCGTTCTCGCCGCCGCCGTGGTCGTACCGCGTCCCCGGTAGCCGAGGAGCTTGCGGGCCCAGGCCGGGGTGAGTCCGAGCGCGACCGAGACGGCGGTCTGCCACACCCGCAGGGCGCCGGGCAGGCCGGTGATCCCGTTGCCGGGCAGCACCGGGTGGAACATCGCCTCCCGGGTGGCCCTGCCCTCCGCGCCCAGGCTCAGTCGCGGGCGCATCTCGCGGTAGTACTCCTCGACCTCGGCGGCCGTCGCCGGCACCGTCCGCGGGTCGAGTCCGACCAGCTCGGCGCCGCGCAGCCACTCGGCGAAGTACCGGTCGACGTCGGACGGGCTGAACCGGGCACCGCTGAGCCGCACCGCCGTGAGGTGGGACTCCATCTGGGTGACGTGCACCCAGCGCAGCAGGTCGGGCTCGTCGACGCGAATCACGTCGCCGGTGGCGCGGTCGATCGCGGTGGCGTGCCGGTGGCAGGCCCGCACTACCCGGGCCGCCCGGTCGACGACGGGTGTCGGCGCCCAGGCGACCGTGTTGAGGTGCCGCAGGCCACGCAGGACGCGGTCGTACCCGTCGGTCCGCAGGTCGCAGTTCTGCACCACGCCGGCTATCGCCCGCGGATGGAGTGCCTGTAGGAAGACCGCCCGTAACCCGCCGAGGTACATCGTCGGCTCGCGGAACACCCGCCAGGTGACGCTGTCCGGTCCGAATGCTCCGAAGTCGACCTGTTGCCCGTCCTGCTCTGCCACATCGCCCTCCGCTGGTGACGACTGGTACGCCGGGTTCTGACAATCCCCCGCTGGCTTGGACGTCGACTCCGATCCGGTGGTGGTGGCACGGCCCGTCGGTCCCTTCAGAACCTTCGGGTACGACTGTAGTGGCCGCCCAGTACTGATGGCTTCTCCGAGCTTGCTCTCTGTGGTCCTCAGACCTCCGTCGCGTAGGAGCGGTCCATCAGGTCGGTCATCGCCTGCTGGAAGTCGCGGCGCTTCTTCTCGCTCCAGCCTGCGGTCAGCCGACCGAAGATCTCCTCCTGCCAGCGATGTGCCTGGTCCAGCATTGATCGGCCGGCAGGGGTCAGTGATGCTTCGCGTTGTCGGCCATCGGTAGGGGACGCTGCCATGACCAGATGACCGGCTGCGATGGCGCTCTTGATCATCCGTGAGGCGCCACTCTGGTCGATCCCGATCTCGTACGCGACCGCGTTGACCGTTGCGGGTGCCCCGCGCTGGGCGAGCGCATGGACTGCCTCACAGACCAGTACGTGCCGGCCCTGCTCACCGCCGGTGTCCGTCGCTGGGGGCCGGCGCGCCCAGTGCCGGACGAAGTGGAACAGGACCTGTCCCGGGCCTTGGTTGGTCACTCGGTTGCCGCCAGCTCGCGGCAGATGTGGGCCAACTCGAGAGCGGACCTGAGGTCCGGCAACCGCAGCGCAGCGGTCACCCGCCCGCCGGAGGCGCGGAAGACCGTCGCCACCCGCGTGGGCTCCGTGCTGCCGGGCCAGGTGGCGTCCTCCTCGACCACCATCAGCCGTTCGCTGACCGGATGCCATGACCGAGGGGTCAGCTTGATCCCCGACCGCCCCACCCACTCGGCGAACTGCGCAGGGGTGATCGAACCCGCGCCCTTCGGACCCAGCACCACGACCGGATCACCCACCGCCCGCGCAGACCGCCGCAGGTCGGCGGCGTTGACGCCCGCGTGCCACTCGTTGATCGCCGCTTCCAGGCTTGCGTCCACGCCGGTCATTATATGCGATCCGCATACACCCACGTCCGGACAGCGCGTCATCACCCCCACCCCGCAGCATCTGGCGAGGTCCGAGGGCGACCAAGGTGTGCGGCTCGCTCACCACGACTCCTTGATGATCTGAGCGCTACTGCTGTTAAACGTCACCGGTAACAGCAGTAGCGCTCAGATCATCAACCGATAGACGCGCGACAGCGCGATGGCCGCGCCTTACCCGCCGTGGTTCTGCCTGAGGCTGACGACGAACGCGGACCAGGCCGACCGACCGAAGGCGAGGACCGGCCCGGCGGGATCCTTACTGTCGCGGACCTCGGCGGTGTCACCGATCCGCCGGGCCTCGACACAGTTGCCGGTAGAACCGGATCGGGTGCTCGTGCGCCACGTCGCGTCCATGCGGATGCCTCGCCTCCTACCTCGCCAGGTCGTTGGCGATATTACTCAAGGCGTCCCGCGTAGCGGCCGGCGAGAGGGCCACAGCGCACAACTGCTCGAAGGCAGCAGAGTAGGCCGCGACCTCCACCGGGCGCTCCAGGTAGTGAGCGCCGGTGAGGGTGTCGAGGTAGACGAGGCGGTCCTCGGCGGCGTCCGGGTACGGCGCGGGTAACGGCGGGAAGTCGAGGATGACAAAGCTGCCGTCGAAGCCGGTGCCGGCGCCGAACGGTAGGAGTTGGATCCGTACCCGGGATCGCTCCGACTCCCGTAGCAGGCGTTCGATCTGCGCCTTGAGCACCTTCGGCCCGCCGACCTCGCGGCGCACCCCACCCTCGTCGATGATCATCCGAAGGGCGGGCTGTTCGTCGGTGCCGAGGATGGCCTGCCGATCCATCCGGAGCGCGACCTGCTGCTCGATCTCGGCGTCGCTGATCTGGGTAGGTCCACCGCTGAACGCCGCTCGCGCGTACTCCTCGGTTTGGAGCAGGCCCGGAATCATCTGGCACTCGTAGGACCGGATCACCGACGCCTCCGACTCCATTCCGACGTAGGTGACGAACCAGTCGGGCAGGACGTCGTTGTACCGCTGCCACCAGCCGCGTTGCCGGGCCTGGCGCGCGACAGCGATGACGGCTTCGGCCTGCTCACCGTCGATGCCGTAGATCGTCAGCATCGCGCGTACGTCGTTCGGGTGCGGACGGACCTCTGCGTTCTCGATCCGGGACAGCCAGCTGGCGTCGTGATCGACGCGACGCGCCGCCTCGACCGCCGACAGTCCGGCTGCCGTGCGCAGCTGCCGCAGGGTGAGGGCGAGGCGTCGGCGTTTGACCGTCGGGCTCTGTCGTGGCGTCACAGCCGCCATCTTGCACAAGTCGGAACTGCGAGGCAACGCCTGGGCGATCCTCCACCGGCATCTAGCCAGATGCTATCCGCATCTTGCGGATTGCGAGTTGTCGTGGAAGCGTGGCACTGCGGGTGTGGCGGCGACCATCGATGGCCGCCTTCTACGGAGGGAGGGAGAACGGTGGTGTCCTTCGACGGGGACGTGCGACTGACGTCAGCGCGCGCAAAGCACCGGCCGGTGTGATCGTGGTGGCGGTGGCGGCGGATCTGCCGGTGCGGGTCGGGGCTGCCTTGCCGGGTCCGGCGGCCGGCCAATCGGGGGCACTGGCCGAGGGAGAGCCGATGAGTGCTCACCGGACCGGCGGCGGCAACCGCCGGTCCGGCACCCCACCAGAGCACGGCACCCCACCGGCGAAGGAGGACCTGCGATGGTGAGCATCGGTGGGCTGGTTGGGCTGGTGCTGCTGGGTTTCCTGGCCGGGCTGTTCAGCTTCCGGGTGAAGTCCCGGTGGTGCCCCAACTGCGGCGAGACGACCCTGCCGCCGCGCGACCGGGACGGGTCAGGAGAGCGACCATGATCTGTGGCGCACCTATCCGTTGTGTGGAGCCGAATTCGACGGATAGGTGCGCCATGATCTTGAAGTGGAACGTGGGTCAGTAGGAGTTGAGCGTCAGGTGAGGGTGCAGGTGGCGTTGTTGAGGGTGAATGCGGTCGGCCTCGGGTTGCTGCCGGTGTGGGTGCCGTTGAAGCCGAAGTTCGTCGACGCGCCCGGCGCGAGGTTGCCGTTGTAGGAGAGGTTGGTGGCGGTGACCGCCGTACCGCTCTGGCTGAACGTCGCCGACCAGCCCTGGCTGACCCGCTGCCCGGCCGGGTAGCTGAACCGCAGGGTCCAGCCGTTGATCGCCGTCGTACCGGTGTTGCGGATGGTCACGCTGGCGGTGAAACCGTTGCTCCAGTCGCTGGTGGTGTAGGTGACCTGGCAGCCCGCCGCCGGCCCGGTCGGCGTCGGGGTGGGGGTCGGGGTGGGGGTCGGCGTGGGAGTCGGAGTAGGCGTGGGGGTCGCGGTGGGGGTAGGCGTCGGCGTCGGGTCGGGGCCGCCGTCGCCGGGCTCCGTGCCCCAGACCAGGACGCCGTCGTCGTAGAGCGGGACGTTCCGGTTCGGCCCGGCCGTCGCCTGGTACGACGGGTCGTTCGTCGCGTCCCAGGTGCCGCCCTCCGGCACGCCGATCTTGAACTGCACCTCCATCCGGTGCGCCGACTGTCCGGCCGGGGCGATGGTGTGCCCGGAGCAGTCGATCTCGACGTACCAGATGTCACCGGAGTGCTGCTGCGCGGTGGTCGGCGACGGGCAGCCCTGGGTGTAGCCCGGGGTCACCTGGATCGCGCTGGTGCCCTCCCGGCGGAAGTAGTACCGGAACGACGACTCGGTGAGCGCCCGGGCCGGGAACGCCGACTTGTTGTAGACGATCGCCTTGATCCCGACCGCCCGCGGCTCGTTCTGCATTACCGTGGTCTCCACGGTGAGCTCGTCGATGTCCGGGGTCTCCGGTCGCGGGAAGTTGGCGGCCGGCGTGCCGCCGTACTCGGAATAGAGCCGGACCAGCGCGGAGGTGAAGCCGGCGTTGTAGTCGGTCGCCACCTCGTTCATCACGTAGTCGGAGCGGTTGTCGGTGTAGGCGTCGTTCGGCGCCGACGGGCCGCCGACCAGCGCGCCGTAGAGCACGTGCCGGGTCTCCACCGGCACCGTCTGGCTGTCCCACCAGGAGCCGTGCGCCGTACGGTGATGCGGATTCTTCGGCGAGTTGTTGCCGAAGCCGATCACGTAGCTGGAGTTGCGCGGGTTGTCGCCGAGCGCGTAGTTGATCTGGCGGACGGCGAAGTCGTGGTAGCGGGCCTTGCGGGTCGCGTCGGTGAGCTTGTCGCTGTAGACGAGCGCGGCGAACGAGGTGTTGGCGGCGTACCGCAGCGCACCCCAGGTGTCCAGCACGGCCATTCCGCCGGGCGAGGTGCGCACCTTCTCGCCGTTCACCCCGACGGTCCAGAAGTCCAGCCAGCGGTTGGCGTCGTCGATGTACTTCTGCTTGCCGGTCAGGTTCGCCAGCAGCACGTACGCGCCGAACTGCTTGTTGTCCCAGGCGATGGTCCACTTGTAGGAGCGGGTGGTGGTCTGCGGCTCGGTGCCGAGCTTGTCGTACTCGGCCTCCGCCTTCGTCAGGTAGGACGCCTCACCGGTGGCCCGGTGCAGCCAGATCGCCCCCCACACCAGCTCGTCCTGGTAGCCGCTCCACGACCGGTAGAAGCTGGTCGCGTCGGTGATGCACTCGTGGTAGCTGCGGCGCACGTTGTCGGCGAAGGTGTAGAGCTGCCGGGCGTGCGTGACCAGGGTGTTGGCGTAGCTCGCGTCGGTGGGGCGGAAGACCATCGAGGAGGCGGCCATCGCGGCCGCCGTCTCCGCCGCCAGGTCCGCCCCACCACAGCTCGCATCGATCTTGTACGCGGGCCGCGCCATCGGCATCACCTCGGCCGGACCCCACCACTTGTGGTCGTCGTCGCCCTTGCCGACCTGCCCGTAGAGCACGTTCGGCGACGGGTGCGCCTTGATGAAGTAGTCGTTGACGAAGCGCAGGTTGTTCAGCAGGTGCGGCAGCTGGCCGGAGTCGGCGTAGCCGGACCGGTACTCGACCGCGCCCCAGGCCAGCATGGTGGTGGTGAAGGCCATCGGGAAGCCGAACTTGACGTGGTCGCCGGCGTCGTACCAGCCGCCGGTGAGGTCCAGCCCGACGTCGGAGCCGTCGGTGAGCGCGGAGTCGCCGCGCCAGGAGACCCGGTTCCAGTCGGGCAGCGGGCCGGACTGCTGCGCCTCATAGAAGAACAGCGACTTCTGCAGCGCCTCGGCGTAGTTGTAGGCCGGCGCCGCCTGCGCGGAGGCGTCCGGGGCGCCGATCGTCGGCACGGCCGCGGCGATCGCCGCCGCGACCGCGACGGCCAGCGCGGCGACGAGCGGGCGCCGGTACCGGCGGTGCGGTGATCGGCGCTGGGCGGGTGGGGCAGCCGAACCGTTCGACGGGGACGGCGCGTCGGTTGGCGACATTACAATCGCTCCTGTCCGTGGAGCCGCGCGCGGTGACGCGTAGCGGAGGACACCGGGGGCGGATGTGGGCGCATCCGCCCCCTTCTCCTGTCCGCAGCACGGGCGGTCGGGTGGGCTGGTGGTGGTGGTTCCCGCGAGCGCCGGGAGCGCTCCCATGGATAGCCAACAATGTAGCCCCGACCGTGCCCGTTGGGAAGCGGTACCGCCCGGGAAGCAGGGAAGGGCCCCCTCCTGCCGTCCCACAGGAGGGGGCCCTTCTTACCTCGCCCGAGTCAGGCTCTGTCCGGCGGCCCGGCCCCGCACCGGAGCCGGGCCGCTGGGGTCTCTCCCCGCTACGCCTCGGTGGCGGCGGGAGTCTGTGGTGCTCCTTGCTCGCTCTGCCCGGCGCGGTCCGCCGCCGGGGCGGGCCCGCCCAGCGGCAGGGTCACGGTGAGCAGTGCGCCGTCGCGCTCCACCGGACCGGGGCCGGAGACCCGGTCCAGGGTGCGCAGCATCGGCACGTTGTCGGCGTGGGTGTGCGCGACAAGCGCCGCGTAGCCGGCCTGGCCGGCGTGCCGGACCAGTCGGCGCAGCAGCGCGCTGCCCACCCCGCGGCGCTGCCAGGCGTCCTCCACCAGCAGGGCCACCTCGCCGAGGGTGCCCTCGACCACCAGGTTCGCCATCGCGACCACCCGCTCGGGGGTGCCCTCCGGCCAGCTGGCGACCGCCACCAGGCCCATTCCGGCGGCCGGGTCGAGCAGCCGGCGCAGCTTGGTCGGCGGCGGGCCGCCGGCGGCGCCCAGGTAGCGCCGGTGCAGGGTCCGGGCGCTGCACCGCTCGTGCATGGCCCGCACGGCGGGCAGGTCCTCGACGGTCGCCGGGCGGACGGTCAGCTCCGCCCCGTCCGGCAGGACCAGGGTGACCCGTTCGGCGGCCCGGCGGGCCACGCCGGCCGCGAGGTCGACCAGGGCCTGGGCGCGGGCGTACTCGGCGGGGGTGAAGGAGGGCGCCGACCGGAGCACCTCGAACGAGCCACCGGCCGGGTCGGCCAGCCGCATCGTCTCGGACCCGGACCGCCGGCCGCCCGGCTCGACCGCCCGCGCCGCGACCGCACGGGCCGGCACCGGCCGCCAGGTCACGGTGTCGGCGCCGAGCAGGCTGCGCAGCACCTCGCCGAGCGCGTCCGGGTCCTGCACCAGCCGGCCGGCCAGCGCCAGCGCCCGGGTCGGCTGGTCCGCCAGCCCCTGGGCCTCGCTGCGGGCCACCCAGCAGTCCCGGCCCCGACCCCGCTCCACGGCCGCCACCAGGTCGGCCGCGGTCAGCGCGGCCGGCGCGTCCACCAGGAAGTCGTCGACGGCGCCCGCCTCGGTGGTGTGCACCGCGACGGTGAGAATGTTGACCCCGCGCAGCGCGAGGCTGGCGGTGAGCACGGAGAGGTAACCGGGCCGGTCGTCGACCGTGGCCCGGATCCGCCACAACGTCATCTCCGCTCCTTCCGCCGTTGTCCTGTCGCCGTTCGTCGTTCGCCGGCGCGTTGTCGTGCGCCCGCTTCAGCTTGCCGACCGCTCGTTTCCCGCAGGTTGCCCGGTGGTGACTTGTACCGACCGGACGACAGCCGACCGGGTCAGCCGGTCACGACCGCGCCGCCGCCGGCGGTGGCGCGGTGATCAGGTCCAGCCGGTCACCGAGGATCACCGCGGCGGCCCGGACCAGCTGGGCGATCCGGTCCACCTCGGTGACGTGGAAGTTCGCCGCCGTCAGCCCCTCCGCGTCCACCCGGGCCACCATCAGCACCAGGCCGGCGCGACCGAACGGCGCGGCGGCGAAGTGGGTGCCGGTCGGTCCGGGCATCGCGCGGGCCCGCAGCGGGGTCACCTCGGGCAGCCGCAGCGGGGTCGGCGCCCGCCAGCTCGCGTACGCCACCGCCGGCTCGCCACCGGTATCGCCGGCGGCGGTGGTCGAACCGCTGCGGACCGCCCAGTCCGCCGGCACCACGGCGGCGGCCGCCCAGTCGGCGGCGAGCAGACCCGGTACCGCGTCGACGAGGGTGGCCAGCCCGTCGCCGGGGTTGGCCGCCACCTGCGCCAGCAACTCGGCGTCCTGGCCGCCGCTGGTGGGCGCGCCGATCGCCCGCCACATGCCGTTGACCTGGACGCCCGGGATCGCCGCCAGGCCGGCGAGCAGCCGGTCGACGCGGGACGCGCCGGGCCAGACCACGGTGAAGTCGTCGACGGCCCGGCCGCCCAGCCGCTCCAGCACCACCACCTGGACGATGTCGGCGCCGGCGACGCCGAGCGTGCGCGCCACCTGGCCGAGGGTCCCGGGGCGGTCCGGCAGGGTCACCCGAACCCGCAGCAACATGTCTGAACCCTCCGGTCGGTGGGCGGCATCGGGTCGCCGGCCGTGTAGGTAACAGCCTGCATGTTGACCATTTCGTCCCTGTTGCCGAGGCATGTCCCGGCAGCAACAATGCTCGCTTGACAAGACGAACGAGCTGCCATCAACTGTTCGGATGACTGATCCGTCGGCCAATCCGCCCCGGCCGGGGATCACCGCGAACGACCCGGCCGCGGCCGATCGCCCGGCCGGCACCGGCGTTGGCGAGCCGGCCGGCTCCCCCGCCGGGCTCGACCTCGATCGGCTGGCCGGATACCTGCGGGCCCACCGCCCGGACCTGCTGGACGGTCCGCTGCGGGCCGCCCTCATCGCCGGCGGCCGGTCCAACCTGACCTACCTGGTCGGCTCGGGCGACCGCGAGTTCGTGCTGCGCCGCCCGCCGCTCGGGCACGTCCTGGCCACCGCCCACGACATGGCCCGCGAGCACCGGGTGATCGGCGCGCTGGCCGGCACCGCCGTCCCGGTCCCGGCGGTCCTGCTGCACTGCCCGGACGCCAGCGTGCTCGGCGCGCCCTGGTACCTGATGCAGCGGGTACCCGGCGTGGTCTACCGCAGCCGCGCCCAGACCGACCGGCTCACCGGGGCGCAGCGCCGCGACCTGGCCACCGCGATGATGGACGTCCTCGCCGACCTGCACGCCATCGACCCCGCCGAGGTGGGGCTGGCCGACTTCGGCCGGCCGGACGGCTTCCTCGGCCGGCAGGTCCGCCGCTGGGGCGGCCAGCTCGACCGGTCCCGCAGCCGGCCGCTGCCCGGCATCGACGAGCTGCGCGAACGGTTGGCCGCGACGGTGCCCGAGGGCGCCAACGCCGGCCGGATCGTGCACGGCGACTACCGGCTGGACAACCTGCTCGCCGAGCCCGACCCGGTGCGGATCCGGGCGGTGCTGGACTGGGAGATGGCCACCCTCGGCGATCCCCTCGCCGACCTCGGGCTGCTGCTGACCTACTGGGACGCCCTCGGCGGCGGCCCCCGGCCCGGCGCCCCGGGCCGGCCCAGCGACGAACCGGCCGGCAAGGACCCGGCCCGCGAGGACCCGGCCGGCAAGGACCCGGCCGGGGAAGAACCGGCCGGCGGCTGGCTGGCCGGCAACCCGGTCGCCGACGGGCTCGGGCCGCGGGCCGGCTTCCCCACCGGCGCCGAGCTGATCGACCGGTACGCCGCCCGGGCGGACGTCGACATCGGCCCGTTGCACTGGCACGTCGCGCTGGGCTGCTTCAAGCTCGCGGTGATCTGCGAGGGCATCCACTACCGGCACACCCTCGGCCAGACCGTCGGCGAGGGCTTCGACCTGATCGGCGGCATGGTGGCGCCGCTGGTCGAGTACGGGCTGACCGCCGCCAGGGAGAGCTGATGGACTTCGGTTTCGACAGTCGTACCGCGCAGCTGCACGAGGAGCTGACCGACTTCCTGGAGGACCGGATCTACCCGGCCGAGCCGGTCTACGCCGACCAGGTGGCCGCCGCCGGAGACCCCTGGTCCCGGCCGGCGGTGCTGGATGAGCTCAAGACGGAGGCCCGCAAGCGCGGCCTGTGGAACCTGTTCCTGCCCGACCCGGCGTACGGCGCCGGCCTGACCAACCTGCAGTACGCCCCGCTGGCCGAACTGACCGGCCGCAGCCCGCAGCTGGCCCCGGAGGCGCTCAACTGCGCCGCGCCGGACACCGGCAACATGGAGCTGCTCGCCGAGTTCGGCTCACCGGCGCAGCGGGACCGCTGGCTGCGGCCGCTGCTCGACGGCGAGATCCGCTCCGCGTTCTGCATGACCGAGCCCGAGGTGGCCTCCTCCGACGCCACGAACATCGCCACCCGGATCGAGGCCGACGGCGACGGTTGGCTGGTCAGCGGCCGGAAATGGTGGTCGTCCGGGGCGATGGACCCGCGCTGCGAGCTGCTGATCGTGATGGGCAAGACCGACCCGGCGGCCGACCGGCACCGGCAGCAGAGCATGGTGCTGGTCCCCCGCGACACCCCCGGGGTGACGATCCGGCGGGGCCTGACGGTCTTCGGCTACACCGACGGGCCGCACGGCGGGCACGCCGAGATCTCCTTCGACCGGGTCCGGGTGCCGGCGGAGAACCTGATCGGCGGCGCCGGTGACGGCTTCGCCATCGCGCAGGCCCGCCTCGGTCCGGGCCGGGTGCACCACTGCATGCGGCTGATCGGGATGGCCGAGCGGGCCCTGGAGCTGCTCTGCCAGCGCGTCCTGGGGCGGACCGCGTTCGGCCGCCCGCTGGCCGAGCAGGGCGTGGTGCGGGAGTGGATCGCCGAGTCGAGGGTCCGGATCGAGCAGGCCCGCCTGCTGGTGCTCAAGACCGCGTGGCTGATGGACACGGTCGGCAACCGGGGCGCCCACACCGAGATCCAGGCCATCAAGATCGCCACGCCGGCGATGGCGGAATGGGTGATCGACAAGGCGATCCAGGCGTACGGGGCGGCGGGCCTGAGTCAGGACACCCCGCTGGCCGCCCTCTGGTCACACGCCCGGACGCTGCGGCTGGCCGACGGTCCGGACGAGGTGCACCGCGCCTCGCTGGCCCGCCGCGAGCTGCGCCGCTGGGCCGACTGAGCCGCGGTCAGGCCGACGCCCGGTGCACCAGGTGGGTGTCGAGCAGCACGTACGGCACGTCCCGGTCCTCGCGGCGGATCCGCGACACCAGCAGCCGGGCCATCTGCCGCCCCATCTCCTCCATCGGCTGGAAGACCGTGGTCAGCGGCGGGTCGGACTGCCGGGCGATCGGCGCGTCCTCGAAGCCGACGAGCGCCACGTCCTCGGGCACCCGCCGACCCGCCTCCCGCAGCGCGCGCAGCGCGCCGCAGGCCATCAGGTCGGACGCGACGAAGACGGCGTCCAGATCCGGGCAGACCTCCAGCAGCCGGCACATCGCGGCGGCCCCGCTGCTCTCGCTGAAGTCCCCGTACGCGATCAGGTCCTCGTTGATCCGGGCACCGCTGGCCCAGACGGCGTCCCGGTAGCCGGCGAGCCGGGCCACCCCGACCCCCATGTCCTGCGGCCCGGCGATGGTGGCGACCCGGGACCGGCCCCGGCTGAACAGGTGCTGGACCGCCTGCCGGGCACCGCCGGCGTTGTCCACGTCGACGAAGTAGGCCGGCTGGGCGCCGGGCTGCAGCATCCGCGCCGGCCGGCCGCCGAGCACGGTCGGCAGGCCGCGCTGCTCCAGCAGGGTGGGCAGCGGGTCGGCGTCGTGCAGGGAGAGCAGCAGTACGCCGTCGACGTGCTGGTTGGTCAGGTGGTGCTCGACCCGTTCCCGCTCGGCGGGCGACTGGGCCATCGCCAACCAGAGCTGCATCGGGGTCTCCAGCAGCGCGGAGCTGATGCCGCGGACGATGCCGGCGAAGAACGGTTCGCCGAAGACCCGCTCCTCCGACTCGGAGACCACCAGCGCCACCGAGTCGGTCCGCTGGGTGACCAGCGCCCGGGCCGCCCGGTTGGGCACGTAGCCCAGCTCGGCGATCGCCTGCTGCACCGCCGCCCGGGCCTCCGGGCTCACCTGCGGCGAGCCGTTGACGACGCGGGACACCGTACCGCGACCGACGCCCGCGCGTGCGGCGACCGCGTCCAGGGTTGGCCGGCCGAGTGACCGGGTCCGCTGGGTTGTCATCGTATGCTCCTCCGACTCGGGCTCCCGGCGCCAACCGTTCGAGTCGGCGCCGGGTGCCCTAATCATGTCTGACCAGGCCTACTCTGCGGCCAGACCGTTACGTCGGATCACATCGGCGTACCACCTGGCACTGGACTTGGGGATGCGGAGCTGGCTGTCGTAGTCGACGTAGATCATGCCGAAGCGCTTCGTGTAACCCCATGCCCATTCGAAATTATCCATCAACGACCACGCAAAGTATCCCCGTAGCGGGACGCCGGAGGCGATCGCCTGGTGGCAGGCCCGCAGGTGGGCGTCGAAATAGGCTACCCGGTCCGGGTCGTGCACCGCCCCGTCGACCACTTCATCGACGAAGGCGGCGCCGTTCTCGGTCACCGCGAGCGGCACCTCCGGGTACTCCCGATGCACCCGCTCCAGGGTCTCGACAAGTCCCGGGGCGTCGATTTCCCACCCCATGTCCGTCACCGGCACGCCGCGGGTGACGAACCGGACCTGCTCGCTGCCCGGCCAGTTCGACGCCGCCCGCCAGTACGGCTCGGGCTCCACGCCCTCCACCGGGGCGGCCACCACGTGCCGGCTGTAGTAGTTGATGCCGAGCACGTCGAGCGGGGTGGCGATCACCGCCAGGTCGCCGTCGTGCACGTGCCCGAAGTCGGTGACCTCGCGCAGGTCGGCCACCACGTCGGCCGGGTACTCGCCACGCAGCACCGGGTCGAGGAAGAACCGGTTGGCCAGCCCGTCGATGCGGCGGGCCGCGTCCAGGTCGGCGGCGGTGTCGTGCTGTGGGGAGACGGCGTACAGGTTGAGGGTGATGCCGTACTCGTGGTCCGGGCGGGCCGCCCGCATCGCCTGCACGGCGAGGCCGTGGCCGAGCATCAGGTGGTGGCCGGCCCGGACCGCCTCGGCGCCGTTGGAGCGGCCGGGCGCGTGCACCCCGGACCCGTAGCCGAGGAAGGCGGAGCACCACGGCTCGTTGAGCGTGGTCCAGTACCGCACCCGGTCGCCGAGGGCGGTGTGGGTGAGCGCGGCGTACTCGGCGAACCGGGACGCGGTGTCCCGGGCCGGCCAGCCGCCGGCGTCCTCCAGCGGCTGCGGCAGGTCCCAGTGGTAGAGGGTCAGCCACGGCTCGATGTCGTTCTCCAGCAGCTCGTCGACGAGCCGCCGGTAGAAGTCCAACCCCTCCTGGTTGGCCCGGCCGCTGCCGCCGGGCTGGATCCGGGGCCAGGAGACCGAGAACCGGTACGTCTTGAGGCCCAGCTCGGCCATCAACCGCACGTCGTCGCGGAACCGGTGGTAGTGGTCGCAGGCCACGTCGCCGGTGTGCCCCTCGACCGTCCGCCCGGGGGTACGGCTGAAGGTGTCCCAGATCGACGGGGTCCGGCCGCCCTCGGCGGCGGCGCCCTCGATCTGGTACGCCGCCGTCGCGGCCCCCCAGAGGAAGCCGGGTGGGAAGCTCAGCGGCTGCCCGCCGGCGGCCTCGTCGAGAAGCTGGACGGTCGGCTGGCTAGCGGGATTCGTCACGACTTGACGGCGCCTTCCATGATGCCGCCGATGATCTGACGGCCGAACACGATGAAAACAAGCAACAACGGCACGGTACCGACCGCGGTGGCCGCGAAGACCTGCGAGTAGTCGGTGTAGTAGGCGTACGACAGGAACGCCAGCGACACCTGCAGGGTCGGGTTCTCCGGGGTGAGCACCGCGTACGGCCAGAGGAACGCGTTCCAGGTGTCCATGAAGGTGAGCAGGCCGAGCACCGCCGCGGCCGGGCGCAGCGCCGGCAGCACGATGTTCCAGTAGATCCGGAAGGTGTTGCAGCCGTCCATCCGGCCGGCCTCGATCAGCTCGTCGGAGATCGCCTGGGTGGCGTACTGACGCATCATGAAGACGCCGAAGCCGGTGACCAGGAACGGCACGGTGACGGCGAGCAGCGAGTCGTACCACCCGAAGTCCTGCATCATCCCCCAGAGCGGGATGAGACCGAGCTGGGTCGGCACCATCATGGTCACGATGATCGCCAGCAGCAGGCCGTTGCGGCCCTTGAACCGCAGCTTGGCGAAGGCGAAGCCGGCGAGGCTGCCGGTGATCACGACCGAGAGGGTCACCACCGACGAGACGATCACCGAGTTCATCAGACCGGTGAGGAAGTTGGCCGCGTCGTTGTCGAGCACCCGGCCGAAGTTGTCGCCGAAGGCATCGGACGGAGTGCTCGGCGGCGGGACCTGGTTGATCGAGTCCAGGCTGCGGCTGGCGATCACAATCATGTAGTAGAACGGGTAGATCGAGAGCAGCACCGCCAGGACGAGCGCGATGTAGGTCAGCGGGCTGGTGCGCCACAGACGCTGTGATGCGGAGACCATGGTTTCCCTCTCCTCACTTCGCCGCGCGACGCACGAGCAGGAAGTTGACTATTGACATGAGGCCGATCATCAGGAACAACGCCCATGCCACGGCCGCGCCGTAACCCGCGGTGCTGAGGTTCTCGATGCCCTTCTCGTACATGTACATCGCCAGCGTCTGGAACTCGCGCTGGTCGCCGCCGATGATGCTGCCGTTGGCGAAGATCAGCGGCTCGGTGAAGAGCTGCAGACCGCCGATGGTGGAGAGGATGACCACGAAGAGGAAGGTCGGCGTCAGCATCGGCAGGGTGATCCGCCAGAACTGCCGCCACTGGTTCGCCCCGTCGATCGCCGCCGCCTCGTAGAGGTCGCGCGGGATGGCCTGCATGCCGGCCAGCAGGATCAGCGTGTTGTAGCCGGTCCAGCGCCAGTTCACCATCGAGGCGATCGCGGTCCAGGAGCTCCACCGCTCGGCGTCCCAGTCGATCGGGCCCACGTTGACGAAGCTGAGCAGCCAGTTGAACAGGCCGAAATCGCGCTGGAAGAGCATCCCGAAGACGATCGCCACGGCCGCGACCGAGGTCACGTTCGGCACGAAGATGGCCATCCGGAAGAACGTCTTGGCCCGCAGCTGGGTCCGGTTGAGCAGGTTCGCCAGGAAGAGCGCCAACATCAGCTGCGGCACGGTGGAGAGCAGGAAGATGCCGAAGGTGTTGAGGACCGCGTTCCAGAAGTAGTCGTCGGTGACCAGCGTGCTGAAGTTCTCCAGCCCGATGAACTCCTGGTCCTCGCGGATGAGGTTCCAGTCGTGCAGGGACATCCAGCCGGTCCGCAGCATCGGGTAGAGCCCGAAGATGCCGAACAGGATGAAGAACGGGGCGATGTACAGGTAGGGCGAGTACTTGAGATCGAGTCGCGACAGGCGGTGCGACCGGGCCCGGTGTCGGCGGGTCTCGTCCGGTGGCGCGGCCCGGGGCGGCGGCGCCGTCGTGGTCGACAGGCTCATGGGGTTCCTTTCCCGCAGGCGGCACGGTGGCGCACGCCGCCGCGCAGGGGTGCTACACGCAGGGGCTGCTGGCTGGATGGAGCGGGAGAACTGGCGGCGGCGGTGACACCGGCCCGACCCGGCCATCGGCGGGTGGCCACCCGCCGATGGCGCCCGGGCACCAGAGCCCGGACGCCACCGACGGTCGGATGCCACATGTCATACGAGGTACCGGCGGCCGGCCGGCGTTGACCGCCGGCCGGCCGGCCGAATCAGAATGCGCCCTGGACGGGAGCGTCCTTCATGAACTGCTCCCAGGCCTCGGTGGCGTTGATCTGCCCGCTCTCGTACGCGCGCAGCGCCGGGTCCATCGCGTTCTCCTTGATCGCCTGGTGCTTCGGCCCGTAGGTCAGCGGCTCGATCTTCGACACGCTCTCCCCGAAGATCTTGCCGGTCGGAGCGTTGTTGAAGTACGGGTTGGTGTAGGAGACGAAGTCCGGGTTCTGCAACGCCTCCAGGTTCGTCGGCAGCGGGCCCTTGAGCTTGAAGGCCTCGATCTGGCTGTTGGCGTTGGTCAGGAACTCGGCCAGCTTCGCGGCCTCCTCCGGGTACTTGCTCTGCTCCGGCACGGCGAGCCAGGAGCCGCCCCAGTTGCCGGCACCGCCGGGCACGCCCGCGACGTCCCACTTGCCGCTGTTCTCCTCGCCCGAGTTCTCCTGCACGATGCCGAGCATCCAGGACGGGCAGAGGGTGGCGGCGAAGGTGCCCTGCTTGAAGCCGGCGGACCACTCCGGCGACCAGGTCGCCGCCTCAGCGGTGATGTTGGCGTCGGCGATCGCCACCGAGGTGTCCCACGCCGTCTTCACGGCCTGGCTCTTGTCGGCGATGACGTTGTTCTCGGCGTCGTAGAAGAGGTCGCCACCCGCCTGCACCATGACGGCGCTGGCGGCGGTGGTGATCGAGTCCAGCATGCCCTTGCCGGTGGCCTCGCGGTACTTCTTGCCGGTCTCGATGAAGGCGTCCCAGGTGGGCCAGAGCGCGGTCACCTGGTCCCGCTCGGTCGGCAGCTTGGCCGCCTCGAACAGGTCACGCCGGTAGCAGACCGCCAGCGAACCGACGTCGGTCGGCAGGCCGATCAGCCGGCCGTCGGCGGCCTTGCCCAGCTCCCACTTCCACTGCAGGTACTCGCTGCTGTGGTCCTCGATCAGCTCGCTCAGGTCGGCCCAGTTGGCCGGGTTCGACTTGAACTCGTTGAGGATGCCCTCCTCCAGCGCGACCACGTCACCCGCGCCCTTGCCGGTGGCGAGCGCCCGGACGAGCTTGGGACGGTACTCACCGAGCTGAGCGGTCTTCCGCAGCTCGATCTTGATGCCGGATTCCTGCTCGTACTTCTTGACCAGTTCGTCGTAGCCGAACTCGCCGAACGTTTCGACAACCAGGGTGGCCGGCTTTTCGCCGGCCTCCGGCTCGTCGTCGCCGCCGCACGCCGCGGTCCCGCCAAGGGCGGTGATCGCGGCCAGAGCGACGGCTGCGACCCGCCTGCGGCGCGTCGTGACGCTCATCCTGACCCCTCTCGGTGCTGAGGTATGTGGTGGGGGAATTCCCATCTGGCGTCGCCGGCCGGCGGAGCAGGTCGAACTGACCTGAGCCGCGCCGGATGGCGACGGTGTGCCTGCGCCGCCGGGCCTGGGGCCGTCTGTGACCTCCGCCACCAAATCCCGGGAGCGCTCCCATGAGATTGCCGGCAGGTTTCGAAGGTGTCAATGGTCAACTGGGAGCGATCCCATATCGTTACCCCGATTCACGTCTCAGGAGCCGGAGAAGTGGGTACCACCGGGGGAAATAAAGTCCCCAACCAGGACGATGCCCGAAAAGTGGCATAAGCACATTTCCCGATCCGTGGATCAGGCGAGGCGGCGGGCCAGCGTGGTGACCCGGCCCGCGTCGAACCGCTCGGGGTCGAACTCGCGGCCGATCCACTGCCGCATCGCCCGGTGGTCGGGGTGCGCCGGATCGGCGAGCGCCACCAGGAAGCCCCGATAGCCGAAGGCTCCGCCGACGTCCTCCGGCGGGCAGGCCCGCTGCCCCGCGACACAGACCGGGTACCGCTCGTCCGGGTCGGCGCCGAAGACGTCCTCGACGGCCACCTCGTGCTCCCACCAGTCGCCGAAGTCGTAGGTGTAGCGGAACCGGCTGCCCTTCGCGAGCACCGCGTCCAGCCGGCAGTCCAGCTCGTCGCGCAGGGTCAGCTCACCCTCCGGATCCGGTACGCCGTACTGCAGACCGTCGATGTCGAACGAGTGCAGGTGGCAGTCCTGCCAGCCCAGCACGTGCTGAAACACCCGGTGCAGCCGGTCCAGGGTGTAACCGCCGGGCACCAGCACCCGCCGCCACACCGGCGGTGTCACGTCGGCGAGCGAGACCCTGAGCTGGTAGATCTGACGCCGCATGCGCTCCCGTCCCCTGGCATAGGCTGCCGGCATGATCTGCCGAGCGTGCCGGGACCGGCGACACGGCGAGTGCCGGGGCCGCAACTGGTGCGACTGCCAGCACCGTACCCCTCAACCGACCCCGCCGGTCACGGGTCCGGCAAGCGAATGACCGCTGATTTTCCGGTCCGCCAACTCTGGCCGGCGCCGGCCGGAGCCGGTGGACCGCTGGACGACGAGGCGCTCATCGCGCGCTACCCCCGGGCAGTTGTTCCCTGGCTGCGGGTCAACTTCGTGACCAGCATCGACGGCGCGGCCGAACTCGACGGCCGGTCGGCCGGGCTCTCCGGCGGCCCGGACAAGCGGGTCTTCGGCATCCTGCGGATGGTCTGCGACGCGCTGCTGGTCGGCGCCGGCACCCTGCGCCAGGAGCGGTACCGGGCGCTGCGGCCCACCGCCGCCCGACGTGCCTGGCGCCGCCGGCACGGGCTGCCCGAGTTCCCCACCCTGGTGGTGGTCTCGGCCGGCCTCGACCTCGATCCGGCCCAACCCGCCTTCGCCGAGGCGCCGGTCCGCCCGGTGGTGCTCACCCACACCGCCGCCGAACCGCCACCCGGTCTGACCGGGGTGGCCGAGCTGGTCCGCTGCGGCGACGACCGGATCGACCTCGCCGCCGGCCTGGCGCACCTGCGCCGGCGCGGCCTGCACCAGGTGCTCTGCGAGGGCGGACCCCGGCTGTTCGGCGCGCTCACCGCGGCCGACCTGGTCGACGAGGTCTGCCTCACCGTGGCGCCGCTGCTGGCCGGCCCCGGCCCCGGCCGGATCAGCACCGGCCCCACCGGACCGGAAGCCGCCGGACCGGAAGCCCCCGGGCCGGAAGCGGCCGCCCGCCTGCTGCCGCTGCGGCACGCGCTCGGCGCCGACGACGGAACGCTGTTGCTCCGACACGCACGGGACTGACCCGCCGCCGTCGCGCGCGCCGTTTGGCGCCGCGTCGTACCCGTGGGGCAGGATGCAACCCGTGTTACCTGACCGAGGATCCCGTGCCCGGACAACCACCCTGACCGGCGGTAACCGATGAGCGACAGCACGCCGGAACCGGCGGCCGAACAGGTCGGCCGGGTGCTCGGCACCGCCGACGCCACCCCGCTGCAGTTCTGGACCGCCGTGCTGCCCGGTGGCTACCTGCAGCTCGACGACGTGGTGGTCACCCGGCGCGAGCTGCCCGACCGGGAGCCGGTCACCATCTCCGGGGTGGTGACCCAGGTCCGGGCCCGGCACGAGGGCGCCCAGTTCGACTCGGACGTCTTCGCCATCGCCGACGGCACCCTGCCGGCGCAGGTCCAGGAGGCCGCCGAGGTGACCACCACCCGGGTCGACCCGGAGTTCTACGTGCCACCGACGCCGGGCGCGCTGGTGCACCGGGCGCAGGGCGGCGAGCGGGACTCCGCCCTGCACTTCGACCGGATGGAACGCCGGGTGCCGATGGGCACCGGCCGGGACGGGGTGCCGGTCTTCCTCAACGCCGACTTCCTGGACGGCAGCCGGGGGGCGCACGTCTCCATCTCCGGCATCTCCGGGGTGGCCACCAAGACCAGCTTCGCGACGTTCCTGCTCTACTCGGTGTTCCGGTCCGGGGTGCTCGGCGGTGACGCGGTGAACGCCAAGGCGCTGATCTTCAACGTCAAGGGCGAGGACCTGCTCTTCCTCGACCACCCGAACACCCGGCTGGACGAGCCGACCAGGGCCGCGTACGACAAGTTGGGGTTGACCGCCGGGGCCTTTCCGGACCTGCGGGTCTACGCCCCGCCGCGGGCCGGCGACTCGTCCGGCACGCCGGATGTGAGCAGCCGGCTGGCCGGCGTGGACAGCTTCTACTGGACGCTCACCGAGTTCTGCGCCGACCGGCTGCTGCCGTACGTCTTCGCCGACGCCGACGACGAACGGCAGCAGTACACGATGGTGGTGCACTCGGTCGCCGCGCACCTGGCCCGGTACGCCCAACCCGCCGACGGCGGCGTCAGCCTGGACGGGGTCCGGATCAACTCCTACCCCGACCTGGTGGACCACATCGTCGAGCAGCTCGCCGACGACGAGACCCGGGCCACCTGGGCCGGCAGCGCGGTCGGGCTGGGCACCACGAACGCGTTCGCCCGGCGGCTGATCGGCAGCAAGCGCGACCTGTCCCGGCTGATCCGGGGCGACCTGGCCAGCCGCCGGCCGCACGCCATCAACACCTCGGAGAGCGCCCAGGTCACCGTCGTGGACCTGCACAACCTGCCGGACCGGGCGCAACGGTTCGTGGTCGGCGTGACGCTGCGCGGCGAGTTCGAGCGCAAGGAGAAGGCCGGCACCGCCAAGCCGCTGCTCTTCGTCGTGCTGGACGAACTGAACAAGTACGCCCCACGGGAGGGCTCCTCGCCGATCAAGGAGGTGCTGCTGGACATCGCCGAGCGCGGCCGCTCCCTCGGGGTGATCCTGATCGGCGCCCAGCAGACCGCCAGCGAGGTGGAGCGGCGGATCGTCACCAACTCGGCGATCCGGGTGGTCGGCCGGCTCGACCCGGCCGAGGCGTCCCGACCCGAGTACGGCTTCCTCCCGCCGGCCCAGCGGCAGCGGGCGCTGCTGGCCAAGCCGGGCACCATGTTCGTCAGCCAGCCGGACATCCCGGTGCCGCTCTGCCTGGAGTTCCCGTTCCCGGCCTGGGCGACCCGGGTCTCCGAGGCCGGCCGACCGCCCTCGGAGACGCTGCGCTCGATCACCCAGCAGTCGGACCCGTTCGCGGTGGTCGGCACCCGGGCCGGCGCGCTCGCCGACGACGACATCCCGTTCTGAGCACTCGACCCCCGGAGGACCGCACGGCGTGAAGATCCTGCACACCTCCGACTGGCACGTCGGCAAGGTCCTCAAGGGACAGTCCCGGCTCGGCGAGCACGTCGCCGTGCTGGCCCAGCTCGTCGAGGTGGCCCGCGACGAACGGCCGGACCTGGTCATCGTCGCCGGTGACCTCTACGACACGGCGGCGCCCACCCCGGACGCCACCCGGCTGGTCACCCGGGCGCTCTCCGCGCTGCGCGGCACCGGCGCGACGGTGGTGGCGATCGGCGGCAACCACGACAACGGCGCGGCGCTGGACGCGCTGCGGCCGTGGGCCGAGGCGGCCGGCGTGGCGCTGCGCGGCAGCGTCCGGGACAGCGCCGCCGACCACCTGATCGAGGGGGTCACCGCCGGCGGCGAGCGGTGGCGGCTGGTGGCCCTGCCGTTCCTGTCCCAGCGGTACGCGGTGCGGGCCGTGGAGATGTACGAGCTGACCGCCGCCGAGGCGACCCAGACCTACGCCGACCACGTCGGGCGGCTGATCGGCCGGCTCACCGAGGGCTTCACCGGCGACGCGGTGAACCTGATCACCGCCCACCTGACCGTGGTCGGCGGCCGGACCGGCGGCGGCGAGCGGGAGGCGCACACCGTGCTCGGCTACGCCGTACCGGCGACGATCTTCCCGACCGGCGCGCACTACGTCGCCCTCGGGCACCTGCACCGGGCCCAGCAGGTGCTCGGTCCCTGCCCGATCCGCTACAGCGGCAGCCCGCTGGCGATCGACTTCGGCGAGGAGGAGAACGTCTGCTCGGTCACGATCGTCGAGGTGACGGCGTCGACCGCCGCGCGGGCGCGGGAGGTGCCGATCACCGCCGGCACCCCGCTGCGGACCGTCCGGGGCACGGTCGCCGAGCTGGCCGAGATCGACGCCGGGGACGCCTGGCTGCGGGCGTACGTGCGGGAGGCGCCCCGGGCCGGGCTGCGCGAAGAGGTGCAGGAGCTGCTGCCGCGGGCGTTGGAGGTCCGGATCGACCCGGACCTGGTGCCGGCCTCCCCCACCGGCCGGCCGGCGGCCCGGCGGGCCGGCCGCTCACCCGGCGAACTGTTCGCCGACTACCTGGACAGCCGGGGACACGGCGAGGACGGGGTCCGGGAGCTCTTCGCCGAACTACTGGAGGAGGTGGACCGGTAGTGCGCCCACTGCGACTCGACCTGGCCGGCTTCACGGTCTTCCGTGACGAGACCACCGTCGACTTCACCGACGCCGACTTCTTCGCCCTGGTCGGGCCGACCGGCTCGGGCAAGTCGACGGTGCTCGACGCGATCTGCTTCGCCCTCTACGGCACGGTGCCGCGCTGGGGCAGCACCCGGGGCATCGGCAACGCGCTCGCCCCGTCCGCCAACGAGGCCCGGGTCCGGCTGGTCTTCGACTCCGGCGGGGCGCGCTACGTGGCCAGCCGAGTGGTCCGCCGGGACGCCCGGGGCAGCGTGAAGACCGCCAACGCCGGCCTGCAGCTGATGCCGGCCGGGTTCGACCCCGGCCGGCTCGACACCGGCCTGACCCCGGACGACCTGGGCGAGGTGATCGCCGGTACGCCGGCCGAGATGGACCAGGCGGTGCTGGACGCCATCGGCCTGCCGTACGAGCAGTTCACCAGCTGCGTGGTGCTGCCGCAGGGGCAGTTCGCCGACTTCCTGCACGCCAAGCCGGCCACCCGCCAGCAGATCCTGGTCAACCTGCTGGGGCTCGGCGTCTACGAGCGGGTGCAGAAGCTGGCCGCCGCGCGGGCCACCGAGGCCGAGACCCGGCTCACCGAGGTGGACCGGATGCTGGCCGGGCTGGGCGGCGCCGACGAGGCGGCGCTGGCGGCGGCCGGCGAGCGGGTCGAGGCGATGCGGGCGCTGGCGGCGGCCGTCGACTCGGCCGTACCGGAGCTGGAGCGCGCCGACCGCGCGGCGGACGAGGCGGCCGGGCGGCTGGCCGCGCTGGACGCGGAGATCGCCGAGCTGGACCGGCTGCGGCCGCCGGCCACCGCGGCCGCCGTGGCCGAGGCGGTGACCGCCGCCCGCGCCGCGGCCGCCGAGGCCGCGGCGGCCGTCACGGCCGCCGAGGAGCGGGAGGAGAAGGTACGCGGCGAGCTGGCCGCCGCCGGCGACGACACCGCGATCCGGCTGCTGCTGAAGGCGCACGAGGAGCACGACCGGGTCGCCGGGGAGGCGGCCGGGATCCGCGCCGCGCTGGCCGAGGCGACCGCCGAGCACGCCGCCGCGGCCGGGGCCCTGGACCGGGCCCGGGCGGTCGCCGACCGGGCCACCGCCGAGCTGGAGGCCGCCCGGCAGTCCTACCAGGACGCCCAGACCGCGGACCGGGCGGCGGCGCTGCGCGCGCAGCTCACCGTCGACGCGCCCTGCCCGGTCTGCGCGCAGCCGGTGCCCGCGGTGCCGGACCTGCCGGCCGGGTCGGCGGTGGCGGCGGCCGAGGCGGCCGGCAAGGCGGCGCGGGCGGCGGCCGACACCGCCGGCCGCGCGGTCGCCGAGGCCGAGCGGGTGGTCCGCGACCTCGAACGCGCCCTCGACCGGGCCCGCGACCGGTCCGGCCAGCTCGACGCTGCCCTGGTCGAGCTGACCGGCCAGCTCGCCGACTCGCCCGGGCCGGCCGCCCTGCGGCGGGAGCTGGCCACGGTGGCGAAGCTGCGCCGCGACCTGGAACAGGCCGGCGGCGCGGTGCGCGCCGCCCGGGACGCCAACCGGCGGGGCCGGGCCGGGGTGGAGGCGGCCGAGGAGCGGATGCGGGCGGCCTGGCGGGACTTCGACACCGCCCGGGACGCGGTCGCCCGGCTCGGTCCGCCGCCGGCCGACCGCGAGGACGTGGCGGCGGCCTGGACGGCGCTTGCCGGCTGGGCGGCCGGGTCGGTCGCCGGCCGGCGCTCCGACCGAGCCGGTGCCGCCGAGGCGGTGGCGGCGGCGCGGGCGACCGCGACCGAGCTCGCCGGCCGGATCGGCGACCTCTTCACCGCCGCCGGGTTGCCGGTCTCGACCGACCACCGGCGGGCGGCGGCGGTCGCGGTGGAGCGGGCCGAGGCGGACCGTCAGCGCCTGGTGGAGCGGCGCGAGCAGGTCGACCGGCTCACCGGGCAGCGGGACGGGCACGAGCGGGACGCCCGGACGGCGAGGTCGCTCGCCGGTCACCTGCGGGCCAACAACTTCGAACGCTGGCTGCTGGCCGAAGCGCTCGACCTGCTGGTCGAGGGGGCCTCCGGCATCCTGCGGGAACTCTCCGGCGGGCAGTACGACCTGATCCACGACAAGGGCGAGTTCTTCGTGGTGGACCACCACGACGCCGGGCTGCGCCGTGGGGTGCGCACGCTCTCCGGTGGCGAGACGTTCCAGGCCTCCCTGGCGCTGGCGTTGGCGCTGTCCGAGCAGCTGGCCGGCCTGTCGACGGCCGCGGCGAGTCTGGAGTCGATCGTGCTCGACGAGGGTTTCGGCACCCTGGACGTGGCCACCCTGGACACCGTGGCGGCCACCCTGGAGAACCTGGCCGCCCGGGGCGACCGGATGGTCGGCCTGGTGACCCACGTGCCGGCGCTGGCCGAACGGGTGCCGGTCCGGTTCGAGGTCAGCAAGGACGCCCGGACCGCCCGGATCGAACGGACCGGCCTGTGACCGCCGGGCTGGCCGCCGGACCCCGGGTCTTCGTCGACGCCTGGGATCCGGCCTACGGGGCGTCGTTCGAGGCGGCGGCCGGCGGCCCGGCGGCGCCGAGCAGCGCCCAGGTCGACCCGGACGTGGAGCTGCCGGCCGCGGCCTGGCGACCGGTGCCGGCGCCGTCCGGCGTCCGGGCGCCCGACCTGGTGCTGCTCGTCGACGGGGTACGCCGGATCGACGCCAGCGTCTGGACCGCCGAGCCCGACGGCGCCTCCTACGCCGGCCTGGCCGCGTCGTACGCCGCCGGGGTGGTCCGCTGTGACCTGGCCCGCGGCGCCGCGGAGCTGGCCGGCACGCAGGTGGCGCGGGGCCTGTTCACCGCCAGCCCGTCGGCGCAGGACCTGGTCGCCGGCCAGATCCGGTACGCGCTGCACCGGGTCGACGGCACCGGTGAGCTGAGCAAGCTGCCGGCCGCCGTGCAGGGGCCGCTGACCGCGCTGGAGGTCGAGGTCTCCAACGCCGCCCGCGACGACGGCGACCTGCTCGTCGTCGACGGCCCGCTGCGCAGCCGCCGGCAACTGCCCCGGACCATCGGGTACGTCAAGACCCAGCACAGCCAGTACCTCGACGCCCGGCTGGCGGCGGTGGTGACCGGGCTGGCGGCCGGGCAGCGGTCGCCGGTGTTCCGGCTCGGCACCGCCTGGGGCGGGTACTCCTGGTACCTCCGGCTGCCCGGTTCGGCCGGCGCGCCGTGGGCCGGGGTGGTGCGGGTGGAGTGCTCGGCGGAGCTGGCCCCCGACGAGGCGATCGAGCTGGCGCACCTGTCCCTGGTGACGCTGCCCCGGTTCGCCTCCACGCCGTACAAGGACCCGCGCGCCCCGCAGAACCTGATCCCGATCGCCGGCCTGGAACGGCGGCTGCGGGGCCGGCTCGGCGACGCCCGGCTGCTGCACCGCGCGCTGACCGCCGCCGCCGCCCGCACCGGCGGCTGACCGGGCCAGGGCGGGACGGGAATACTGGCCGGGTGGGACGAAAGCGGGAGTCGGCGGCCCGGCCGTCCGTGCCGGTGGCCGGTGGCCTCGCCGAACTGGCGCCGGACCCGGACCGGCCGCGCGGCTACACCCTGCTGGTCGACGGCACCCCGCAGTCGCACGTCGACCTCGACGACCCGACCCACCTGGAGTTCGAGTACGTCCGGCGGATGGCCGCCGCGATCGACCTGCACGCCCCGGCGGGCCAGCCGCTGCGGGTGCTGCACCTCGGCGGGGGTGCGCTCACCCTGCCCCGCTACGTCGCCGCCACCCGGCGCGGCTCGACCCAGCGGGTGGTGGAGGTCGACGAGCGCCTGGTCGAGCTGGTCCGGCGGGAGCTGCCCTGGCGACCGGACCCCCGGCTGCGGGTCCGGGTCGCCGACGCCCGCCAGGTCGTCGTCGGCAGCCGCGACGGCGACTACGACCTGGTGGTGGCGGACGTCTTCGCCGGTGCCCGGACGCCGGCGCACCTGACCTCGGTGGAGTTCGTCACCGAGGTGGCCCGGGTGCTGCGCCCGGCCGGCGCGTACCTGGTGAACCTGGCGGACGGGCAGCCGCTGCGGTACGCCCGCGGCCAGGTGGCCACGGTCCGCGCGGTGCTGCCGGCCGCCTGCCTGGCCGCCGACGCGGCGGTGCTGCGCGGCCGGCGGTACGGCAACCTGGTGCTGGTCGCCGGCCGGGTCGAGCCGCCGGTGCCCGAGCTGATCCGGCGGGTGGCCGGCGACTGGTTCCCGGGCCGGGTGCTGCACGGCGCGGACCTGGACCGGTTCACCGGAGGCGCCCCGGTGGTACGCGACGCCACCGCCCGGCAATCCCCGCCGCCACCTGCCGGAACTTTCACCGTCACCGGTTGATCCGTTCGGCCGCCGGATCCGTACTCCCGGGCGGCCACCAGCCGCTACGCAGGCCGGATGGCGCCGGACGGGAGGTTGTGTTGATGCACGCGGTAGCGGGCGGCTTGCGTGTGGATAGGGTAGGTGTGGATCGGGTCTGCACCACTCGCCCAATCCGTCCCAGGAAAACTCTCGACGTGAGGCCACGTGATCGCGATGATAGGCCGGTGACCCCCCGACCGGCTCCGGGCCGCCATCATGCCGGGCCGGCGGAGGTCAACCACTCCGACGAGCTGGTCCGGCTGCTCTACGAGGAGCATTCCGCACCACTGTTGATGTTCGTGCTCCGGCTCACCGGCGGCGACCGGCAGCGGGCCGAGGACGTCGTCCAGGAGACCCTGCTGCGGGCCTGGCGCAACGCCCACCGGCTCGGCGCGCAGGGCCAGGCGTCGCTGCGGCCGTGGCTGGTGACCGTCGCGCGGCGGATCGTCATCGACGACCACCGCAGCGAGCAGGCCCGACCGGCCGAGACGTTCGACCGCGACCTGGAGGTCTTCTCCGAGGCCGACGAGACCGACCGGGTCCTGCGCCAGATGACGGTGAGCGACGCACTTCGGACGCTCAGCCAGCCGCACCGGGAGATCCTGGTCGCCACCTACTTCCGGGGCCGGACGGTGCCGGAGGCCGCCGAGGAGCTCGGTCTGCCGCTGGGCACCGCCAAGTCCCGGGTCTACTACGCGCTTCGGGCGCTACGGGCCGCCCTGCAGGAGCGCGGGGTGACCGAGTGAGCGGCACGGACCACCTGGACGTCGCCTCGTACGCGCTGGGCGCCCTCGACCCGGTCGAGACCGCGCGCTTCGAGGAGCACCTCGCGGAGTGCTGGAACTGCGCCCGGGAACTGGAGACGCTGCTGCCGGTGGTCGACCTGCTCGGCGAGATCGACGCCGAGGACCTGGTGGTGGCCGAACAGTCCGTTTCGGACGGTCGGCTGCTCGACCGGATGCTCGTCGCGGTGAGCGAGGACCGCCGCCGGGAACGCAGCCGGCGGCTGTTCAGCCTGGCCGCCGGGGTGGTCCTGTTGGCCATGCTGACCGGCTTCGCGCTCTTCGCCGGCGGCCAGTGGCTGGCCGAACCGGGGACGAACACCGCCGGTCCCGGCGGGCGCGACACCGGGTCGGTGCCCAGCGCACCGCCGCCGATCACCAGCTCCCCCGGCTTCGGCGTCGGCGGGCCGGAGTTGGACGCCGGCGAACGGCTCACCGCTACCGACGAGACCACCGGCGTCGAGGCCACCCTGCTGCTGCAGTCCGAGCCGTTCGGCACCCAGATCTCGTTCGCGCTGGCCAAGCTCACCGGGCCGCAGAACTGCCGGCTGGTGGTGCTGCGCAAGAGCGGGTCGGCGGAGGTGGTCTCCAGCTGGTCGGTGCCGGTCACCGGTTACGGCACGGGCGCCGAGCCGGCCCCGCTGCTGTTGCAGACCACCACGGCGGCGCCGCGGTCCGACATCGACCGGATCCAGGTGCAGGCGATCGACCTCAAGGGAGTCGCCACCGCGCTGGTCACCGTTCCGGTCTGACCGGCACCGACGGTCCCGCCCAACCCCGCAGCGCGATGGCGCGGGCGGCCCCCGCCTGCCCGTTCGACGCCGGGCGCGGGGTGCACCCGTCGACCACCATCCACGCACCGCGAACCGGCCCGGTTCAACGGATCCGTGTGAAATTGTCCACGCTCGATTACCAGTCCAACCGGGCTGGTCCTGCGTACTTCCTGGCGACCTGCCAAGTATGGAGGAGGGCACGTGGCACTGATCAAGCGGACCGTTCCCGTCATTCTCGCTGGCGCACTCGCGGCACTTTCGGCCTGCGCTCCGACGGGATACGACCAGGGCAACACGGGCGGGACGGAGCAGGTCGCCAACGCTGCGGCCCAGCCGTCCGCCGAACCGTCCGAGGAGGCCGAGGCCGCCGAGGACACCCCCGACGTCAAGCTCACCCTGGAGCTGATCGGCAAGGAGGTCGCCCGGATGGGCGAGGTGGTCACCGACGAGAAGGGGTGGATCCTCTACCGCTTCGACGAGGACTCCGCCAACCCGCCGACGAGCAACTGCGTGGACCAGTGCGAGGAGATCTGGCCGCCGGTCTACACCGACGGCGACCTGGCGCTCGACGGCGTACTCGACGACAACGTCGGGACCGTGGACCGGGCGGACGGCACCAAGCAGGTGACGCTGGGCGGCTGGCCGCTCTACCGCTACATCGGCGACAAGAAGCCCGGCGACTGGAAGGGCCAGGGCGTCGGCGGCAACTGGTTCGTCTCCCAGCCGGACGGCAAGAAGAACCTCGAGTGCCTGCCGAAGGGCACGCCGAAGCCGGTCGCCCCGCCGTCCAAGGACGATGACGACGCGGCCGGCAGCGACAGCGGCGGCTACGACTACTGACCAAGCGGCGGTGGGTCGGTCGAGCCGCCCGAGCCACCGCGCCGGAACATCGCACCACCGCCCGCGAGACGCGGCGGTCGGCCGCTGCCAGGGAGGGCTCGGCCGGCCGCCGTCACGACCGGGACGCGGCGCGCCGGCAGCGCCCGTACCCCGGCTGCGGCGCCGGCCCGCGAGGGCCGGCGCCGCAGTGCTTCACCCGGCAGCCAGAAATTGCAGGTAAGCGGCCCGCAGGCCGGGAAAGGAGGCGCTGCCAATGCACCGGACGGGTACGCTGCGTTCCAACCCGGATACGCCGGCACCGTCAGTTGTCAGGCGGCGACGCACACCACAAAGGTCAATTCGGGGCCGGCCGGCAGGTCAACCCCGGCCCGGACCGCGAGGCGTTGCGGCGCAACGAGGGCACCCGCTCCCGGCCTGCGGCTTGAACCCGGGCCATCAGCCGAACGGCTGATCCCCCGGGTTCGCCGCCGGAAGCATAAGTTCCAATTAAGTACGACCTAAGACTTCCGTATCTTCCCTGGCTCGCGTTGACGACGCAGTAAAGGGATCCGTACGGTTCCATCCGTAGTAAGCGAAATGATTATTTGGAGGACGACAAGATGGTGACGGAATCCCGGCGACTCCGCTGGACCGCCACGATCGTGACCGGCCTCGCCGGCGGACTGCTCGGTGGCCTCCTCATCGCCCCGGCCGCAGCCATGGCCCAGAACGCGCCGGCCGACCCCGGCGCCGGTGCCGGGCCGGTCACCCCGGCCGACCGGGACCTGCTGGTCAAGGTTCGGCTGGCCGGCCTCTGGGAAATGCCCGCCGGTCAGATGGCGGCCGAGAAGGGCGCCTCGCAACGGGTCCGCGAGATCGGCGCGGAGATTGCCGCCCAGCACGTCGAGCTGGACCGGCTGGTGGTCGCCGCCGCCGCCCGGCTGAACGTGCCGATACCCGACCGCCCCAACGTCGAGCAGCAGGGCTGGCTGGACGAGATGAAGGGCAGCACCGGCGCCCAGTTCGACCAGATCTTCGTGGACCGGCTCCGGGCCGCGCACGGCGCCGTGTTCCCGGCGATCGCGGTGGTCCGCACCGGCACCCGCAACGAGGTGGTCCGGGTGCTGGCCCAGCAGTCCAACGACTTCGTCATGAACCACCTGACCCTGCTGGAGAGCACCGGCCTGGTCGACTACGGATCACTGCCGCTGCCGCAGGCCGGTGCCGGCGGCCCGGTGGTGCCGGACAGCGACAGCGCGCTCTTCTCCGGCGCCAACGCGCGCGGCGTCGTCGGCGCGGCGAGCGTCAACCAGACAGTCGTCTGGATCGTGCTGGCCGCGGCCCTGGTCGCCGGCGCCTACAGCCTGATCCGCCTGATGAGAGCCCGCTGAACCACCCATCGAGACAGATAGCGCTGGCAACCCCAGTAAGGAAGAGGTCCACCACGTGAACACCACCCCCTCCCGCCGCCGTGACTGGCGTCGTTCCCAGGCGAACGCCAAGAACAAGCGAGTCATCGCGGTCGTGGCCACACTGGTCGTCTTCGGTGGGATCGTCGCCGTGAACCAGGTCTCCAACGCCGCCGAGAACCGTCGGCGGCAGGCCGCGCAGTGCGCCCCGACCTCGGCCCCGCCGGCGGACCCGTCGGCCGGGGCCACCCCGACCGGCGCTCCGGACCCGAACGCCCCCGGTACGCCGAACCCGGACAACCCCGCGGCCGCGTACCACGACCACGGGTCGATCCAGCATCCCGGCGACGGCCAGGAGCCGGCGTCGGCCGAGACCCGCCGCCGCGGCGGCAACCGGGGCAACAACAACTGCCCGCCGAACAGCTCGCCGAGCGCCGGCGCGCCGGCCCCGGGTGACGCCCTGGACATCCTCGGCAACGACTGCGGCCCCAGCGAGCTGGCGGCGCACGACGGCTTCCAGCTCGGCAACCGGTGCGTGAGCACCGCGTTCGGCGAGGTCGCGAACGCGGAGAACAACGCGTCCCTGATGATCACGCGGGCGCCGCAGCGGGTCCGCGCGAACCAGCAGTTCACCCTCCGGGTCAGCACCCGCAACCTGGTCCGGGACCGGTTCCTCGCGGCCGGCCAGGGCGGCTACTACAAGGAGAGTGCCTTCCTCGACGAGAACGGCCTGGTGCGCGGCCACTTCCACACCGCCTGCCGGATGCTCGACAGCCGGCGCAACGCCCCGGACCCGGCCCCGGTGCCCGCGTTCTTCGTGGCCACCGAGGACAGCCAGGGCGGTGCGCGACCGGACGAGGTCGTCATCACGGTGCCCGGCCTGCCGCAGGCCGGTGTCGCCCAGTGCGCCTCGTGGGCCGGCGACAACTCGCACCGGATCCCGATGATGGCGCGGGCCAACCAGATCCCGGCCTTCGACAGCGTCCGGATCAACGTCACCCGGTAACACCCGACCGTGCCGGCCGAGGGCGGCACCGCGACGCAACCGGCGTCAGCGGTGCCGCCCTCGCCATGTCCGGGCTGGACACGGCGGGACCTGCCGCCGTACCTGAGCAGGGCGGGCCGTACCCGATCGGGACCGGCCGGGTCCGGGGCTGGACCGGTGGTCCGCCGGTGGCCGACTAGGGTCTGGGCTGTGGTGAACGAGCTCGTGCCGGCGTCGACCAGGGTGCTGCGACCGCCGGACGGCTACCGGTTCGCCCAGTCGGTACGGACGCTGGCGATGGGGGCGCACGATCCCTGCGCCCGGTTCGTCGGGGACGCGTTCTGGTGGGCCGCCCGCACCCCGACCGGCCCGGCCACCCTGTCGCTGCGCCGCGCCGGGACCGACCTGCGCGCCGACGGGTACGGCCCCGGCGCGCGGTGGGTGACCGAACGCGCGGACGCGGTCGCCGGGCTGCGCGACGACGTCACCGGCTTCGCGCCACTGGTGGAGTCCCATCCGGTACTGGGTCCGCTGGCCCGGACCCTGCACGGGCTGCGGATGCCGGCGACCGGGCAGGTCTTTCCCCGGCTGCTGCGGGCGGTCCTGGAGCAGAAGGTCACCGGCAAGGAGGCATACCGGGCGTACGCGGCGACCGTACGGCGGTTCGGGTCACCGGCGCCCGGGCCGGTCCAGCCGCTGCTGATCCCCCCGGAGCCGGCGGTGATCGCCGCGGTGCCGTACTGGGTCTTCCACCCGTTCGGGGTGGAGCAGCGCCGGGCGCAGACGCTGAGTCGGGCCGCGGCCGAGGCCGACCGGCTGGAACGCTGCGCCGACGCGGCCGAGACCAGCCGCCGGCTGACCGCGATCCCCGGGATCGGTCCGTGGACGGCGGCCGAGGTGGTCCGGATCAGCCACGGCGACCCGGACGCGGTGAGCGTCGGCGACTACCACATCCCCAACATGGTCAGTTGGGCGCTGGCCGGCGAGCCGCGCGGCGACGACGCCCGGATGCTGGCCCTGCTGGAGCCGTTCCGCGGCCACCGGGGGCGGGTCTGCGCGCTGCTGACGGCCGCCGGCCGGCACGCGCCCCGATTCGGTCCGCGGATGCCGATCCGCTCCTTCGCCCGATTCTGAACCGGCCCGCCGCGGCGGCGGCCCGAAACCCCGCCGTGGCCCGCCGCAGCCCGCCGTGGCCCGGACCCCTCCGCAGCCCGGACCCCGGCGGCCGCGACCTCGCCGGCCGCGCGACCTCACCAGCGCAGTGGGACCTCAGGGCAGTTCGCGGAAGTCGGCCAGGCTCAGTGGGGTCCGGTCGCGCAGTAACCGCTCCAGCGCCGGCACCGTGCCGACCTCGCCGAGCACGTCCACGCCGCCGACGTCGGCGGCGTAGCGGCGGGCCAACCGGTAGCGCTGCCGGCCGGCGACCAGTTCCACGCTGACCCGCCACCGGCCGCAGCAGGCGCAGGCCCAACCCCGCCCTCCGCGATCCTTACGCACCCCGCGAAGATAGCCCCTGAGCTGCGAAAACAGCCAGTTCGAGCGGCCCGTGGGCGGGGCCGGCGGGCGGCCGGGACCCGGGCCGGCGGCGGTGACGCCCCACCGGCGGGCCGGCCGGTCTGGTTGACTGGCCGGGTGCAGTTACCGATCAACCCCCCGGTCGAGCCGATGCTGGCCAAGAGCGTCGCGGAGCTTCCCACCGGCGCCGGGATGACCTACGAGCCGAAGTGGGACGGCTACCGGTGCATCGTGTTCCGCGACGGCGACGAGGTCGAGCTGGCCAGCCGGGGCGGCAAGACGCTCACCCGGTACTTCCCCGAGGTGATCGAGCAGGTCCGCCGGCAGCTGCCGGCCCGCTGCGTGGTCGACGGCGAGTTGATCGTGATCCGGCGGGACGGTCCGGACGGCGGCCCCCGGCTCGACTTCGACCTGCTCGGCCAGCGGATCCACCCGGCTGCCAGCCGGGTGTCGATGCTGGCCGAGAAGACCCCGGCCGACTTCGTCGCCTTCGACCTGCTGGCGTACGGCGACGAGGCGCTGCTCGACCAGCCCTACCACCGGCGCCGGGAACGGCTGCTGGCGGCGCTCGCCGACGTGGTTCCGCCGGTGCACGTCACGCCGGTCACCGCCGACGAGGCGACCGCCCGCCGCTGGTTCGAGATCTTCGAGGGGGCCGGGCTGGACGGGTTGATCGCAAAGCCGGCCGACCTGCCGTACGACCCCGGCAAGCGGTTGATGTTCAAGGTCAAGCACACCCGGACGGCGGACGTGGTGGTGGCCGGCTTCCGCTGGCACAAGTCCGGGCCGGTGGTCGGGTCGCTGCTGCTCGGCCTCTACGAGGGCGACCTGCTGCACCACGTCGGCGTCTCGGCCTCGTTCACCGCGGCCCGCCGGGCCGAGCTCCTCGACGAGCTGGCGCCCTACCGCGGCGACGTCGCCGGCCATCCGTGGATCCACGGCGACCACACCAGCGGGCAGCGCATTCCCGGCGGGCTGAGCCGGTGGAGCGGCACCAAGAACCTGGAGTGGGAGCCGCTGCGCCCGGAGCTGGTGGTCGAGGTCGGCTACGACGCGATGGAGGGCGACCGGTTCCGGCACACCGCCCGGTTCATCCGGTGGCGCCCAGACCGCGACCCCCGCTCCTGCGAGTACGCCCAGCTCGACCGCCCGGTCCGGTTCGACGTCGACCAGGTACTCGCCGGCGACCCGGCGCCGACCGCCTGACGACCGTCACGCCGCGACCGCCTGACGACCGTCGCCCCGCGACCGCCTGACGACTGTCGCCCCGGCGCCGACCGGCTGACGACATCAGGCGCGGCCGGCAGTCGAGAAGCGCCCCGCAGCACCGGCCGGCCGCCCGCCTGACCGGGAGCGCGCCAGACCCGGGATAGCCTGGCGGGCAGAGATCGCGGAAGGACTCTCGTGACCCGCACACCACCACACCCGCCGGCCGGCCGCGCCACCCCGAACCGGACCCGCAGCGCCACCCCGGACCGGACCCGCCTGGTCGCCCCGGGCCGGACCCGCCTGGTCGCCCCGGGCCGGACCCGCCTGGTCGCCCCGGGCCGGGCCCGCCGGACTCGCCGGGCCGCCGTGGCCGGCGCCGTCGTCGGTCTGCTGGCGCTGCTGCTCGCCGGCTGCACCGTGCCGCCGTTCGCGCCGCGCACCGAGGGCGGCCAGCCGGCGGCCGGGCCGTCCGGTGCCGGCGGCGTGAGCTGGCGGAGCTGTCCGGAGACGCCGCGCGAGCTGGTCGGCCGGGGCGCACCCGGCATGACATACGACTGCGCCACGGTCGCCGTGCCGCAGGACTGGGAGGCGCCGGGCGGCGAGACGTTCGAGATCGCGCTGCTGCGGATCCGCTCGGCCGACCAGCGCGACCGGATCGGTTCGCTGCTGGTCAACCCCGGCGGGCCGGGTGCCTCCGGCGTCGACACCGCCGTCTACCTCTCGTTCGGTCCGACCTACGGCGGCCTGCCCGACAGCGTCACCGAACGCTTCGACATCATCGGCTTCGACCCGCGCGGGGTGTCCCGGTCCAGCCCGGTCAAGTGCATCTCCGACGAGAATCTCGACGCCAGCTTCGGCTACGACCCGGACCCCGACGACCAGGCCGAGTTCGACGGGCTGGTGGCGCTGAACCGGACCATCGGCGAGGGCTGCGGCCAGCGGTACGGCGACCAGCTGCGGCTCTTCTCCACCGAGCAGGCCGCCCGCGACATGGACGCGATCCGGGCGGCCGTCGGCGACGAGAAGCTCAGCTACCTCGGCTACTCGTACGGCACCCTGCTCGGCGCCACCTACGCCCAGCTCTTCCCGAACAAGGTCCGGGCGCTGGTGCTGGACGGGGCGGTCGATCCCCGGCAGGACTTCGTGGCCGGCTCGGAGAGCCAGGCGAAGGGCTTCGAGCGGGCCTTCGACAACTTCACCACCTGGTGCGCGGCGAGCCCGGACCGGTGCCCGCTGGCGCCGGATGCCCGGGCGGCGGTGACCGGGGCGCTGGAGAAGGCGCGGACCTCGCCGCTGCGGGGCGCCGACGGCCGGGAGGCCACCGCCGGGTGGGTCTTCTACGCGATGGTCTCCTCGCTCTACACCGAGTCGGGCTGGGAGCAGCTGGCCGAGGCGATCGACGACCTGAACGCCGGCGACCCGGCCGGGGTCTTCGAAAGCGCCGACTCGTACGCCGACCGGGCCGACGACGGGTCGTACTCGAACCTGTTCGACGCGAACCTGGCGGTCAACTGCGCCGACGAGGAGACCGCGCCGGAGGTGCCGCGGATCCGGGAGCTGCAGTCGCAGTGGCGGGCGAAGTACCCGCTGTTCGGCGCGGCGCTGGCGGTCGGGATGCTGCCCTGCGCGTTCTGGCCGGGTGAGAGCGACCCGTACCCGACCGGTCCGGCGGCCGGGGCGCCCCCGGTGCTGGTGGTCGGCACCACCGGCGATCCGGCCACCCCGTACGAGCAGACCCCGGCGCTGGCCGAGATGCTCGGCGTCGGTGTGGTGCTGACCTGGGAGGGCGAGGGGCACACCGCCTACCCGCAGACGCGGTGCATCACCGAGGCGGTGGACGCGTACCTGATCGACCTGACCGTTCCGCCGGAGGGCACCCGCTGCCCGGCGCGCTGATCAACGGGCCGGTCAGGTCTTGCGGTCGCGGTCCTTGGAGGGCTGGACCCGCTTCGGTTCGCCGGGCATCTTCGGATGGTCGGGCGGGTAGGGCAGGTCGCCCGAGCCGTCCCGGTCGTCCCGGTCGGCCCACTCCAACAGCGGGTCGATGTCCCACGGCTCGTCGTCGATCCCGGCGTGCGGGTCGCCGATCTTCGCGATCCGGGCCGGGACCGTCCGCAGGTCGAAGTCGTCGGGCTCGACGTCGGGCAGCTCGTCCCAGGTGACCGGGGTGGAGACGGTGGCCCGCCCGTTGGCCCGCAGCGAGTACGCGCAGGCGATGGTGCGGTCCCGGGCCATCTGGTTGTAGTCCAGGAACACGTGGGCGCCGCGCTGCTCCTTCCACCAGGCGGTGGTGACCAGGTCCGGCCGGCGCCGCTCGACCTCCCGGGCCAGCGCGATCACCGCCCGGCGTACCTCGGTGAACGTCCAGCGGGGCCGAATCCGCAGGTAGACGTGCACGCCCCGGCCGCCGGAGGTCTTCGGCCAGCCGGTCACGCCCAGTTCGTCGAGGACCGCGCGGACCTCGCCGGCTGCCTCGACCGCGTCGGCGAAGTCGGTGCCCGGTTGCGGGTCGAGGTCGATCCGCAGCTCGTCGGGGCGGTCCACGTCGGCGCCCCGGACCGGCCAGGGGTGGAACACGATGGTGCCCATCTGCACCGCCCAGGCGACGTGCGCCAGGTCGGCCGGGCAGAGCTCGTCGGCGCTGCGGCCGCTCGGAAACTTGATCTTGGCGGTCTGCAACCACGGGGGTACGCCGCGGGCCGGCACCCGCTTCTGGAAGAACATCTCCCCCTCGATGCCCTCCGGGAACCGCTGCAGCGTGGTTGGCCGCTCCCGCAGGGCGCGCATGATGCCGTCCCCGACGGCGAGGTAGTAGTCGAAGATGTCCTGCTTGGTGTAACCCCGGCCCGGGAAGCAGACCCGGTCCGGGCTGCTGAGCCGGACGGTGTGCCCGGCCACCTCGATCTCGACCGGTTTCGCCTTCGCGGTGCCACTCATCACGCGACCCTATGCCACCTGGCGACGTACGGTGGGGGCATGGCCGTTGACAGGACCGGGCTGCCGAGCACCGAGGACGAGTGGCGGGTGCGGCTGAGCCCGGAGGAGTTCCGGGTGCTGCGCGAGGCGGGCACCGAGCGCCCGTGGACCGGCGAGTACGTGGAGACCAAGACCCCGGGCACCTACCACTGCCGGGCGTGCGGGGTGGAGCTGTTCGCCAGCGACACGAAGTTCGACTCGCACTGCGGCTGGCCGAGCTTCGACCAGGCGCTGCCGGGGGCGATCCGCTACGTGCAGGACCGGTCGCTGGGGATGGTGCGCACCGAGGTGCGCTGCGCCAACTGTGACTCGCACCTGGGTCACCGGTTCGACGGCGAGGGGTTCACCCCGACCGACGCCCGCTACTGCATCAACAGCGTCAGCCTGAGGCTGGAACCGGCCGGACCCAACGGCTCGGCCTGACCGGCCGTCGGTCCCCCGGCGGGGGTGAATTTCGGCGTTACGGATACCTGGCCGGCCCGGTTGTCGCAGGCTGCCGGGTGGGCGTCGCACGGCGTTCACCGGCAGCGCGGGGGGTATCACGATGGGGACCTGTGAGGTCTGCGGCAACGAGTACTGGCTGACGTTCGAGATCCGTACGGTCAGCGGCGACGTGCACACCTTCGACTCGTTCGAGTGTGCGATCCACCGGCTGGCGCCGGTCTGTGAGCACTGCCGGTGCCGGATCGTCGGGCACGGGGTGGAGGTGTCGGGCCGTTTCTTCTGCTGCGCGCACTGCGCCCGCACGGTCGAGGGCGAGCGGGGCGCCGAGATCCGGGACGCGGTGGGCGCCCGACCGGCCTGACCAGGCGACCGCCTACCATCGCGGCATGCAGCCCCAGCAGATCGAGTTCCGGGTGGCGTCCTTCGCCGACCTCAACACCCGCATCCTGTACGACCTGCTGAAGCTGCGGGTCGACGTGTTCGTGGTCGAGCAGGAGTGCGCCTACCCGGAGCTGGACGGCCGCGACCTGGAGCCCGGCACCCGGCATCTCTGGCTGGCCGACAACGGGGCGCCGATCGCCTACCTGCGGCTGCTGACCGACCCGGGCGGGGTCGACGAGCCGGGCGGGATCGCCCGGATCGGCCGGGTGGTGGTCGCGCCGTCGGTCCGGGGCGGTGGGCACGCCGGCCGGCTGATGACCGAGGCATTGGAGATCGTCGGTCACCGCCCGTGCGTGCTGGACGCGCAGGCACACCTGGCCGACCTCTACCGCCGCTACGGCTTCACCCCCACCGGCCCGCAGTACGTCGAGGACGGTATCCCCCACCTCCCGATGCGCCGCGAACCCGCGACGCCGTAGATCTTGGTACGGAATGGCCCCTATGGGGGCATTATCCAAGATCTACTTCGGTCCGGGGAGCGAGCGGAGGAAGGTGCGCCAGGTGGTGGGGGCGAAGGTGAGGGCGGGGCCGTGCGGGTCCTTGCTGTCCCGGACCGCCACCACGGCTGGCAGGTTGCCGGCCACCTCGACACAGCTTCCGTCCGCCCCGCTGCGGGAACTCTTGCGCCAGCGGGCGCCCGTCAGGTCAGTCATCGCCGCTCCCCTGCGAATGAGTAGATGATGTCGCTCGATTCTCGCTCGCTCAACGCCAGCTCGGTAAGGGCCTGCCAGATGCCGTCGAAAAGGGCGATCTCCACCGGCCGGTCGAGATAGAGCGCGCCGGTCGGGCCCTCCTGGTAGACCACCGGCGGGTCGCCGTCCTGCCGCCGGGGCTGTGGGAAGTCGAGGACGGCGAAGCTGCCGGCCACCGAGGCGGCGTGCGGACCGACGGACAGCGGCAGCACCCGGACGCTGATGTCAGGCAGTTCGTTGATCTCGGCGAGATAGCGCAACTGGTCGGCCATCGCCGCGTGGTCGCGGATCGGGCGGCGCAGCACCGCCTCGCTGAGGATGAATTCCATCCGGGCGCGGAGCGGGCCGCTGCGGCCGAGCATCTTCTGACGTTGCTGGCGCAACTCGACGCGTCGATGCTGCTTTTCCTCAGACAGTTCCGGCCGACCGACCTTGATCACCTCGGTCATGTAGCGAACGGTCTGCAGCAGTCCGTGCACCAGTTCGGTGTCGTAGTGGCGCAGCCGGTCGGCGCTGGACTCCAGCACGAGATACGGCTCGAACCAGTCGGGCACGATGTCGTCATAAGCCTGCCACCAACCGGTCGGGCTGCCCTGCTTCGCGAGGTCGACCAGAAGCTTTGTCATCTCCGGGCCGATGGCGTAGACCTCGCAGAGTGCCCGTACGTCCGGCACCTTCACGGTGGCCAGGCCGGACTCGATCCGCCAGAGCTTCTGCGGCGAGCAGTCCAGCTCGGCGCAGACCCGCTGCACCGAGAGATTCCCCTCGGTGCGGCGCTGTTGCAGATAACGGCCGAGTTGGCGCCTCGGCACCGTCGACCCGACGACGTCCAGCACGCACTCTCCTCCATTCCAGAATGGAATACTCCGCGCTCCGCACCGGATGATCCGATAGGCGGGCCGATGTCACAACATCGATGACAGTTACCAACTGTGCGGACTGCGCAACCGACAATAGCGGGTTGTGGTGATCGAAAACACTGTGGATGGCGTTTCGGCGATCTCGACGATTTGGAATCGGTAGCCTCGATTCGGCAGGCGTCGTCGGCGTAGAGGAGTTGGCGGGGATGGGACGGCGGGTCGACCACCGGTTGGCGCCGGACGACGAGCGGCTGCTCGCCTTCTGGGCCGAGCGGCACCTGGCCACCCTGACCACCCTGCGGGCCGACGGGACACCGCACGTCGTACCGGTCGGGGTCACCTTCGACGCCGTCGCCAACCTGGCCCGGGTCATCACCTCGGCCGGCTCCACCAAGGCCCGGCACGTCGGCGCCGCCGGCCCGGCCGGCGTCCCGGTCGCGGTCTGCCAGGTCGACGGGCGCCGCTGGGTGACCGTGGAGGGTCTCGCGACGCTGGGCACCGATCCGACCTCGGTCGCCGAGGCCGAACGCCGGTACGCCGAGCGCTACCGGCAACCGCGCCCCAACCCCGAGCGGGTGGTCATCGAGATCACCCCGACCCGGATCCTGGGTAACCTCTGACACCACCTGTCGACGGGGACATCGGGACGAAACGCCAATCAGTACGATTGCGCCATGCCACGTCGTTCCCTCGACGATACCGACGCGACCCAGGCGTTCCCGCGACCGACCGAGTTGGACTCGTCGGGCGGGCCGACGCCCGACGGCGGCGCCGGGCCGTACGGTCGGAGCAGGCCCGACGGTCGAACCGCGCCGGGCGGTCCGCCCACGTCGGCCGGCGCGGACCCGGCCGCGCCCCCGGCGCCGAAGCGCCGCCGGCGGGCCCGGAAGATCGTGCTGATAAGCGTCCTGGTGCTCGCCCTGCTCGGCGGCGCGGGGCTGGTCGGCACCGGGCTCTACCTGCGCTCCATCGAGTCCGACATCGAGCGGGTCGACGCGTTCACCGAGGTCCCCGAGGAGTCCCGCCCGGTCAAGGAGGTGGCGGACGCCAAGAACCTGCTGATCCTCGGCAGCGACTCCCGCGACCCGGAGAACGCCTCCGGCTCGCGCAGCGACACCATCATCCTGGCCCACCTGCCCAAGGACCGGTCCAGCGCCCAGCTCATCTCGATCCCGCGCGACACCTGGGTGTTCGTGCCGGCGTCCAAGAACGGCCAGCACGGCAACCGGGAGGCGAAGATCAACGCGGCGTTCGCCTGGGGCGGGCTGCCGCTGATGGTGCAGACCGTGGAGAAGTTCAGCGGGGTCCGCATCGACCATGTGGTGATGGTGGACTTCGCCGGCTTCAAGGAGATCATCGACGCGCTCGGCGGCGTCGAGATCGACGTCGAGGAGGCGTTCACCTCCACCCACTCGCTGAACCCGGACGGGCGCCGCGAGTTCAAGGCCGGCCGGCAGGTGATGGACGGCGCCGCCGCGCTCGACTACGCGCGGGAGCGGTTCGCCTTCGCCGACGGCGACTTCGCCCGCATCCGCCACCAGCAGCAGGTCATCAAGGCCATCCTGGACAAGGCCGCCTCCGGTGGCCTGCTCACCGACCCGGGCGGGCTGAACTCCTTCATCAAGGCCACCGCGAACGCGGTCTCGGTCGACGAGACGCTCTCCCTGTTCGACATGGCCACCGACCTGCGGCACCTGCGCGGCAGCGACCTCACCTTCTGCACCAGCCCCACCAAGGGCACCGGCATGATCGGCAGCGAGAGCGTCGTGCTCACCGACACCGCCGGCGCCAAGACCCTCTACGACGCCGTCCGGCGCGACGCGGTCCCCGACATCCTGGCCGCCGCCAAGTAGCGGCTCGGCATCGGCTCCGTTCACTGCCTGGCGAGCCGTCGGGGACGGGCCGTATCCTGCTCGCAGCGGCTGCGCCCGCGTACCACGTGGGCGCACCTCAATGGGGGATCATGGAGACTTCGAGCCTGCCGACCGTCGTACATGGAGCGACCGTCGAGCTGCCGATCGTCGCCGCCAAGCCACCGGCCGGCGGCGACTCCACCGACCGCCGCACCCCGGCTGTCGGCCGTCCCACCGACCGCGACGCCACCGCCGACCGCCCCGCCACCGCCGCCCGCGACGCCATCGCCGACCGCCCCGCCACCGCCGCCCGCGACGCCATCGCCGACCGCCCCGCCCCGCCCGTGGAGCACCCGGCCGTAGGGCACCCGGGCGCGATTCCGCAGCAGCGCGCTCCCGAGCGGGCCGAGAGCACGGCCACCACCACCGTGCTGCCGTACGTCGGCTCGGAGACGTCCCGGCGGACCCGGCAGCTACGGGCCTGGATGCTCACCGCGCCGGTCGACCTGATCGCCCTGCTCGGCCCGCTGCTCTGGACCCGGACCTACTGGCGCGGGACGCTGGTAGCCGCCGCGCTCACCGTGACGATCTTCGCGGCCGGCGGGCTCTACCGGGCCCGGCGGCACATGAGCATTCTGGACGAGCTGCCCAGCCTCTGCGGGCGGCTGTTGGCCGCCGCCTCGATCGTCTCGATCATCGCGGCCCTGCGGCACGACTCCGTCGAGTACGGCGCCGGGTTCATGCGCAGCGTCGCGATCTCCGCCGGGCTGGTCATCGTCGGGCGGGCCGTCACCCGCGCCACCGTCACCTTCGCCCGCCGGCACCGCTGGGTCGAACACAACGCGATCATCCTGGGCAGCGGACCGGTCGCGGTGGAGCTGTCCCGGCTGCTGCGCCGCTATCCCCGGTACGGCCTGCGCTTCGTCGGGCACGTCGGGGTCGGGCCGCAGCGCACCGACGGGCCGCCGGTCCCGCTGTTGGCCACCCTCGACGACCTGGAGTCGACGATTCCGATGGTCGACTGCGACGTCCTGATCATCGCGGACGTGGAGGTCCCGGAGCCGGCGCTGATGGAGGTCCTGCGCCGACCCGCCTGCGTGGGCTGCGACCTGTTCGTCGTACCCCGGTTGTGGGGTTCGCGGTCGCAGGGTGGGCTGCCCGACCACATCGGGGCGATCCCGGTCGTGCAGATCCGGCACACCGCCCTCTCCGGGCCGCGCTGGGCCGTCAAGCGCTGTTCGGATCTCGTCTTCGCCACCGTCGCGCTGGTGGTCCTCAGCCCGCTGCTGCTGCTCTGCGCCCTGGCCACCCTGGCCGAGGGCGGCCGGGGCATCTTCTTCTACCAGGACCGGGTCGGCCGGCACGGCCGACCGTTCAAGGTGATCAAGTTCCGCACCATGCGGCCCCACGACGAGCAGGAGTCCCAGACCAGGTGGTCCATTGCGGACGACCAGCGGATCGGGCCGGTCGGTCGGTTCATGCGCCGCACCTCACTCGACGAACTCCCCCAGCTGTGGAACATCCTGCGCGGCGACATGACAGTCGTCGGACCCCGCCCGGAGCGGCCCTACTTCGTGGAGAAGTTCTCCGCCGAACACCCCGACTACGCGATGCGGCACCGGGTGCCGATGGGGCTGACCGGGCTGGCGCAGGTCAGCGGGCTGCGCGGGGACACGCCGATCTCCGACCGGGCCCGGTTCGACAACTACTACATCGAGAACTGGTCGCTCTGGCTCGACGCCAAGGTGCTGCTGCGCACCATCGCCGAGGTGTTCCGGGGCGGCGGCCGCTGAGCCACCGGCCGGCCGGTCAGGCGGTCGCGAACAGCGGCAGCGACCGCAGCTCGTGGTCGTCGATGTAGCGGGACGCCTCCACCCCCAGCACCGAGGTGAGGACCGTCCCGAAGACGTCGCGGAAGTCCGTCGTCGCCTTCAGGTCGTCGTGGTCCAGGTCGGTCAGGCTCGGATGCTCCCCGTACAGGCCGCCGAGCACCCGGTCACCGAGGACGAAGACCGGGCCGGCGGTGCCGTGGTCGGTGCCCTGCGACGCGTTCGCCCGCACCCGCCGGCCGAACTCGCTGTAGACCACCACCGCCACCCGGCGGCCTGCCGTCGACCCGGCCATCCGGGTCGCGAACCCAGCCAACGCCTGATCGAGCTGCCCGAGCAGCGCCTCCTGCGCCACCACCTCCTGGGCGTGCGTGTCGAAGCCGCCGAGGCTCACCGAGTAGACCCGGGTCGGCACCCCCACCTCGACACAGCGCGCCACCAACGCCAACTGGGTGGTCAACGCGTTCGCACCACCGGTGCCGGTCGCCGGCACGTCCGGCCCGGTGGTGTTGCTGGGCTGGGTGTTCTCGGCGTCGCCGATCACCGCGCTCATGCTCAACAGATCCGCGTACGCCGCGGCGGCCCGCGCGAACATCTCCGGCTCCCCCGGCTGCGGCCGGCCCAGCCCCGCCACCACCGAGGCGTCGATCCAGTTCGGCAGCGACAGCCCCCGGTAGCTGACGCAGGCCCCGACCCGGCTCTTGCCCACCAGCAGCGGCGGCAGCACCGGCTCGAAACTCACCGCCGCCTCCACCGGGGCCGCGGTGCCGTCCAGCCACCGACCGACCCAGCCGGTCGGCACCGGCTCCGCCGGCGAGGCGGTCTGCCAGATGTCCATCGACCGGAAGTGGCTGCGGTCCGGCCGCGGGTAGCCGACCCCCTGGACGATCGCCAACTTCCCGCCGTCCCAGAGCTGCTTGAGCCCCCGCAACATCGGGTTCAGCCCGACCGAGTCGTCCAACCGCAGCACCCGCTCCGGCGGATACGCCAGCTCCGGCCGCGCCGAGTGGTACGCGTCGTCGGCGTACGGGATCAGGGTGTTCAGCCCGTCGTTGCCGCCGTAGAGGGTGACCAGCACCACCGTGTCCACCGGCCGGTCGCCGGCCGGCGGCTCCCCGGACGCGCTGCGCAGCAGTTCGGCCAGGCCGATCGCGCCCGCCCCGGCGGCCAGCGCGCCGCCGGCCGCCACCCCGGAGGCGAGCAGGAACCGGCGTCTGGTGTAGAGGTCCATCTCAGGTCACCGTGTATTCCGGGCTGACCAGACCGAGCGTCAACAGCAGCCGGGAGTTGCGGATCTCGCGCAGCACCGCGTACGTCCGGTCGCTCCAGCCGGGCAGGCCGAGCAGGTGGGCGACGTGCTCGGGGGTCAACCGCTCCGGCACCAGCTGACTGGCGAGCTTGCCGGCCAGGCTGAGCCGCACCTGCGCCGCGGCCGAGGTCAGCCAGGTCGCGCCGGCCGGCCAGCCGCCCACGCTGGGCGGGTCGAACAGCCGCTGCCCGAGGCCGCTCATCCCGTCGAGAATCTGGGTCATCGTCTCCGTCGGTATCTTCGCCGGCCGCAGCGAAAGCTGCCGCATCGCGCCCACCAGCCACTCGACCGGCTGTTTCACCATCGTGCCACGGGTGGCGAGGAAGGCGTCGTCCTCGAACAGCGCCCGCAGCATCGCCAGCGGCGCCGGGAAGGCGGCGGTCATCCGGTCCCGGGTGGACTCGGGCATCGGCGAGGTGGCCGAGGCGTACCGGAACCACAGCCGGCCGGCGATGAATCGCGGGCAGGCCGGCTGGCGCAGCAGCAGGTCGACCAGCTCGACCGCGCCGAAGTCGCCGGTGGTGCCGAGGATCAGCTTCGAACCGCCGTCGTGGGCGCGGGCGTCGAACACCGACCGCTGCCGGGCGAGGTCCACCCGCCAGCCGGTCAGCGCCCGGCCGGCGTCCCGGACATCGGCCTCGCCGTACTCGCCGAGACCCAGCAGGAACAGTTCGAACAGCTCCCGGCCCAGGTTCTCGTTGGCGGCCGCCCTGGTGTTGAGCTGGCCGTCCAACCAGTACAGCAACGCCGGGTCGACCACCATCGCGCGGGCCAGCCGGACGACGTCGCCGCCGTCGGACCGCAGGGTCCGGTGCTGGGTCAGCATCAGCTGCGGGCTCTTCACCTTCACCACCGAGGTGGCCCAGTGCCCGTGCCAGAAGAAGACCAGCTTCTCGACCGCCTGGTGGCTGGCCACCGTCATCCGGTCCAGCCACCAGCGGGTGATCTCGTACGTCTGCTCGCGGCGGATCCGGTCGGCGGTGCTCCGCTGCCGCGCGGTCGGATTGCGCAGGGTGGCGTACGGATCCGGCCCCAGCTGAGGGATCGGCGCGCTCGTCGCCCCCACGTCGGGTCCCGAGGGTGCCACCAGAGTCGACAGTGTCGCCGGATAGCCGGCCGCGCCGGCCGCCGCCAACTCCACCGCCGTCGGGCCGAAGCCAGCGCGGCTGAGCAGCAGCGCGACGTCCTCGGTCATGAGGAAAACCATAGGCGAGGATCGACGGTGGAGAAATCCGGGCCGGATTCCCGGCCCCCACCCGGCGACGCGGGCTGCTGTACCATCGCCGCCGACACGGCCTCGGGCCGCCATCGGAGGATATCGGGGAGTACCGGTGACAGGTCAGGTGAGCCGGCCCACCCGGCCGGCCCCGCTCGCCGGCCGCTCGGTCGCGGTGGTGCACGAGTGGTACGCCGCCGCCGGCGGCTCCGAGCAGGTGTTCGGCCAGATCGCCGACCTGATCCCGCACGCCGAACGCTTCGTCCTGTGGAAGGACGGCGACGTCGACGAGCCCCGGCTGCGCGAGTCGTGGCTGGCCCGCACCCCGCTGCGGCACAGCAAGGCGGCGGCGCTGCCGGTGATGCCGCTGGTCTGGCGGACGCTGAGCCGGGACCGGTTCGACGTGGTCATCTCCTCCAGCCACGCCTTCGCGCACACCGTCCGGATGGGATCGCCGGACCGGACCCGCTACCTCAGTTACGTACACGCCCCCGCCCGCTACCTGTGGAGCCCGGCCTTCGACGGGCGGGGCGCGAATCCCCTGCTCGCCGCGCCCCGCCGGCTGCTGCGCGCCGCCGACGTGCGGCTCAGCCGGCACGTGCACGCGTACGCGGCGAACTCCCGGGAGGTGCGGGACCGGATCAACCACTACTGGCGCCGGGACGCCGAGGTGATCAACCCGCCGGTCGACGTGGACTACTTCGCCGCCGCGCCGGCCGCCGACCGCGACCAGCCGCGCGACTACCTGCTCGGCGTCGGCCGGTGGATCCCGTACAAGAACTTCGACCTGATCATCGCGATCGCGGACGCGGCCGGCCTGCCGCTGGTGGTGGCCGGCGCCGGCCCCGAGGAGGCCAATCTGCGGCGGGCCGCCGACCGGGCCGGCGTACCGGTGCGCTTCGAGGTCCGGCCGGACCGCGACCGGCTGCGCCGGCTCTACTGGGGGGCGCGCGCCCTGCTCTTCCCGGTGCACGAGGACTTCGGCATGATCCCGGTCGAGGCGCAGGCCTGCGGTACGCCGGTGGTCGGGCTGCGCCGGGGCGGCCTGGTCGAGACCGTCCTCGACGGCGAGACCGGCCACCTGGTGGAGACGCTGGAGCCGGCCGCCTTCGTCAAGCCGCTGCGCCGGCTCGACGAGTTGTCGACCGACCGGCTGCCGGCCCACGCGGCCACCTTCTCCCCGGCCCGGTTCGCGGACCGGATGACCGACTGGGTCGAACGTGCCCTCCGGTAGCCGGCCCGACCCGGACGGACCGGCCGCGATCCGGGTGCTGCACGTCAGCCATACCAGCGAGGGCGGCGGCGCCGAGCTGGCCCTGCGGCGGCTGCTGACCACCGACCGGCCCGGCTGGCACGCCTCGATCTGCACCGCCCAGCCGGCCGCCACGCCGCACCCCGACCGGCCCGGCGGCGCCGCCGGCAACCCGTCTGGCGTGATCGGCGACCCGCCCGGCGACATCGGCGGCGACGACTCGCAACGCACTGCGGGCGACCGGGTGAGCGGAGTCTTCGCCGGGCTGGACCGCCGCGGCGTACCGGTGGATCAGGTGCTGCCGGTGCTGCCCGGCGGGGGCACCCGCGGCCTGGACCCGCGACTGGCCGCCCGGTACCTGGCCGCGCTGACGCGCGCGGCCCGCCGGCTGCGGCGCAGCCCGCTGTTCCGCGCGGCCGACCTGCTGCACGCCAACACCGCCGCCGCCGCGATCATCTGCGCGCTGGCCACACCGGACCGCCGGCACCCGCTGGTGGTGCACCTGCGCGACCTGGTCGACGGCGAGAGCCTCGGACGGTTCGGCCTGCTGGCGCTGCGCCGGATCGCGCTGCCCCGGGTCGACGGGGTGCTGGCCAACTCGGCCGCCACGCTGCGCTCGGCCGAATCCTGGCTCGGTGCCGAGGTGCCCCGGGCGGTCGTGCAGAGCCCGCTCGGGGTCACCCACCGGACCACCCGGTCGCGGGTCGGCCCGACGGTACGGGCGATCGGGATGCTCGGGCGGCTGCAGCGGTGGAAGGGACAGCACGTCTTCCTGGACGCGTTCGCCCGGTCGCTGGCCGACACCGGCGTGCCCGGCTACCTGGCCGGCGCGGCGCTGTTCGGCGAGGAGGGCTACGCGGCCGAGCTGCGCGCCCAGGCCACCCGGCTCGGCATCGCCGACCGGGTGACCTTCCTCGGCCACGTCGACGACGTGGCCGGCTTCCTGGACCGGATCGACGTGCTGGTGCACGCCTCGACCCGGCCCGAGCCGCTGGGTCAGACCGTGCTGCAGGGTCTGGCGCACGGCCTGCCGGTGGTCGCCACCGAGGGCGGCGGGCCGGGCGAGTGGCTACGCTCCGGGGAGAACGGCCTGCTCGTGCCGGCGAACGACCCGGCCGCGCTGGGCGCCGCGCTGCGCACCGTGGTGGACTCCCGGGAGCTGCGGGAGAAGCTGGCCGCGGGAGCGGCCGGCACCGCGGTGCAGACCGACCAGGACTGTGTGGACCGGCACGCCGCGTTCTTCGACACGGTACGGCGGGCGCACCGCTCGACCGGGCGGGCCGGGACCGGGCTGGCCGGGACCGGGCGGGTCCGGAGCGCGCGGCGGGCCCGGTGAGCGGGCCGGCCGGCGGGCTCCGGATCGCGTACCTGCTGCTGCGGCCGCCGAGCTACAGCGAGACGTTCATCGAGGCCGAGATCCGGGCGGTCCGCGCCGCCGGCGCCACCGTCGAGGTCTTCGTCACCGGCGGGGACGGGGGCGGGCGGATCGGCGAGGCCGGCCGGGTCGCCCGGGCGCTGCTGCGGCACCCGGTGCGCACCGTCGCGCTGGTCCGGACCCTCGGCCTCCGGTACGGCCCGCGGGCGTGGCTGGCGGCGGCGTACGCGCTCCGGGTCGCGCCCCGGGTGGCGCGATTCGGGCCGGACGTCGTGCACACCCACTTCGTGAACCTGCCGACCGCCGTGACGGTACTGGTGGGCCGCCTGCTCGGCCGGCCGGCGACGGCGATGGCGCACGCCGCCGACCTGCTGCTGGAGCGCGACCGGACGTCCCTGGACCGGCGGCTGCGCCGGCTCGGCCACCTCTTCGTCATCTCCGGTGCCACCGTCCGCCAGCTCACCGTCCGGGGCGTGTCGATGGCCCGGGTCCCGCACACCGTGGTCCGGGCCGCGTTCGACGGCGCGGTCACCGCGACCGGCCGCCCGCCCCGATCCGGCACCGGGGTACGGAAGCTGGTCACGGTGGCCCGGCTGGTGGCCAAGAAGGGCGTCGGCACCGCGATCGACGCGGTCGCCGACCTGGTCGCCGCCGGCCAGCAGGTCCGCTACGACGTGTACGGCGACGGGCCGCTGCGGGCCGATCTGCGCCGGCAGGTCGCCGCCCGCGGGCTCGACCGGGTGGTGACCCTGCACGGCGCGGTGCCGCACCAGGTGGCCACCGCCGCGCTGGCCGACGCGGACGTCGCGGTGCTCCCCTGCCAGCTGGCACCCGACGGTGACCTCGACGGCATCCCGGTCTTCCTGATGGAGGCGGGCGGGCGCGGGGTGCCGGTGGTCACCACCCCGGTCTCCGGCATCCCCGAACTGGTCGACCCGGCCAGCGGGTGGCTGGTGCCGCCGGCGGACCCGGCCGCGCTTGCCGACGCGATCGGGCAGGTGCTCGCCGACCCGCAGCGGGCGGCCGGTCGCGCCACGGCGCTCGCCGAGCGGATCCGGACCGAGTTCACCCCGGCCCGGCAGGCCGACCGCCTGCTCGCGGTCTGGCGCGACCTGGCCGGACCACCGGCGAGCACCACCGCTGCACCACCGACCGGCACCGCCGCTGCACCACCGACCGGCACCGCCGCTGCACCACCGACCGGCACCGCCGCTGCACCACCGACCGGCACCGCTGCACCACCTGCCGGCGGCGCGGCCGGTCCGGGGCGGGGAGGGCCGGGCGGATGGAGCTGACCGTCGTGGTGTCCTACTTTCCGCTGCCGGCGGACCGGGGAGACCCGGTACGGGTGCTGATGATGCTCCGGGCGCTCGCCCGGGTCCGCCCGTACACCCTGCTGGTGGTCCGCCGGCCGACCACCACCGACGACCAGGTCCGGCAGCTGCGGGGGCTGCTGCCGGGAGTGGAGGTACGCGACCACGTCGCCACCGGCTACCGGCTGGACCGGCTGGGGCCGGCCGGGCGCTACCCGGAGTCGCTGCTGCGTGGGCTGCCGCCGTGGGTCCGGACCCGCTACAGCGGGTCGCTGCACGACGAGCTGCGCGACCGGACCGGCCACGGCATCGCCATCGGGGAGGCCGCCGGCGCCTACCTGCGGGGAACCCGGCTGCGCTGGCACTGGGACAAGGCGAACGTGCTGGCCGCCAGCAGCCGGCAGGACCTGGCGGAGGCCGCCGGCCCGCCGCACCGGCTGCGCGCCCGATACCTCGCGCAAATCTCGACCCGGTTCGAGGCGGCGGCGTTGGCGCACTGCGCGACGGTCTCGGTGACCAGCACCGAGGAGGCGGACCGGCTGCTGCGCAGCCACGGCCGGCGGGCCGACTGCACGCTGCCGAGCTGCGTACCCGTGCCGACCGGGCACCTGCCCCGGCCGGAGCCGGACCGGCTGGTCTGGTTGGGCAGCTTCGCGTACCAGCCGAATCTGCACGGGTTGCGGCGGTTCCTGGCGCAGGGCTGGCCGCGCCTGCGCGCGGCCGGGTTCACGCTGTCGCTGGTCGGATCCGGGCTGACGGGCGCGGTCGAGCGGGAGCTGGCCGGTCACGACGGCGTCCGGGTGCTCGGCTACGTCGACGACCTGCGGCCGGTGCTGGCCACCGCGCGGGCCGGCGTGGTGCCGGTCTGGAGCGGTGCCGGCGTCAAGCTCAAGACGCTGACCCTGCTGGCCCACTCGGTGCCGGTGTTCAGCACCCCGGTCGGCGCCGAGGGCGTGCCGTCCACCCCGGCGGTCCGGCTCGCCGGGACCCCGGCCGAACTGGCCGACGAGATCCTGGCCAGTTCGCCGCCGGCGCTGGCGGCGATGGCCGACGACGCGCTGGAGCTGGTCCGCCGGGAGTTCTCCGAGGAACGCTTCGCGCAGCGGCTCACCGGGTCGCTGGCCGACCACCTCGTCGGGGACGGGCGCTGATGTCGACCCGCAAGCTGCTCTCCGCCTCGTCCGCCAACCTGCTGATCCCGATCAGCGGGCTGCTGGTCAGCCCGTTCCTCTCCCGCGAACTGGGGCCGGACGGGCGGGGCCTCTACGCCGCGCTGACCCTGCCCATCGTCGTCTGCGGCTGGATCGGCACCTACGGGCTGCAGGACGCGCTCAGCTTCCACCTGCGCGAGAACCGCCTCACCCGGCGCGGCGCCGCCCTGGTCAGCCTGGTCTCGGCGGTGCCACTCGGCCTGCTCGGCGTCGCGCTGCTCGCGCTGCTCGGCCTCTTCGTCTTTCCCGGCGGCGGCACCGACTACCGGCAGTTCCTGCTGCTGGCCTGCCTGGCGCCGCTGCACATCCTCGCCAACCTGCTGATCGGGGCGCTCACCGGCGCCGCCGACATCCGCGGGGTGAACCTGGTCAAGGTGCTGCCCGCGCTGGCCCGGACGGCGCTCGTGGTCTTCGCCTGCCTGGCGTTCGAGCTGAGCGCCTTCTGGGCCGGTCTGCTCTTCCTGGCGTCGGTCACCGTCGGACTCGTCGCCGGGCTGGCCCGGCTGCGGTCCGCGACCACGGAACCGGAGCCGGCGCAGCCCTCCGCCGGCGTTCCGATCCGGTCGCTGGCCGCGTACTCGCTGGCCTGTCTGCCCGGGGTGCTGGCGGCGATCTCCAGCGCCCGGCTCGACCAGATCATCGGGCTGCCGGTGATCGGCGCGCAGCAGCTCGGCTACTACGCGGTCGCGGTGAGCGTGGCCGAGATCCCGATGGTGATCGCGACCGCCGCCCGGACCGTGCTGATGGGCCGCCCCGGCAGCGACGACCCGCGCCGGGCGACCCGGGTGGCCCGGCTCGCGGTGCTCGCCTCGGTCGTCGCCTGCGGTCTGCTGGCCGCGATCGCGACGGTGGCCGTGCCGTGGGTCTTCGGTCGACCGTTCGCCCCGGCGGTACTGCCGACGATCATTCTCTGCCTCGCCACCACCCTCTACACCTGCATGATCATCTATTCGGCGGTGCTGCTCGCCCACGGCCGGGCGAGCCGGTCGTCGGCGGCGCTGGTCGCCGGCTCCGTCGCCGGGGTCGCCCTGCTGCTGCTCCTCGCACCCTGGGGCGCGGTCGGCGCCGCCGTCGCCAGCCTCGGTGGCTACGGCGTCTCGGTGCTGGTCGCCGCCGCGGCCGTCAGCCGGACGCCGGAGACACCGTCGCTGCGCATGTTGACCATCCCGTACCGGGAGGATGTCCGGTTGTTCATCGACCACGCCGCCGCGCTGATCCAGCGCCTCGCGCCGCCCCGCCCCCGCCCGGCCTCCGGCGCGGTCCGCCCCGGCGGCCGGTTCGGCACCATCGGCGTCGCCGCGCTGATCATGCTGGCCTGGTCGCGGCTGGTGGTGCCGCAACTGGTGCAGTTGTTCGACAGCGGACGGCCGGAGTTCAACTCGCGGGAGAACAGCGCACCCGCCGTCGCGGACGCCATCGGTGACCTGCTCAGCCTGGCGTTCATCGGGCTGGCGGCCGCGCTGGCGGTGCACGGTCTGCTGCGCAACCGACCACCGCACCGGCTGGGCTGGCTCGCCGTCCTGCTCGCGCCGCTCGTCGCGATCGAGCTGTCCGGGCTGGTCAACGGGGAGCTGCCGGGGCCGGTCTCGGCCGCGCTGCCGCTGGCCGCCGTCGCCGTCTGGCTGCAGCGCCCCGCGCCGCGGGTGCTGGCCACCATCGGCGTGCTGGGCGCCGGTACCGCCCTCGGGTCGATCCTGCTCGCCCTGGTCCGCCCGGACCTCGGCCTGCTGTCCGGCTCGGCCGCCGGCGCCAAGAGCGGCTTCCTCGGCGGCCTGCTGGCCGGGCCGTACCCGCACTCCAACGTGCTCGGGTTGACGCTGGCGCTGTCCCTGCCTTTCCTGTTCTGCGTCGGAAACGCCCTGCTGCGGCGGGCCGGGGTGCTGGTGGTGCTCTTCGCGGCCTCCTGGACCGGCTCCCGGACCAGCCAACTCGCGATCGTGGCGGTGCTGGTCAGCTACGGAATCATCCGCTGGCTGCCGGCCCTCACCCGCCGGCTGCCGCATAGCCGGGCCGCCGACCTGGGCGGGACGGCGGAGAGCACCGGGGCAGCCGGCGGGACGACCTGGCTGGCGCGGTGGGCGGTGGCGGTGCCGGTGGTGGCCGGGCTGGTGCTGACGGTCGCGGCCCCGCTGCTGACCCGCGACCCGGCCGCCTTCAGCGAGCGGGGCCGGATCTGGGCGGCGCTGCTCGACCGCTGGGCGCAGGCTCCGCTCCTCGGGTTCGGGCCGGGCTACTTCGACAACCAGCCCGACCTGGCCGAGGCGCTCGGCGGGCAGTTCAGCCACGCGCACAACGTGCTGGTGCAGTTCCTGGTGGTCGGCGGTCTGCTCGCCACCGTCCTGTTCGGCGTACTGCTCTACCTGGTCTGGCGCCGGTCGATGGCGCTGCTGGCCGCCGGGGTGCCCGCCGCCGGCCTGTTCCTGGTCGCGTTCACGCAGGTGTCCTGGCTGGAGGCGTCGCACCTACCGACCACGCTGGCCGGCTACGTCGGCTGGCTCCCGCTGATCATCATCGCCCGCCTCGGCGCCGACCTGGCGGACCGACCCACCGCCGAGCCGGCCCGGACGACGCAGCCACCGGCCGACGTCCCGCCGGTGGCGCCGGCGGTCCGGACCCCGCACTGAGTCGATGCCCCGCGGTCGGGGGCCGGGTCAGAAGATGATGGTGTCCCGCAGGTAGTTGGCGACCCGGCGCAGCTGGTTGGCGCCGTCCACCGGTGCCGTCATCCGGAACACCAGCTGCCGGTCGATCTCCCCGTCCGGGCCGCTGCGCCAGTACGCCACCACCACCAGGCCGTAGCGCTGCTCACCGTCGACCTGCAACGAGCTGCTTTCGGCGTACGCGGCGAGCGGTCCGGTCGAGACCCACTGCAGCCCCCACGCCTCCTCGGCCCGGCGCATGGCGCGCTGCTGGTCCCCGGCGCACGGCTCGGGGCAGGTGCGCACCACGATCTCCCCGCCGATCTTTGCGCCAGCGTCCGCCGTCGCGCCGCAGTTGTACTTGGCGTACCCTTCGGCCCGGCCGCCCGGGTCGCACTGCCAGCCCTTCGGCACCTTCACCGTGAAGCCCAGACCGTCCAGTCCGGTGAGGGTCTGGATGCCGTCCGAGCTGCTGAATCGCGGCCACTGGGCCGGCCACTCCCCCTCCCGCGGCGGCTCGATGCCGGGCGCCAGCGGCGAGGCGGTCGGCATCGCCACCGACGGAACGCTGCTCGCGGTCGGCGCCGTGACGGGTGGGTCCTCGCCGTCCGAACCGGAGAGCGCGAGGAACGTCCCGCCGCCGACGAGCAGCACCAGCACGAGCGCGGCGATCCCGATCCACAGGCCGGTCCGGCGCGGCCGGGCCGGCTCGGTCGGCTCGATCCGCCGGCCGGGCGCGGTGAGCGGGTCGTACGCGGTGTAACCGACCGGCGAGACCGGGGAGACCGTCGAATGCGGAGTGGCCGAGACCTGGTGCGGGGGCGAGGAGATCTGGTGCGGCGGCGAGGAGACCTGGTTGGGTGGCGCCGACACCCCGAACGGCGGTCCGGAGACCGGTTGCCGCTGCCCGGGGATCTGCTGCGCCGGCACGTACACCGACGGGGTGTAGCCCACCGGCTGCTCCGGCTCCGACCAGGGACCACCTGGCGACTGCGGCGCCACCGGGGACTGCGGCGCCACCGGCGGCTGTGGGGCGGCCGGGGGCGAGTGTGGAGCGACCTGCGGCGGTGCCGGCTCGGCGGGCTGCCCCGGCGCGGGCTGCCGGCCGATCTGGTCGGGGTGGCCCGCTGACGGCTGGTCCGCCGCGTCGGCAGCCGGCTCGACCGGCTCGGCCGCGTCGATCCGCTGGGTGTCGTCCAACGGGGACCCGTCGGCCGGCAGCGCGTCCAACGGCCGCTCGGCCGGCTGACCGGCCGCGGCGGTGTCCGGCGGCACCGGCTGGTAGTCCATCCCGAGCGCGAGGAACATCTGCTCGGCGCCCGCCGTCCCGTCCACCGGGTACGCCACCCACGGCGCCGGTGCCGAGAAATCGGCCCAGAGATAACGGGGGCCGCCCGCCTCCGGCTGGGCCAGGGCGTTGGCGGTCGCGGTGAACGCGGCCCGCCAGCGCTCGTCGGCGGCGACCACCGCGTCCAGCACCGCCACGGTCAGCTGGGTGCCCTCCGGGTCGACAGCGGACCAGACACTGCCGACCTGACAGGAGCCCAGCACCTCGATCAGCTGATATGGAACCACCGGCTGCATCCCCACACCCCGCCTTCCCTCAGTGCGGATCCTAGCGAGACGACACACCCGCTCCCGCGTTGACCGGCAGCTATCCGGGCCGGTGCCGGGCGAGGCGGGGCCGGCGCCAGCGATGGCGGGTCGGAACGGGCCGACGTCCGTTACGGCAGGGCGGCGACCAACTCGGCCATCGACCGGCGGCGGCCGGTGTAGAACGGGATCTCCTCGCGGACGTGCCGGCGGGCCCGCGAGGCCCGCAGGTCCCGCATCAGGTCGACGATCCGGTGCAGCTCATCGGCCTCGAAGGCGAGGATCCACTCGTAGTCGCCGAGCGAGAACGAGGCGACGGTGTTCGCCCGCACGTCCGGGTAGCCGCGCGCCATCCGGCCGTGTTCGGCGAGCATCTCGCGGCGTTCCTCATCGGGCAGCAGATACCACTCGTAGGAGCGGACGAACGGGTAGACGCTGACGTAGGCGCGGGCCGCCTCGCCGGCCAGGAACGCCGGCACGTGGCTCTTGTTGAACTCGGCCGGCCGGTGCAGGGCGAGCTGCGACCAGACCGGCGCCAGGTGCCGCCCGAGCGCGGTGCGGCGCAGCAGCGCGTACGCCTCCTGCAGCGCGTCGCTGGACGGCGCGTGCCACCAGAGCATGAGGTCGGCGTCGGCGCGCAGCCCGGCCAGGTCGTAGCTGCCCCGGACCACGACGTCCTTGCCGGCTAGCTCGCCGAAGAGCGTCTCGACCTCGGCCGCGATCTCGTCGCGCTGGGCGGGCAACGGCCCGGTGGCCCGGAACACCGACCACATCGTGTAGCGGATGCTGGCGTTCAACTCGCGCAGCCGGGCGGCGTTGGTCTGGTCCGCACTCATGCCGTCCATCCTCCCAGGGACGTGATGATCTCCTCCGCGGCGGCCTCCCCGGACCGGACGCAGGCCGGGATGCCGACCCCGTCGTAGCCGGCGCCGGCCAGCGCGATCGTCGGGTGGGTGGCGCGCAGCCGGTCCCGGGCGGTCGCCACCCGGCCGAGGTGGCCGGGACGGTACTGCGGCAGTGCCCCGCCCCAGCGGCGGACCTGGCTGGCCTGCGGTGCCGGCAGGCCGCCGAGCAGGCCGGCCAGTTCGCGGTGCGCGGTGGCGGCCAGCTCCTCGTCCGGTCGGTGCAGCAGCTGCTCCTCGCCGTACCGGCCGATCGAGGCGCGCAGCAGCACCCGGCCGTCCGGGCGGGCGCCCCACTTGGTGGTGAAGAAGGTGGCCGCCTTGATCAGGGTGCGCTCGGCGGCCGGCACCAGGAACCCGGAGAGCGCCGGCAGCCGCCCGGCCGCGTCCGGCGGCAGCAGCAGGGTGACCAGCGCCACGCTGGCGTAGTCGAGGGCGCCGACCAGGCCGGCCGCCGGGGTGTCGAGGCCGGCGAGCAGCCGGGCCGCCGGCCGGGCCGGCAGGGCGAGCAGCACCGCGTCGGCCTCGACCAGCTCGGCCCCCCGGGTCGGTCCGACCACCAGGCGCCATCCGGTGGGGGTCGGGCTCAGCTCGCGCACCGCCGCACCGAGCCGGATCCGCACCGGACCGCCGGGCGGCTGCGGTCCGCCATCGACCGGATCGGTCGGGTCCCCATCGGCCGGACCGGCCAGGTCGCCAGTGGCCGGAGCCGGTGCGCCCGCCGGGTCGGTAAGAGCTTTCTCGATGGCGGTCACCAGGCGGCCCAGCCCGCCGGAGACGGTGGCGAAGACCGGGGCGCCGGCGGTGCGGGGGGCCGCCGCCAGCGCGGCGCGTACCGCCCCGGTCAGGGTCGGCTCGGTCCGGGCCGTCCGGGCCAGCGCCGGCATCGTCGCGGCCAGCGACAGGTCGTCGGCCCGGCCGGCGTACACCCCGCCCAGCATCGGGTCGACCAGCCGGTCGGCCACCTCGTCGCCGAGCCGGTCGCGCACCAGCGCCCCGACCGCGACGTCCTCGTCCGGGCCGAGCAGCGGCCGGCCGCCGTCCCGGTCGGCGTCCGCGGCCGGCCGGGCCACCGCCGCCACCGCGGCCAGATCCCCGGGTACGCCGACAAGCGTCCCGGCCGGGATCGGCCGGAGTTCACCGCCCACCACGATCGCGGCCCGCCCGACGACCGGGTGGACCAGGTCGCCGCCGAGCCCGAGCCGGCGGGCCAGCGCGACGGCGGCGGAGTCCGCGCCGGTCGGGTCGCGGACCAGGAACGCCTCGGCGCCGAACTCGACCGCCGACCCGGCCAGCTCGCCGGTGCTCAGCTTGCCGCCGAGCGCGGCGGACTGCTCGTACACGGTGATCTCGCTGCCGGCCGGGGCCCGGTCCCGCAGCCGCAGCGCGGCGGCCAGCCCGGTCACCCCGCCGCCGACGACGGCGATCCGCGGACCGAAGCGGCCAGCGCCGGCGCGGCCAGCGCCGGGGTGGCCTGCACCGGCGCGGACGGTGCCGGGTCGGACCGGGTCCGGCGTGGGTCCGGCGGAGGTGCTCATGTCAGGCGGTTGGCCGGCTCAGCGGGCGGACGCCTCGTGCACCAGGGCGGCCACCCGGGTGAGCACGTCGGGGTCGGTCTCCGGCAGCACGCCGTGGCCGAGGTTGAAGACGTGGCCGGGGGCGACCTGGCCCTGGGTGAGGATCCGGCGTACCTCGGTCTCGATCACCGGCCACGGTGCGAAGAGCAGGCACGGGTCGAGGTTGCCCTGCACCGCCCGGTCCGGGCCGATCCGCACGGTGGCCGCGTCCAGCGGCGTACGCCAGTCGACGCCGACCACGTCGGCGCCGGCCTCGCCCATCGCGGCCAGCAGTTCGGCGGTGCCGACCCCGAAGTGGATCCGGGGCACGCCGGTGTCGGCGAGCCCGGCGAGCACCACCGACGAGTGCGGCATCACGAACCGCCGGTAGTCGGCCTCGGAGAGGGCGCCGGCCCAGGAGTCGAAGAGCTGCACCGCGGAGACGCCGGCCCGGACCTGCACCAGCAGGAACTCCAGGGTGATCTCGGCCAGCCGGGCGCAGAGCGCGTGCCAGACCTGCGGCGCGCCGTACATCAGGGCCTTGGTCCGCGAGTGGGTGCGGGACGGGCCGCCCTCGACCAGGTAGCTGGCGAGCGTGAAGGGCGCCCCGGCGAAGCCGATCAGCGGGGTCTGGCCCAGCTCGGCGACGAGCATCCGGACCGCTTCGTCCACATAGGATACGTCGGCCGCGGTGATCGGGCGGATCCGGTCGACCTCGCCGAGGGTACGCACCGGCTCGGCCACCACCGGACCGGTGCCGGGCACGATGTCCAGGTCCACCCCGGCCGCCGTCAGCGGCACCACGATGTCGCTGAACAGGATCGCCGCGTCCACCCCGTGCCGGCGGACCGGCTGCAGGGTGATCTCGGTGACCAGCTCCGGGCTGCGGCAGGAGTCGAGCATCCCGACCTCGGCCCGGATCTCCCGGTACTCCGGCAGCGACCGGCCGGCCTGGCGCATGAACCAGACCGGGGTGTGCGGGACCGGCCGTCGCCAGCAGGCGCGGACGAACGGGGAGTCGGCCGGCCCACCCGTCACGGGTTCTCCGTCTCGGGCCGGGCTGCCCGTGGTAGCGGTGCTCATCGCCGCCATCGTGCCACGGCCTGCCCGTCGGCCGGTGCCCGCCACCCGGTTTGTGGCGTGCGCCGCGATCCGTCCCCGGTGTCCCGGGGTCGGCACCTGGCCCGTCGGGCTACTCCCGGGTATCCGAACGGCCGTAGGGGGTCCGGACCCCGGCGCGGCGCACCGGCATCCGACCCGGAATCGGCTTAGGCTGCGAACATGGCACCCCCGACCGTGCTCCCGGAGACCTTCGCCCGCGCGGTCGCCGGTCTGCGTTCGGCGGCGCCCCGCGAGGAGATCCTCCTTGAGGAGGTGGGCTCGCCGCAGCGACTCGCCCCGTACGCGTTCGCGCTGAGCGGCACCGTGCTGCGCGCCGGCGACGAGGTGGCCACCGGGCGGCTCATCCTGCTGCACGACCCGGCCGGGCACGAGGCGTGGGAGGGCACGCTGCGGCTGGTCACCTACGTGACCGCGGAGATGGAGGTCGACCTCGCGGCGGACCCGCTGCTGCCCACCGTCGGCTGGACCTGGCTCACCGACGCGCTCGACGCCTTGGCCGCGCCGCACCGGGCCCTCGGCGGCACCGTGACCCAGACCATGTCCACCCGGTTCGGTGACCTGGCCGGCCCGCCGGCCGCCGGTGACATCGAGATCCGGGCGTCCTGGACTCCGCTCGGCGACGACCTGGAGGCGCATCTGCTGGCCTGGTGCACGCTGCTCGCCTCCACCGCCGGCCTGCCGCCGCCGGGGGTCACCGCCCTGCCCGCCTCCCGGCCCGCCGGCGCCGCCTGACAGCCCGACCGGCGCCGCCTGACAGCCCGACCGGCGCCGCCTGACAGCCCGACCGGCGCCGCCTGACAGCCCGACCCGGAGAACAACCGACCCGGGGCGCCGGTCGCCGGATGAACCGATGGAACCGGCCGCCGCGAGCTGCGCGACAACCGGTTCCATCGGCTGGTTCACCTCGGTCGGATGCTCACCGGTCGGTGGTCAGAGGTAGTCCTCCGCCTCGGAGCAGACCCGTTCGGCCGCCGCCAGTGCCCGGTCCCGGGCGGCGCCCTGCGCCTGGCCGACCGCGGCCAGCGACTCCAGGCACTGCCCGATGACCTGCTTCTGCCGCTCCTGCTCGTCCCGGTCGGTCTTGGTGCCGGCCAGGTCCTGCTCGGTCTGCTGGACCTTCTGGTTGGCCTGCTCCAGATCCCGCTTGAGCCGCTCGATCTCCTGCTGGTTGGCGTCGATCGTGCTGTCCCGCTCGGCGACCAGGTTGGTCTGGGTGCTCGCCTCGTTCGACTTGGTGACGAACAGCCCGGTCATCAGGCCGCTCACCAGGAGCAGCAGGCCCGCCACGATGGCGAGCACCAGCACCATCGGGCTGCGCTTCGGCCCGGCACCGGCCGGCTGCGGCAGCCCGCCGCCCGGGTACGGCCCGCCCGGACCGGGCGGCCCGGACATCGGCGGCCCGGACAGCTGCCCGTACGGCGGGCCGGACATCGGCGTGCCCTGCTGGGGCGCCGCCTGGTACGGCGGCACCGAGGAGGGCGGCACGGACTGGAACGGCACCGTGGGCGGCGCCTGGTGCGGCGGCGCGGACGACGGCGGCTGGTACGGCGGCGCCGAGGACGGCGGCTGGTACGGCGGCGCGGACGACGGCGGCTGGTGCTGCGGGTTCACCTGGTACGGCGACGCCGGCTGGGGAGCGGTCGGCGGCGGCGGATAGGGCGACCCGGCCGGCGGACCCGGGTAGGGCTGTTGCCCGGGCTGGCCGGGGGGCAGCGAGTAGCCCGGGTCGCCGCCGCCCGGCTGGTTGCCGGACTCGCCGCCGGGACCGGTCGGGGGGTAGGACATTGCAGTTCCTCCAGGGAGACGGGGACCGGCGGCGGCACGTGTCCGCGGAACCGGCGCTGACGGGGTGGCCCGGTCAGCAGATCTTGAATTCGTCGCAGGCGGTCTTGATGGGGACGGCGAGGCCGATGCCCTCGGCGTCCCGCGCCTTCGCAGTGGCGATCCCGACGACCTGCTTCGAGCCGTTGATCACCGGTCCGCCGGAGTTGCCCGGGTTGATCGGGGCGTCGAACTGGATCCGGGTGCCGGATCCGTCCTCCAGTTTGCGGGCGGCGGTGCTGACCACACCGGTGGTCACCGTGTCGGCCAGCCCGAGCGGCGCGCCCACCACGATGATCTGCTGCCCGGACTTCACCTCGGCGGCGGCAGTGGAGAGGCCGTCGAACTTGTTGTCGGTACGAAGCTGGGCCACGTCATTGCCCTTGTCGACCTTGACGATAGTGGCCGGGAACCGCTGGTCGGTCCGCTCCAGGAAGACCTGCCGTCCGCCGCTGTCCCAGACCGATTCGACGACGTGGTAGTTGGTGAACAGGTTGGTGCCCCCGTCGGCGGCCGGTTCACCGACCGCGAAGGCGGTTCCGGTGAAGCTGCCGGCCCGGACCCGGAACACGCTGGGCAGCACCGCGCTGGAGATCGCCTCCGGGTTGAAGACGTTGCCGGCCTGCTCCTCCAGCACCCCGGCACGGCCCTCCAGCTCGTCGAGCCGACCGTCGTCGGACGCCTGCGCCTCGGCCAGCCGCAGGTCGGCGTCGCCGAGCCGGTCGGAGAGCCGGTTTATCTGGTACGCCTGGAAGCCGACCACGCCGAGCAGGAGGACGACCAGCGCCAGCGCGGTGATCCCCGGCCAACTCGGCCGCCGGGGCTGATCCTGGCCCGGGGCCATCAGTCCGCCGAACGCGGGCGGAGCCGACTGCGGGTCGAACGGCGACGCGGACGTCGGCGCCGGTGAGTAGGCGGCCGGGGGCCGCGCGTACGGCGACCCCGGCGGCGGGACCACCGGCTGACCGGGCTGACCGGGCTGACCAGTCTGACTGGGCTGACCCGGATAGGCGGGCGGCGCGGACTGTCCCGGATGGGAGGGTTGCCCGTGCCGCCCGGGGACGCCCGGCTGCGGCGGAGCCGACTGACCCGGCTGCGCGGAGCCCGGCTGCGCATGAACTGGCTGCGCGTGGGCCGGCTGCGCGGGAACCGGCTGCGCGTGGGCCGGCTGCGCGGGAACCGGCTGGGCGTGGGCCGGCTGGGCGTGAGCGGGCTGCGCATGAGCGGGCTGGGCCGGCG